>NZ_JBIDFJ010000001.1:0-332624 GCF_046635705.1 Gilliamella sp. CG25 | reverse complement strand
TTGGGATTGATATAGACTAAACACTTTGCGTTGTTGATAAGCTTCTTTTCGAGCCCAATTACCCCAACGGGTTAATACTTGAGTGATATCATAATCAGCATTCAAACTCACTTTATTAAGCCATTGTGTCGGGTTTTGATATTGTTCAACATTGATTTGTTTTGCTAGCATTATTCACCTCAAGTAGTTTCATTTTATTAACGTTAAATTAATAACTAGTAAAAGAATTAATTATCAACATGTTTTCATTCATGTTTTATCTCTCTTTCAGTATTAAAGTTATTTTTTATATCTCTATTAGCACTGATCATGACAAAGATATTCTTGAAATACTCCTTTAAAATAACTATTATTATTAATAATAACAATAGTTATCATAAAAATCAATAACCAATGTTATTTGAATGATGATAACTTGAGTTATACAATAAAGTACTTCATTACAATGGGATAAAAAAATGACGACATTTACAGAAAGATTAAATTCAGCATTGAAACAATCTGGTATGTCTCAACATCAATTAGCTGAAAAGGTTAAAATTAGTCAGCCCGCCATTCAAAAATTACTGTCAGGAAAATCCAATACATCAAGAAAAATTGTTGAAATAGCCAACGCGTTAAATGTTGATTTATTGTGGCTGACAAAAGGTGTTGGCAAATCGAAATTAACTAAAAATAGTGCCAATGCAACAATGCTAGGTGCTATCGATGAATGGGATAGCAAAACACCACTTGATGAGGATGAAGTTGAAGTGCCATTTTACAAAGATGTTAGGCTTTCTGCAGGTAACGGATTTGCTGATGATATTGAAGATTATAACGGATACAAACTGCGATTATCACGGTCAACAATGCGAAAATACGGAATTGATAAAGACTGTGCCGTATGTTTAACTGTTTATGGAGATAGTATGGAACCTGTTTTTAGAGACGGGTCAACTGTCGGTATCAATCAAGCAGACACTAATATTCGAGATGGAAAAATATACGCAATTAATCATGACGGGTTATTAAGAATAAAAATATTGGAAAGATTGCCTGGTAATCAAGTCAAAATCCGAAGTTACAATTCAGATTATGATGATGAAACTGTTTCTTTGGATGATATCACCATTCTAGGAAGAGTCTGGTGGCAATCATCGATATTGGATTGATCGACACATAACATTTACCGCTTCGGCGGTTTATGTTCCTACCATTATGCCCTAACATTTTAATTTTTTATCGTAACCTCATTTTTTATTACTTTTGTTATTGACTTTTTTGATAACTTATATTATCATTATGGTTATCAAAACTAATCAACTTACCATAAAGTTAGCAATACCACGAGTTACTAATGGGGTAACAAGATTCAAGTAGCTAGCAGGGGCTTACGAACATACTGCGGTTTTGATGAGATATTCAATACAAGTTTGTGTAAACCAATTTATTGAATATCTGACAACTGGAAAGACAGTAATATTCTACACCCTTTTGCCCCGAAATCGGGGCTTTTTTAGAGGTTAATATGACGAATAGAGATTTTGTTAAGATGAAAATAAAAGATCGTTTTCATCCTGATTATCAATTAACGAATACCGAGATCAAATTTTCATTATTTGGTATTTTTATTTTAATCTTGTTTGGATTATTGCTTTTTTAGTTGGAATAGATAAACAGCAACGAGGTACGTGATGCATCAATTACACCGATTAGTTGAAAACGCCTATGAAGCTAATTTTTGCAAAATGCTTGATAGAATTGAAAAACAAGATGCAAGAGATGAGTGGATCGATAAACGGGCTAGCGAACTTATAAAAAACTTTAGCAATGAGAATGACTGGCAACTTCTAGAATTAATTAAACTGAAACTTGATAATCACGCAGTTGATGCTGAGATTTATGATCAGTTCGTTTCGGATATTTGCTATTCTCAAGCAAGAGAAGAATCAAAAGCACAATTTAGTAACGTATAGATAATAAAAATTGATACTTTATAATCAATATTCTAAAAACTAAAATGTTGGATAACGCTGTTTTAAACGTAAAGTCCAGCAAAAATCGGGAAGAGATGGCGGTGAGGAAGGGATTCGAACCCTTGATACGTTGCCGTATACACACTTTCCAGGCGTGCTCCTTCAACCACTCGGACACCTCACCTAAATTATAAAGCCTGCTTTTCAAAAGCAGGCGCATACTATAATCGTCACAAAACAATTTTTCAAGTATTTTTAATTCATACAAACAATCACGCCAAATGCAGCAATTAAACCGAGTATGGCTACTGTACTAAATAATGCATATTTTAAATTTGAACACATATTTTTATCTCCAATTTTAATTATTCTATTGATCAACCGAAATGTTTAATGGAATGACATTACTGTTTACTTGTTCTTTCGCAATTTTGGAATATTTAGGCGCAAAATCAAGCAATATTTCAACAGCTTCATCTAAATAAGCATCGGGGCGTTTATAATCTTTTGGTAAGTCTTCTAATTTCGCAATTGGAGCCAAACCTGCGCGACTCAAACGTTCATTCATGCGTTTCAAATCTCGGTCATCATCGCTCTTTTGTTCATCTTCACGATATTGTTTATTCAAAGAAACAATATAACGACTATCCTTTTTATCATTGAACCGTTTAATATCATCTTGAATGTAGATAAATTCAGGATTTTTGGCAATTCGGGCTAAATGGTTAGATTTAAGTTCCGACAATAATGGCTCGATATTTGCAACTTTTGAATATTGCGCTGAAGGAATTTTATCCCACGGCAATGCATTATCTAAATATCTTTCACCGGTTTCGTCAACATATTTCTCATTGATCATGTCAATGTCAGGGTCAACCCCTTTAAGTTGCGTACTCCCACCATTGATTCGATAAAATTTTTGAACAGTATATTGCACACCGCCTAATTCAGGCCAATCCGGATGTAATCTTGCATCTACCGGATAAGCTATATTTCGTGAGGTTTGCACCGTACCTTTACCATATGTCGTTTCTCCAACAATCAACGCTCGACCATAATCTTGCATTGCGGCAGAAAAAATTTCAGAGGCAGAAGCACTGTAGCGATTTATCATCACCACGATTGGCCCTGAATATTTGATACTTTCATTTTTATCATCATAAACATTGATTTTTTGTAGATTGTCACGCACTTGAACCACAGGCCCTGTATCAATAAATAGCCCAGTTAATGCAATAACTTCTGCTAAAGAACCACCGCCATTATCGCGTAAGTCGATAACAAGCCCTTGCAGATTATCTTGATTAGCTTGCGTTAATAGTGAATTGACTTTTTGAGTTAATCCTATATAAAAACTCGGAATTTCGATAACACCAACCTTCCCTCGTTGATTGTCGATAATTTTTAGTTTAGCTTCCCTGTCTTCAAAATGAATTTTATCACGTGTTAGTTCAACAATTTTAGGTTTGCTACTATTGCCTGCCGGTAAAATTTCGAGTCGGACAACAGTTCCTTTTCGCCCACGAATTTTTTCAACAACATCATCGAGACGCCAGCCAATAACATCTTCAATGGCTGAATTACCTTGTCCGACACCAATAATTTTATCACCAATGGTTAGTTGTTTACTTTTTTCAGCCGGTCCACCCGTTACAAAAGACATAATCTCGGTGTAATCATCTTTTTGACTTAAAGTGGCTCCAATACCTTCCATTGATAAATTCATCTCAGCATCGAAGTCTCGTTTCTTTCGTGGCGCCAAATAGCTGGTATGAGGATCAATTTCGCGTGCAAAAGCATTCATAAACACTTGGAACGCATCTTCAGTTTTAGATTGTAACAATGTTTTTAACACACGATTGTAACGTTTAGTTAAAACCTCACGTATCTCTTTCTCATTTTTACCGGATAATGAAAGACTTAACTCATCATATTTGACTCGTTTATCCCAATAATTATCAAGCTCTTCTTCGGTGCTTGCCCATGAAATATCTTCTCTTTTAAAATCAATATTTTCATTAGTTGAAAAATCCATAGGGCGTTGTAAAACTTTTAAAGCATATTGAAATCGGTTATATCTTTTTTGAATAGAAAGATTATAAATATCATAGGCCATTTTCAAATCGCCATCTAAAAGCTCTTGACCTAACGACGCTTGTTTATCTCTAAAGCTATCAATATCACGCTGAATAAAAAAAGATTTATTGCCATCTAATAGTTTAAAATAGCGGTCAAAGATTTTGGCTGAAAATGCGCCATCTAAATCAAAATTACGGTAATGGGCTTGAGTAAAATAGTTAGTTACCCTATTTGCCACAATTTGATGAATTTGATCTTGTTTAAGCGTAGGTAATTGTTCTGTAACTGACGAATTAGTCTGAACTGCTTGGCAAACGATACTTGGACTAATAACACAAAGAACAAGTAACGATTTTCTTATACCTTTAAATAAATTACTCATTGCCATTCTCTATTGATTAATTATGTGCTCTGGTTTAACTGTTAGTTGCATACCTGAACCAACCTTTACTTTGATATGTTCTTTTTCAATATCAATGATCTGCACTTTTAATGGTTTATTGCCCATCGTAACCTTAACAAAATCACCAATTTTTAAAACTCTATTTTTTTTAGGTGGAGTATAAGCTCTTTTAGGTTTCGATTTGTTTTGTTTTTTAAAGTGCTCTTTAGCTTTACTTTTGCTCTCTTTAAGCTGTTGTTGTGCATAATCCATCTGTTCTTGGGTAATGACTTCATTGAGATTACCATCTAAATCAACACGATGCGAGCCAACTTTTATACTATATAAGTAACGCCAATTATTGGTATAAACACGTAAGGCAACACGTAGTTTCGTTTTGCTTAATTCTTGGTTTCCATCAAGACGTGAAAGTATGTCCTGAAATATGCCGATTTTCAAGGGTTTTGCTTCGCCCTCAATAGTAAAACAATTAGGAAATTGTTGGGCTAAATATACAATAATTTCTTTACTATTTGTCAATTGAAACTGTTTTTCCATCTGTTCTGCCGTAATAATTAAACTGTTGGGTTGTGAATGAATTGCGTTATTGTTTACTTTGGGTTGTTCTTTAAAGGATTCTATCGTTTTTTCTTTACTTTCTATTAGTTGTTGCTTAGCAAGATCCATCTGTTCCTGAGTTATGATTTCATGGGGATTACCGTCTAAATCGATCCGATAAACCCCAATTTTTATATTTTCTAAATAATGCTGACTATTCATGTAGAAATCTAACGCATCATTGAGTTTAGCTAAGCTTAATTTAGGGTTTTCATTTAATCGGGAAATAATGTCGTGAACAATGCCCTTTTTTAAAGGTTTGACATTACTCCCGAACGCAAAAGAATCTGGAAATTGCTTAACTAAATAAGCAATAATTTCGTCATTTGTTGTTAATTGAAATTGTTTTCCCATTTACTTTTCCGTAATAACTAAATTTTATAAGCGCTAAAGTATATATCAGCTAAATTAATAACACTAATCTTCTTTATTTTGTTTATTGATGAAACTGATGAAATCTTTTATACCATTTCGCATTAGCCATGAAGAGACAATCGATTGCTCATCGGGTGTCAATTGTTCAAAAGCAGTCATCCAAAGTTGAAGAGGTTCAATGGGTGAAATTACATAGCTTGCACTCTCTTCCTCAATATATAATGCTTTTTTGACATCTGACGGTAAACTTCCAATATGATATTCGACAGCTTTACCTCGAACACCTGAACGTTTACGCGCAGTCCATTTTTCAGCTCTTGCTTTTCGATTAATACCTTGTATTGTTGTAGGCATCCCTGCAATGCTTGACAGCTCTTTAGATGAGAACCATTCTTTCATTTTAACCATCCTAATTTTAAATAACCAGAAAAAAATACAGAAATTAAAGAAATCTTGTTATACTAAATAAGAAACGAGTTATTATTGCAAATTAACTTGAATAATGAAATTACTCGTTTCAGTAATTTTAGAGCATAGCATAGATAAAATAAGTTATAAACTAAGAGGGAACAAAAAATGGAAATAAAATTCAGCGATTGGCATCACGCTGATATTATAGCTGCACTAAAAAAGAAAGGGACAACACTATCTGAATTATCACGCCGATCGGGTTTTAGTTCGTCAACTCTTGGTAATGCGCTTGTTCGACCATGGACAAAAGGGGAATTTATCATTGCTAAAGCCCTTGATTTAGATCCGGCCGAAATTTGGCCTAGTCGTTATATTGATGCAAAAACAAATCAGCCAATTAAGCGTGTTGTTTATGAAAAAAAATTAAATTTTGAATCATCCGGTTTAAATCAAGAAATGATTGAAGAAATGATAGAAAAAATAAATAAAAATAATCAGGAAACTTAAGAAATATTTCAATGAAATATATAAAGATTAAGTTCATTTGTTTCTAAATTTTATGTATTGACTGATATTTTCAACAAAATTAAAGTATTAAACTATATTAATTTTAAGTGACTTCTTATTTTGTTTAAAAATAGTTTTTTAGTTTAATTAGTGAATGAATTAGGGAGTATATGATGACTCAATCTTTTATTGTGACTTCGCAAGTTGCATCATTATTTTTAATTTAGTAAAACTAGAGATAAAAAATAGTTTAATTGAGTTTAAAAACCATTCTTTTAAACAGATATTCTTATCAGTGATGCTAAAATCATGATGCTGTGCTAGACAAAATGATACTTTACGCTATACTAATCTGCGAAATTAACCAGACAATCGCTGCTTTGTTGTAGTCCTTGTAAAAGAGGAGACAAACAGAGGGGAGGAAAGTCCGGGCTCCATAGGGCAGAGTGCCAGGTAACGCCTGGGGAATTTTGGCGTGAGCTAAAATTTACGACTAGTGCAACAGAGAGTATACCGCCGATGGCTTATAGTTAAGATCAGGTAAGGGTGAAAGGGTGCGGTAAGAGCGCACCGCGCAACTGGTAACAGTTGTGGCACGGTAAACTCCACTCGGAGCAAGGTCAAATAGGGATTCATTGGCGCGGCCCGCGTTGAATCCGGGTAGACTGCTTGAGCTAATGCGTGAGTATTAGCCTAGAGGAATGATTGTCCACGACAGAACCCGGCTTATCGGTTAATTTCAATTTTCTTCTTTTTGATTCTCAATTTCAGCGACATGCACTTGTTTCTTTTTGTTTAACCAACGTTTTAACGCCAGCCAAATAGAGAAGATCAAACCTAAAAGCAATAACAATACAGGAATTAACATCAAAAGAGACATGATCTGCTTCTCATAGGTTTTAAAAATCGGCGACAAACCGAATAGATAACCTAAAGTCACAATCAAGAAAATCCATAATGTTGCACTAATCCAATTATAAATATGAAATTTTCTACTATGTAGATTGGATAATCCAGCCATCATCGGTAATAATGTTCGTACAAAAGCAATAAATCGACCGATAAACAACGCTTGTAATCCATATTTATGGAATAAAACTTCGGATTTACGGTGATATTTTTCAGGCAGGTGTTCCATCCAACCTTTTACAATTTTGGTATTACCAAGCCAAAGCCCTTGTAAATAACCTAACCAAGTTCCCAGGGCTGCTGCTGCAATTAAGATGACATTGATTAACCCGAAATGGAAAACATCAAGACTAATTAGCACACCAGTTAAAAAGAGCAAGCTGTCACCCGGTAAAAAAGCTGCCGGTAAGACGCCATTTTCTAACAATATGATGACAAATAACATACCATATAATGTCCATAAGACATTAGGGTTTGATAGTGTTGCAACATCCATATTAATAAAAGCTTGATAAAGAGTAATGATTGTTTCCATCTATTTTAAAATCCTATTCATCTAAGTTATTGGTGATTAATAGTACCACCTACAGTTAAATTATTCACTTTCAATGTTGGTTGCCCAACACCTACCGGTACACTCTGCCCTGCTTTACCACAAGCACCCACACCAGAATCTAATTCAAGATTATTCCCGACCATTGATATTTGTTGCATGGTTTCGATACCGGAACCAATTAATGTTGCCCCTTTTACCGGCGTCGTTATTTTGCCTTTTTCGATTAAATATGCTTCTGATGTGGAGAAAACAAATTTACCAGAGGTTATATCAACTTGACCGCCAGCAAAATTTGGTGCATATAAACCATAATCAACACTACTGATAATTTCATCGAACGTTGAATTGCCTGATAACATATAGGTATTCGTCATTCGAGGCATCGGAAGACAATCATAGCTTTCACGGCGTCCATTACCTGTAGATTGAGTATTCATCAATTTTGCATTGAGTTTATCAAACATATAGCCTTTTAAGATGCCATTTTCTATCAGTACTGTTTTTTGACTTGGCGTTCCTTCGTCATCAATAGAAAGTGAACCGCGTCGATTTTCCATTGTACCGTCATCCACTATAGTACAAAGTTCTGAAGTGACTTTTTCACCTATTTTTCCTGAAAATACAGAGCTATTTTTACGATTAAAGTCACCTTCTAAGCCATGCCCCACGGCTTCATGTAATAAGACACCTGGCCAACCTGCGCCAAGAACAACTGGCATTGTTCCTGCTGGTGCTGGTTTAGCAGATAGTGAAACTAATGCTTGGCGTACGGCTTCACGTGTGTAGCTATCGGCAATGCTTTCCCCTGTTTTAGGGTGAATAGTTAAAAAGTAGTCATAACCAAAACGACCACCACCACCACTACTACCACGTTCACGCTTGCCATCTTGCTCGACAAGAACAGAAACGGATAATCTGACTAATGGTCTGATATCGGCACAATAAGTCCCATCAGTAGCCGCAATAAGGATATCTTCATAACTGCCAGTCAAACTCGCCGAGACTTCTGTAACTCGTGAATCAAGCGCACGTGCTAACTGATCGACTTGCCTTAATAAGGCTATCTTTTGATCTTGATAAAAGCCATTAATTGGATTAATTGACGGATATCTTAAGCTATTTTCCAATGTTTTAAGGGGAGTAATTTTAATTGGCGTTTGTAAAGTTGTAATAGAATTTGCTGCCAAAACACTCTGCTCTAAGCGATTTAAAGCAAGTTGATCGGTATAGGCAAACCCTGTTTTTTCACCAATGATAGCTCTAACCCCCACACCTTGATCACGATGATAAGAAGCATTTTTGATAATACCATCTTCGATTGCCCAACTTTCATAAAAGCCCGATAAAAAGTACAAATCGCCATAATCAATTTTTCTTGAACCTAACATATCCAATAAACGCATAATATCTGAATGATTTAGGTTATTTGGACAAAGTAGTCGTTCACTTACTTCAGTTACAATCATAGATTCCTTAATTAATATTTCAACTTTAATAATTTTTAAAGTTCACTTATTATCAATATATTGTTAATTTTTAATATCTCAAGGCTTTGAAGCTTTACATTAATACCACATCATATTGTTCTTGAATATAAAGCGGTTCAACTTTGACTTCAACACGTTTACCAACAAACACTTTCACTTCAGCTAAAGCATGTGATTCATCATTATTTAAAGCATTGGCAACCGCTGCAGACGCATAAACCAATAAGTATTCAGAACGATGTGCTTTATGAACACGGACAATTTCACGCAATATTTCATTGCATACGGTTTCTACGGATTTGACGATACCGCGACCTTTACAGGCTGGACACTCTTCACATAAAATGTGCCCCAAACTTTCACGAGTACGTTTACGCGTCATTTCTACTAAGCCTAAAGTCGAAAATGAATTTACGGTCGTTCTTGCTCTATCTTTGGCTAAAAAATCTTGTAGTGATTGGAGCACTCGTTCTCGATGGACATCTTCTTGCATATCGATAAAATCGATAATAATAATACCACCTAAATTACGTAATCGTAATTGACGCGCAATAGCAATAGTTGCTTCGATATTCGTATTAAAAATTGTCTCTTCAAGATTGCGATGCCCAACAAATGCGCCTGTATTAATATCAATTGTCGTCATGGCTTCGGTTTGATCGATAATTAAATAACCACCTGATTTTAATTTAACTTTACGATCCAGTGCTCGTTGAATTTCGTTTTCTGTATCATAGAGATCAAATATTGGCGCACTACCTCGATAGTGCGTTAGTTTATCAGTAACTTCAGGCATGAATTCTTGCGTAAATTCAACTAATAAATCATACGTTAATTTTGAATCAACCAAAATGCGCTCAATAGGATCGCCAACAAAATCACGTAATACACGCTGAGAAAGTTGTAATTCTCCGTAAACCAGATTTTTACTGATTGGCCTAGCCATACGCTCTTGTATTTTTGACCACAGTCGTTTTAGAAAATTAGCATCTTGTTCTAATTCATGCGCACTTGCACCTTCAGCTGCCGTACGAACAATAAAACCACCTTGATCGGTAACATACTGTTCAACAATTTTTTTAAGTCTATCTCGTTCTTCTTCACTTTCAATACGTTGAGAAGTCGCCACGTGAGCTGAGTTTGGACCGGGCATTAATACTAAATAACGAGAAGGCAATGTAATATCTGTAGTTAACCTTGCCCCTTTAGTTCCCAACGGATCTTTAACGACTTGTACCATCAAGTCTTGTCCTTGGCGAACAAGTTCAGAAATATCTTTAACTTGAAATTGCTCTTGCTCAGTATCCGATACACATTCCGTATGAGGCATAATGTCTGAAGCATGTAAAAAGGCTGCTTTTTCAAGACCAATATCAACAAATGCTGCTTGCATGCCAGGTAAAATGCGGATCACTTTACCTTTGTAGATATTTCCAACAATACCACGCCGAGATTCACGATCGACATGAATTTCTTGTAATACACCATCTTCAATATAAGCGACACGAGTTTCAGAAGGTGTTACGTTCATTAATAGTTCAACTGACATAAAGATTCCTGTTAAATAGATCGCTAATTAATTGATCGCAAAGCTCCGTCTCACTAGTCGTAAAAATAGGTAAATTACTATCCATAATACTCCGTCAACAAAGCTTGATAGTAAATTTAATGGGGACATTGTTATAGTATGATAAATACTGACCTGAAATAAAAACATCAATAAATTATAACAAATTGATATGCCAAAAATAATAAAGCATTGTTGCCATAATGCTAAATTACGTATCAACTGGTATTTAAAAATCAGTAAATAAGCAATAATAGAAAAAATAAATGCATGGATACCGATTATCGTACCGGAAAAGAGATCCATAATAATGCCTAGAATAAATGCTGTCCCTATACCAACACGATGCGGAAGCGCAATTAACCAATAAGCTAAAAAGAGCATTAGTACATGTGGCTTGTATATATTATAAGATGGCGTCCAAGGTATAATTTGTAAACATAAACCTAAAAATAACGTTATCCAAATAACCAGTATTCCTCTAGGGTTTTTCATGTTGTTCTCCTTGATCGCCCCATAATAGTAATAGATAACGTAGTCGTTTTAAATCAGCAGTCGGAGTAGCTGAAATAATGGGTGATGAATCACTGATATCAATTTTAACTGAACTTACTACCGCAACAGGATAGCCTTCTGGAAATCGACCATCTAGCCCCGATGTGACAAGAACATCACCAACTTTAATATCAACATTATTCGGTAAAAAATCGAGTGTTAAATCATTATTACATCCATTACCGACAGCAACCATAGCAATATCATTTCTTTGCACTTGAACAGGTATGGCATGTTGAAAATCACAAACTAAAATAGCTCGACTCGTGTTTTGAGCTGTCTCATAAATCTGTCCAACAATACCTTTTTCATCAATCACAGGTTGCCCAACATATACTCCTTCATGTTGCCCTTTATTGATAACGATCTGATAAGCGTAAGGATTAGTATCAGCTAATAAAACTTGAGCAGCCATTTTATGCTCTTCATGCCATAAAGGTGCTTTCAATAATTCCCGTAATCGATTATTTTCGTGTCTTAAATGTGCAAGTAGTAGCAGATCAGCTTTTTTATTTAATAATTCTTCAGATAATCTTTCGTTTTCATTGACTAATTCTTCTCTGGATTTCGACATTTCATAGAGTGAATCATACGATGCTGCCGGTGAATTAGAAATGTAATAAAGTGGCGAAATAATAGTATCAAGATAATATCGAATTTCTTTAAATGGACGATAATTAACATCAAAAACTATTAAAATTAAAGCAAGTGCCATAGAAATAAATAGTTGCACACTAAGCGGTGAACGATTAGAAAAAAGTAATTTCATTGTTCAATACTTACCTGTTATATACTTAAGCGCTATTGATACAAAGATGTGACTCCGTCGACAATGTCGACGGATAAGAAAGTATGATATTGAATAATTTACCACTTTATTGCACTAAATGAAATGGTAACTAAGACAAATCTTAATCTTCACTGAAAAGATCACCACCATGCATGTCAACCATATCCAGTGCTTTTCCTCCGCCTCGTGCTACACAAGTAAGCGGATCTTCAGCGACAACAACATGGATACCCGTTTCAGCGGCTAACAATTTATCGATATTACGTAATAACGCACCACCACCTGTTAATACCATACCATGTTCAGAAATATCAGAAGCAAGCTCTGGCGGACACTGCTCTAAAGCGACCTTGACAGCACTCACGATACCACTTAATGGTTCTTGTAACGCTTCTAAAATTTCATTCGAGTTCAACGTAAAGCTACGAGGAACACCTTCTGCTAAATTTCGACCACGAACTTCAATCTCAAGAACTTCATCGCCCGGATAAGCGCTACCAATGAAATGTTTAATTTTTTCGGCTGTTGCTTCTCCAATGAGAGCACCATAATTACGACGAACATAGTTGATAATAGCTTCATCAAATCGGTCACCACCTATTCGAGCAGAAGCAGAATAAACCACACCATTAAGGGAAATCACCGCAACTTCTGTTGTTCCGCCGCCGATATCAACCACCATCGATCCCGTTGGTGACGAGACGGGTAAGTCTGCACCGATAGCGGCTGCCATTGGTTCTTCAATTAAATAGACTTCACGGGCACCTGCCCCTAATGCCGATTCCCGAATAGCACGACGTTCAACCTGTGTTGCCCCAACAGGCACACAAACAAGAACACGCGGGCTAGGTCTTAAAAAACTATGGCTGTGCACTTGGCGAATAAAATACTGTAACATTTTTTCTGTGACAGAAAAGTCAGCGATAACACCATCTTTCATTGGTCTAATAGCTGCAATATTACCTGGAGTACGCCCTAACATCTGTTTCGCAGCCTGTCCGACAGCAGCAACACTTTTCGGTGTTCCAGAACGATCTTGTCGAATGGCAACAACGGAAGGTTCGTTTAATACGATCCCTTGCCCTTTTACATAAATAAGTGTATTGGCTGTACCTAAATCAATAGATAAATCATTTGAAAACAAGCCGCGAACTTTTTTGAACATAATAAAAACTTTTCCTAGAATTAATCTTGTTTAAGTATATTTAGAGTTTGAAGCAAGCTAATTATAAAATATAATTTTCTTGTAAAATCGGTCAAAATAATATCTTATTTAGTCTGTCAATTCCATAGCAAGCCTCAATAATAATTGAGTTATAATATTGTATCGCAATTATAAAATAATACCTAGAAAATAGTATAGCAATAGATTGTAAAGGAGATATATAATGACAAATTATATTTTACAGTGTATCCTGCGGCGTTAATGTTGAGTTACTGCCTTATTATCACGTTAAAAGATTTCTTTTAAGATATTAAGGATGCATTAATTAATTGTTACTTATATCAAATAAACACGGTGTAATTCATGGATATACGCAAAATTAAAAAATTAATTGAGTTAGTTGAAGAGTCAGGTATTTCAGAACTTGAAATCTCTGAAGGTGAAGAATCAGTACGTATTAGCCGTTCAGTGGCAACAACAAGCTATTCTGCGCCTGTACAAAATATTCAAATTCCTCAAGCTGCTCCTGTTGTAGTAACATCAGCTTCTTCTAATGGAGAAGTGGCTAATGAAGTCGAGCCTGTTGCTGTTTCTGGAACAACAATAAAATCCCCAATGGTTGGTACTTTTTATCGTACACCTAGCCCTGAATCAAAAGCGTTTGTTGAAGTTGGGCAAACAGTGAATGTGGGCGATGTACTTTGCATTGTCGAAGCGATGAAAATGATGAATCAAATTGAATCAGAAAAAGCTGGGACTATTAAAGCTATTTTAGTTGAAAATGGTCAACCCGTTGAATTTGATCAACCATTATTCATTATTGAATAATCAGAATTTATTAATTAATTTTTACGATTAAGAGATTGAATATGCTTGATAAAATTCTTATTGCTAATCGCGGTGAAATTGCGCTACGTATATTACGTGCATGTAAAGAACTTGGCATTAAAACTGTTGCTGTTCATTCTTTGGCAGATAAAGATTTAAAACATGTCTTACTTGCAGACGAAACTGTCTGTATCGGTCCTGCAGCGTCTGCCAAAAGCTATCTTAATATACCGGCATTAATTTCAGCGGCCGAAGTTACCGGTGCAGCTGCGATTCATCCTGGATATGGATTCTTATCAGAAAATGCTGATTTTGCAGAGCAAGTTGAACGTTCTGGTTTTATTTTTGTCGGTCCAAAACCAGACACGATTCGTTTAATGGGTGATAAAGTATCTGCGATTGAAGCCATGAAAAAAGCAGGTGTGCCTTGTGTACCTGGTTCTGATGGTCCATTGAGCAATAATATTGATACAAATAAACAGATAGCCAAAAAAATAGGTTATCCCGTCATTATTAAAGCCTCAGGTGGCGGTGGTGGTCGTGGTATGCGTATTGTTCGTGATGAGAAAGATCTAGAACAATCCATTAAAATGACCAAATTAGAAGCCAAAACTGCCTTCAATAATGATATGGTTTATATGGAAAAATTCCTTGAAAATCCACGTCATATTGAAATACAAGTGCTTTCTGATGGTCAAGGTAATGCAGTTTATTTAGGTGAGCGCGATTGTTCAATGCAAAGACGTCACCAAAAAGTGGTAGAAGAAGCTCCTGCTGTTGGTATTACGCCTAAAATGCGTAAATTTATCGGGGAACGTTGCGTTAATGCTTGTATTGAGATTGGTTATCGTGGCGCAGGTACATTTGAGTTTTTATTTGAAGATGGCGAGTTTTACTTCATTGAAATGAACACGCGTATTCAAGTAGAACATCCTGTAACTGAAATGATAACTGGCGTTGATTTGATTCGAGAACAAATTTTAATTGCCGCTGGCAAACCACTTTCAATCAAACAGAGTGATATTCATATTAAAGGTCACGCGATTGAGTGTAGAATTAACGCAGAAGATCCAAAAACATTTATGCCATCACCGGGTAAAATTACTCGTTTTCATGCGCCGGGTGGGTTTGGTATTCGTTGGGAATCTCATATCTACGCTGGTTATACCGTACCACCATATTATGATTCAATGATTGGTAAATTAATTGCCTATGGTGAAACTCGTGAAGTGGCGATCGCTCGTATGAAAAATGCGTTAGCTGAACTCGTTATCGATGGTATCAAAACCAATATTGATCTTCACATTGAAATTATGAATGATAAAAACTTCCAAAAAGGTGGAACAAATATCCATTACTTAGAGAAAAAACTAGGTATTTATGAGTAGTCCATTAATGTCTAATCTCGACAATAATATTGTTATTTTAGCGTGTTAATTGCTTGATTTGTCCAATCATTAACATAAACTTAACGGTTATACTTATCCGCCGACTTATGTCGGCGGTGTTATTTTTACTGCTTAACTTCTTAATCCTTTACCACTCTCAATCAAACGCCACACAGCGATATATAAAATCACCACAAACAAGATAAGCATTGAAAAAGTGATCCATAGTGAAACATCTGTGGTACCAAGAAAACCATAACGAAAACCATTAATCATATAGACAATAGGATTTAATTTAGATACCCATTGCCAAAATGTTGGCAGTAACGTGATTGAATAAAATACCCCCCCAAGATAAGTTAACGGCGTTAACACAAATGTTGGCACAATACTAATATCATCAAATGTTTTAGCATAAACTGCATTTAACAGTCCAGCTAACGAGAATAGTATTGAAGTTAATAGTAGTGTGAAAATAACGAATACCCAAGAATGAACTTCATAAGTCACAAAAAAAAGGGATACCATTGTCACTAAAGCACCAGTTAAAATACCTCGAATAACGCCACCACCAACAAATCCCCAAATTAAGATATGTGTTGGTACAGGTGCAACTAAAAGTTCTTCGATATTACGTTGAAATTTAGCACTAAAAAATGATGAACAAACATTTGTATAAGAGTTGGTAATTACCGACATCATAATTAATCCCGGTACAATAAATGCCATATAACTATGACCACCCATATTGCCAACTCGTGACCCAATTAAATTGCCAAAGATAATAAAGTAAAGTGACATAGTTATAACAGGAGGAATTAAGGTTTGAATCCAAATTCTTAAAAATCGTATCACCTCTTTACGCCAGATACTTTTTAGGGCTATCCAGTATAAGTTATTCATTATCGGCTCCTTTTGTTTGAGTATCATTACGCACTAAATCAACAAATAACTCTTCAAGTCGATTGGTTTTATTGCGCATACTGATAACTTTGATTTGTTGTTGATTAAGTTGCTCAAACAATTGATTTAATCCATGCTGTTTATCGACTTTAACTTCCAACACGCCTGGCTCTACATTGGTAAATGCATAATCGTTTAAAACTATAGGCTGACTGGTTGGTAAATAATCGATAATAATCGTTTCAGATTGACTATTCGCCAGTAAATCACGCATAGAGGAATTAGCAATGAGTTCACCATGTTGAATAATACCAATATGCCGACATAACATTTCTGCTTCTTCTAAATAATGTGTGGTCAAAATAATCGTAATACCCTGACGATTGATTTCTCTTAAAAAATCCCACATAGAACGTCGTAATTCAATATCAACCCCTGCCGTTGGTTCATCAAGAATTAATAATTTAGGTTCATGAACTAATGCTCTTGCTATCATGAGTCGTCTTTTCATGCCACCTGATAACATACCTGCTCGGCTATTACGCTTATCCCAAAGATCTAAAATACGTAAATATTTTTCAGCACGTTCAAGTGCTAATTTACGGGGTAATCCGTAATATCCACCTTGGTTTGCAACAATTTGCAGTACTTCTTCAAACTGATTGAAATTAAATTCTTGAGGCACTAACCCTAACTGCCTTTTGGCGTTGACAATATCTTTATCTAAATCAAATCCAAAAATTTTAACTTGACCCGATGTTTTGGTAACCAAAGAACTTATGATTCCAATCGTAGTGGATTTTCCAGCACCATTAGGCCCAAGCAGTGCATAAAAATCACCAGCTTGTACAGTTAAATTAATACCTTTTAATGCTTCTACACCATTTTTATAAATTTTTTTGAGTTCAATTAACTCAAGTGCAGGAATAGATGACATGGATGTATCCTAATTGAATATTTTATAATTAAATTGCTATAAAATCCTATTTGATGTGAATTAATATTGACAATATAATTATTCATTGTAAAGCGCTTTTTAGCATTATTTGAATTGATTATATGGCACCCCATTAACAAAACATAAAAAAGATTAATGTTTGTTTAAATCAACTCACTTACGCTTAAACTAAATTAAGTTAAAATAAATCATTAAGTAAGGAAAGAATATTATGATTAAGATTGGGTTGGTTTCGGTATCAGACCGTGCATTTAATGGTGTATATGAAGATGAAGGAATTCCATCTTTAATTACCTGGTTAACAAAAACATTAAAAACCCCGTTTGAAACCCTACCGCGTATTATCCCTGATGAACAACCGTTAATTGAACAAACCTTATGCGATTTGGTGGATAAATTACATTGTGATTTAATACTGACAACTGGCGGAACAGGGCCAGCTTTAAGAGACGTCACACCCGATGCAACAATAGCGATAGCCGATCGTATTTTACCTGGCTTTGGTGAACAAATGCGTCAAATTGGTTTGCATTTTGTGCCCACTGCAATTCTATCCAGACAAATCGGTGCAATACGAAACAAATGTTTAATTCTGAATCTACCTGGCAGACCTAAATCTATTCAAGAAACATTAGAAGGTGTGAAAGATAATGCTGGAAATGTGATTGTAAATGGTATTTTTGCCAGTGTGCCTTACTGTATTGAGCTATTAGAAGGACCATACATCGAAACACATGAACATGTTGTTAAAGCTTTTCGACCGAATAAACCTGTAAAATAGAAACTTTAGTTTTATGCAACTTTGATGCATAATTATCTAATAAAATAAACTGCTTTTATTTCTCCATTCGATAAAAGTTTTTGTGCAATAAAAGATAACTTCTGAGTTCTATATTGTTATATCTGATTGATTTTAAACTTTTAAGCAATGTTTATAAATAAAATTGAATGTCAAAACAGTAAAACATTTAATCCAAAGGAACACTATGAAACAAGATGATTTCACTCGCGTATTTAAAGAGATGCTAAGTCAAGAAAAATTCAGTTCACAAGTTGAAATTGTTCAAGCTCTTCAAGAGCAAGGTTTTGACAATATTAATCAATCTAAAGTATCAAGAATGTTAACTAAATTTGGCGCCGTGAGAACACGAAATGCCAAATCGGAAATGGTTTATTGTTTACCCGCTGAAATCAGTGTTCCAACGACAAGCAGCCCATTAAAAAATTTGGTTTTAGACATTGATTATAATAGTTCAATGGTCGTCATTCGAACTAGCCCAGGCGCTGCGCAACTTATCGCAAGATTACTTGATTCAATCGGAAAATCAGAAGGTATTTTAGGTTCCATTGCTGGCGATGATACAATTTTCAGTACACCAACGAAAGGATGTACGGTGAAAAAATTATATCAAATTATTCTTGAGCTATTTGAACAGGAATTATAAAAACTGATCAGTTAACTTTTTTGTTATTATTTGAATTTTTAATATTTAACCTATTGACACAATTAACAGAATCGTTAATTCTATACATACTGATTTTGTAATTTAAATCACAAGAACGAAGAGGCGCATTACTCAGGTAGATTATTTTAGGGGCTGGAACCGTTAATAAATGATTGAGGGGATGTAATGCCGAGATTTAATTGATAATCCAGAACTCAGTTAGATCGACTGCAAGGGCTGAATCCCTTGGGTTGTCACCCTAACAGGTGGAGCGCTTCAGGGTTTTACTCATTTTCCTTAACGGTAAATAAGTCATGACCTCGCTCTAACTCTGTTAAAAATAATAATTTTTAATATGAGGAATTCATGGAAACATCATTTGTAATTGCTAAATTTGGTGGTACCAGTGTTGCCGATTACCAATCTATGGTAAACAGTGCAAATATCGTTGTCACCAATCCGAATGTCAAAGTTGTGGTATTATCTGCCTCTGCAGGTATTACAAATTTATTAGTAGCTTTAGCTGAAGGGCGAGATGCTGAAGTAAGAGCACAACACATCGCGAAAATTCAATCTATTCAATATAGTATTTTAGAACAACTTCCTCAAAATCCTACATTACGTGCTGAGATAGATCAGATAATTGCTAATATTGCCTCTTTATCAGAAGCCGCTAGTCTCGCTACATCATCCGCCCTAACCGACGAACTTGTCAGTCATGGCGAAATTATGTCTTCTAAACTTTTTGTAGAAATATTGAAAGAAAAACAGAAAAATGTGTTATGGTTCGATGTGCGTAAAGTCATGCGGACGGATAATAAGTTTGGTAAAGCCACACCAATAATTGAAGACATTAAACAACTCTGTTGTGCACATTTAAAATCATTGTATGCCAATAACATTATTGTTACACAAGGATTTATTGGTTCTGAAAGCACCGGTAAAACCACTACCTTAGGTCGAGGAGGTAGCGATTATACTGCCGCTTTGCTTGGTGAAGCATTAAATGCAACACAAATCGATATTTGGACAGATGTTGCAGGTATCTATACTACTGATCCTCGAATTGCGCCATCCGCTAAACGCATTGACGAAATTTCTTTTGCTGAAGCGGCTGAAATGGCAACATTTGGCGCTAAAGTGTTACATCCTGCAACACTGGTGCCAGCTGTTCGAAGCAATATCCCTGTATTTGTCGGGTCGAGTAAAGCGCCACAAGCAGGCGGAACAATTGTTTATAATACCAACAGTATCAAATCCGAACTGCCATCATTTAGAGCATTAGCATTGCGCCGCAAACAAACCTTACTTACGTTAACTAGTTTAAATATGTTACATGCACAAGGCTTTTTAGCGAATGTGTTTACAATACTGGCTAAACATAATATTTCGGTTGATTTAGTCACAACGTCAGAAGTCAGCATTGCATTAACCATTGATACGACAGGAACCAACACCAATGGCACCAGTTTATTAACTAAAGCACTATTTGATGAGCTTTCCACACTTTGCCATGTCGATGTTGAAGAAGATTTAGCTCTAATTGCCATTATTGGTAATAAACTGACATCAACCAAAGGTATAGCCAAAGAAGTATTTGGTGTCTTAGATGATTTTATCATTCGACTTTGCTGTTACGGTGCTAGCACGCATAACCTTTGTTTATTATCAAGAAGTAATGATGCGGAAGACATCATTAAAATTCTCCACAAAACAATTTTTGAATAATACTCTCTATGAGGAAGATAATCTCTTCCTCTTTATCTGCTAAGTTCAAGATAAAATCCATACTAAGCTAAAAAATAAATTGTAAAGCTTAATAAAATATCTAAACATTTAATAAAAAAAATTATAGAATATAGCTAAATTATTTTATGCCGTACGTTCATAAAACTGTTCTCTATTTATCAATTGTCATCAATCTTCATCTAGTTTTGTTATTAGTAATTTATACGTTTAAAAAGTGTATTACTTTTTTTAATTCAATTTACTACATCTGTAAACTAACATTAAATACAACAAAATAAGGGTAAATTATCATGGGTATTATAAGTTGGATTATTCTAGGATTAATTGCCGGTTGGATTGCTAAATTTTTCATGCCTCTAGGCAGTGTTGGGGTGGTGAAAACCATTCTACTCGGTATCGCGGGAGCCTTGGTAGGAGGATATATAAGTACTTTCTTCGGCTGGGGCAGCGTCACTGGATTCAATTTCCCAAGTTTGTTTATCTCAGTATTAGGGGCGATTTTATTAATCTATCTTTATCGTCTTTTCAGATAAAAAATTCGCTTCAAATCAAAATTGGCGGATTGCTTCCGCCAATTAATTAATGCAATTATCAAAATAATTCTTATCGATAATTCAATGAATTTTATTTTTTGGTTTAGCATCAGTTACCATACTCACCGCTTTTAAACCTACGCTTGTAGCATCAAAAAACCGAATGGCATAAATTAGATTCCTTTCATTTTCGTTGTAAAGATGTTAATAAGTAATTTCGTCGTATGGCGATTTTTGTTATATTAATCTCCAAAATCACTTATAAATAAATAGTAAACTAGAATGCTTAAAATATTCAATACATTATCTCGAGAAAAAGAAGTATTTCAATCCATTACCCCCAATAAAATCGGACTTTATGTCTGTGGTGTGACGATTTACGATCTTTGTCATATTGGTCATGGGCGCACTTTTGTCGCATTTGATGTTGTTTCTCGTTATCTGCGTTTTTTAGGTTATGACTTAACTTATGTCCGTAACATTACCGATATTGATGATAAGATCATTAAAAGAGCCCTTGAAAATGGCGAAACCTGTGAACAATTGACCGAACGTATGTTACAAGAGATGTATGCTGATTTTGATGCATTGAATATTAAACGTCCTGACGTTGAACCTCGTGCAACTCAACATATGCAACAAATTATTGAATTGGTTGAAGAGTTGATAAAAAAAGACCATGCTTATATTGCTGATAATGGCGATGTAATGTTTTCCGTCGATAGTGATCCTAATTATGGTATTTTATCTCGTCAAAATTTAGAACAACTACAAGCGGGTGCCCGTGTTGATGTTGTTGATGTAAAACGCAATCCAATGGACTTTGTGTTATGGAAAATGTCTAAACCAAACGAACCAAGTTGGGATTCACCATGGGGTAAAGGTCGTCCTGGTTGGCATATTGAATGTTCAGCAATGAATAGCTACCAATTGGGTAATCATTTTGATATTCATGGTGGTGGGTCTGATTTGATGTTCCCACACCACGAAAATGAAATTGCTCAATCAACTTGTGCTCATGATGGACAATATGTAAATTATTGGATGCATTCGGGTATGGTAATGATTGACCAAGAAAAAATGTCAAAATCACTAAATAACTTTTTCACGATTCGTGATGTATTAAAGCATTATGATGCAGAAACAGTTCGCTATTTCTTATTGTCAGGTCACTATCGCAGTCAACTCAACTATAGTGAAGAAAATCTAAAACAAGCCAGAATGGCACTAGAGCGTTTATATACAGCTTTACGGGATACCGATCCTAATCATCCTCATACCACACCAGACAGTGATTATTACCGTCAGTTCTGTCAAGCAATGAATGATGACTTTAATACTCCTGAAGCCTATTCCACACTATTTGATCTCGCGCGTGAAATTAATAAAGCAAAAGCGGAAAATGATATGGCGCATGCCAATGAATTGGCAGCCGAATTACGCTATTTATCCGCTGTTCTAGGTTTATTAGAACAAGATCCAGTCAAATTTTTACAAGGCGAATCACAAGACGATGTTGATAGCACCTTAATTGATGCTTTGATTCAACAACGTAATGAAGCCCGCGCCAGTAAAAATTGGGCGTTAGCCGATGAAGCCCGAGATAAACTAAATGCTATGAATATCGTGCTTGAAGATGGTGCGAATGGCACGACTTGGCGCAAAAAAAGTTGATGATATAAGCTAAAACACCCATTTGAAAATGGGTGTTGATAATCATCTATCTTAATTTTTTATCCACTGACGTTAAAATACCCCGTAAAATATTTAACTCTTGTTGCTCAATCCGTGCGCGAGTAAATAACCGACGTAAGCGCCCCATAATTTGACCGGGGTGATTAGCATTAATAAATTCAGTTTTCAACAAAGTTTGTTCTAAATGCTGATAGAAACGTTCGATGTCTTCATCTTTGGGAAACTCAATACTATTTATATCAGCCTCTTGTTCAGTTAAAACAGAACCAATATTTAACATCGACATTCGTATTTCATAACAAAGCACTTGTACTGACATCGCCAAATTCAATGAGCTATAAGCTGGATTTGCAGGAATCCCAACATGATAATGGCACTTTTGCAACTCCTCATTAGTTAATCCCACTCGTTCACGACCAAAAACCAAAGCAACATTTGCATCATTATTAGATGCTTCTTGAATAATTTTATCGCCACACTCTTTTGGTGTTAAATTCGGCCACTGTAAGCTACGAGGACGAGCACTAGTCCCGATCACTAACCGACAATCTGCAATCGCCTCATCCAAAGATGAAAAAATTTGGGCTTGTTTTATAATATCACTCGCTCCAGCTGCTAAAGAAATAGATTGAGAATCTGGTTTTATTACTGGGTTAACCAAACAAAGATGCGTTAATCCCATTGTTTTCATTGCTCTAGCGGCTGAACCCATATTACCAGTATGCGAAGTTTCAACTAAAACAATCTTCACGTTATCTAAATAATTCACAATATCCTCATTAAAAAAGTATCGAGTTCCTATTAGAACCAAATAGTTAACAGTATATAGGAAAAAGATGGCAAAATGCAGATTTGAAATCTGATTGATTAAAATCAGCAGAAATTATTTTGAATGTTAATCACAAAATTTACAGAATAAATAAATAACTGATTGACGAAACTGCAATAATTTGCCAATGTAGAGGTAGAAATCCCCCATTGAGTTAGCTCAATTTGTTAGCGAATTTTTTAGTAAACTTTTTAGTAAACATAGTGGAGGTCAATCATGACGTTAAGTATTACCAGTAAACAAATGGACATTACTCCTGCAATTCGTCGTTATCTTGAAGATAAGTTTTCGAAACTAGATAAATGGAGAGCACTGTTAATCAACCCTCACTTTATATTATCGAAGGAACCTGATGGATTTATTATTGATGCCACCATTGCAACCAAAGGCACACCTTTAGTTGCTTCGGCTAAACACATTGATATGTATGCGGCAATTAATGATCTTATTGGAAAACTCGAAAAACAACTCAATAAGATTCAGCATAAAGGGGAATCTCGCCGAGCCTTTGATAGCATCAAAGGAGACGTACTAGAAAAGCAAGTTTAGAAAATAGATGATCATAAATAAATTAAAAGGCACTTTGATAGTGCCTTTATTTTTTAGCTTGTTATAATATTACACATCTATTTTTTACTTAATTAAGCCAAATGACTGTTAATCCTTTACTACCCTTGCGAGATAAAATTAATGAAATTGATGCGAAATTATTAGAGCTTGTAGCTAAACGTCGCCAAATTTCAACACAAGTCATTCAAACAAAAATTGAAGCCAACATTCCTGTGCGTGATTTAGAACGTGAACGCTCATTAATCAATTCACTTATTCATCAAGGAAAAGCCTATCATCTTGATGATATTTTAATAAAACGTCTATATCAGGTTATTATTGAAGATTCCGTTCTACTACAACAAAAGATCTTACAAGAAAAACTCAATCACAACACCATAGCGACGGCAAAAGTTGCTTTTTTAGGGCCCAAAGGCTCTTACTCCCACTCTGCTGCGCGACGTTATGCGAGTGCTCACTTTGAAGAAATGACGGAATCTAGTTGTTCAACCTTTAAAGATGTTTTTGAGCAAGTCGAAAAAGGAGTGGTGGATTTTGGTATTTTACCTATCGAAAATTCAAGCTCTGGTTCGATTAATGAAGTTTATGATCTTTTACAAAAAACCAATTTACATATCATTGGTGAACTTTCATTACCTATAGATCACTGCGTACTTGCTATTGCTGATGCCAAACTGGAGCAAATTGACACTATTTATAGTCATCCACAACCATTTCAACAATGCAGTAACTTTTTAGAAAAATCACCTCATTGGAAAATTGTCTATTGCGACAGTACCTCGTCAGCTATGGAGATGGTAGCAAGCCTCAATAAGCCAAATGTTGCAGCAATGGGTAACAAAGATGGCGGTGAATTATATGGACTACAAGTACTTGAACATGATTTTGCTAATCAAAAAGAAAATATCACTCGCTTTATTGTGTTAGCTCGACAACCTGTTGACGTTTCAAATCAGATACCTGCTAAAACAACTATCCTAATGAAAACAGGTCAACAAGCTGGGGCTTTAGTTGATGCATTACTAGTATTGCGCAATCACAACATTGTCATGACAAAGCTGGAGTCTCGACCAATCCATGGTACGCCATGGGAAGAGATGTTTTATATCGATCTACAAGGTAATCTAAATTCTCATGAAATGCAAACTGCGCTCAAGGAACTCTCAGCTATTACCTTATACACCAAAGTGCTTGGCTGCTATCCAAGTGATTCCATTTCTTCTCTCATGTAATATATTATTAACACTATGCAAAAATTTTCAAATGCCGTGCTCAAGTGGTATGAACAGTACGGCAGAAAAACGTTACCATGGCAAATTGAAAAAAGTTCTTACCATGTTTGGTTGTCTGAAGTGATGCTCCAACAAACTCAAGTTGCAACTGTCATCCCCTACTTCAATCGTTTTATTGAGCATTTTCCGAAGATAACCGATTTAGCACACGCCCCGATTGATGATGTGTTACATTTGTGGACTGGATTGGGTTACTATGCTCGAGCCCGTAATTTACATAAAGCGGCGAAAATGGTTACTGACAAGTTTAAAGGTCACTTCCCTACTTTATTTGATGATGTCGTTGCCTTACCCGGTGTTGGGCGGTCAACTGCTGGCGCAATTTTGTCGCTATCTCAAAACCAACATTACCCTATTTTAGACGGTAATGTAAAACGGGTTTTAACACGCTTTTTTGCTGTTGAAGGTTGGACTGGCAATAAAAGCATTGAAAACAGACTTTGGCAATTGAGCGAACAGGTCACACCAAAGCATGATGTAGCAAAATTTAATCAAGCGATGATGGATATAGGCGCAATGGTTTGCACTCGCACTAAACCTAAATGTAACTTATGCCCACTACAAAGTGATTGTATCGCTTATCAAACAAACAGTTGGCAACAATATCCTACCAAAAAACCGAAAATAACAACTCCTGAAAAATCGGCTTATTTTTTGATGCTAGAATACAACCAGAGTATATGGCTTGAAAAACGACCGCCATCGGGTATCTGGGGCGGTTTATATTGCCCACCACAATTTGCTACAAAGCAAGCATTAATCAATTGGCTAAACGATTGTGGAATTCAAACAACTCCACCACAACAATTGATTTCTTTTCGCCATACTTTTAGCCATTTTCATTTAGATATCATACCGATTCATTGCATCATGGTTAACAACACGAAATGTTTAGATGAAAGTAATGGCTATTGGTATAACTTAACAACAGAAAATGCGAAAATTGGCTTAGCAACACCCATTTACAATTTATTGAAGCAATTGAATTCATGATTGATTAAATGAGCTTAAAATCGATCGGTTGGTTAACTATCGGTTAAATTAGCGATATTATAGCTTAATTATTCTTCACAAAAAGTTGAGAATCTATTGTTCACCAATAATTTAAGGAATTCTATATGGCTAAAATATCTTATTTAAATACGCCTTTTACGATTAAAAAATTATCATTAAAAAATCGTATTGTTATGCCTCCAATGTGTCAATATCAAGCTAAAGATGGTTTACCAAATGATTGGCATTTTATTCATTATGTTTCAAGAGCTGTTGGGGGCGTTGGTTTAATTATTGTTGAAATGACGAATATTGCACCAAATGGACGAATCTCGCCAAATTGTCTAGGTTTATGGAATGATGAACAACGTGATCAGTTTAAACGCATTGTTGATGCCGTTCACGCCCAAAATGGCAAAATAGCCATTCAAATTGCCCATGCAGGGCGTAAAGCTTTAGGAGCTGATGATGTGGTATCTTGCTCTCCTCTTCTTTATGACGGCACTAACGAGGCCAATAAACAGTGGCAATATCAAATGCCAAGAGAATTATCAAAAAATGAAATCGCTGACATTATTCAAAAATTTAAAGAATCAAGCCAACGGGCCGTTGAAGCTGGTTTCGATGCAATTGAAATCCATGGCGCACATGGTTACTTAATACATCAATTCAGTTCACCTAAAACCAATTTACGAACCGATGAATATGGTCAAGATAAGTTACTCTTTGGAGAACAAGTTATTAAAGCCGCTAAATCGGTTATGCCACCTGACATGCCGTTAATTATTCGGTTTTCAGCGCAAGAATATGGTAAAGATGGATATAGTGTTGATTATGGATGCAAAATAGCTAAACGTTTTGCCGATGCGGGCGCTGACGTTTTAGATGTGAGTGGTGGCGGTGACGGACAACTTGATCCAGCTCACACCCCTGATTTTCATGCCGGTTATCAAGTTTACTTGGCTAGCGCTATCAGACAATCGATAGATTTGCCAATAATAGCTGTTGGTATGCTTGAGGATCATTACTTAGCCGATTACGTTTTAAGCCGAGGTGATGCAGATTTGATAGCTGTTGGTCGAGGCTTATTAAATGATCCATATTGGCCTTTACGTATTCCTTCATCGCCATTTGTTCCGGCATCTTATCAAATCGCCTTTAAATAACTTAAGCTAAAATTTTACTTCCTGTAGCACACGCTACAGGATAATAAACATCAGCAAATTTATATCTTCATGGCATATTTAATTAACTGTTTTTTTAATGGAGAACAATAATCAATAGTATTCATGCCTACCGTTCTTAGTGCCTTCTTAAATAAATTATCCCCATTAAACATATCTTGAATAGTTTGCATTGCAGTTAACATCACCACCGCATCTTTACGACGCGTAAACTGAAATGATTTTAGATTACTGACCAAGCCAATATCCTGATTTGCATCAATTAATTTTTTTATCGTCGACACTAACAATGCCGAATCTTGAAAACCTAAGTTGACTCCTTGCCCGGCTAAAGGATGAATTGTGTGCGCTGCATCGCCTACCAAAACTAAACGATGTTTAACAAACTGCTTGGCAAAGCGTGCTTTTAATGGAAAAATCATTCTTGGGTTAATTAACTGACAGTGGCCTACTTTATCACCTGTTAATTGAAATAATTGATGAGAAAAGTCGGTTTCAGATAACAAAGCTAAATTAGCTGCATTATCAGGTTTAGTTGACCATACTAAACAACTTTTATTAGGATGATAAAGCGGAAGAAAGGCAACAATACCATTGGGATAAAAAATTTGTTTTGCACAAGCATGATGGGGATATTCGGTTTCAACGGTTGTAATTAATGCGTGATGAATATAATTACGTTCTAAAACAGAAATGTTTTCATGCTGACGAATCCATGAATTTGCACCATCTGCACCAATAATAAGTTTCGCTGGTAAAGTAACCTGATCTGCCAAGGTCAAAAAAGCACTATTATCATCGAATACACTATCTATCACTTCTTGACTATAAATCGTTATGTTGTTACTAGCTAAAGCATAGTGATATAAATAATGAGACATAACGTGATTTTCAATGATATAACCTAAATTTTGATAACCATAATCCTTAGCCTGTGCTGATAAATGAGCCTGTCCATTCTTTTCCCACACATCAATTTCAGTAAACTTTTGCACACGACCACTTAAGCAAAGTGCATCCCATACACCAATTTGAGCAAAATAGCGCTGGCTAGCACCATTTAGCGCTGAAGCTCTGACCCCAATCTTATCCTTTGGCAAACTTTCATGTTGGTGAATATTTTTATCAATAATGGCAATTTTCAAATCATAATGACTTAAAGCACAAGCCGTTGCCAAACCTACTAAGCCACCCCCAACAATGGCGACATCAAATTGAATACTCATAGCTCAATTATTTATTATCTAATTTAGGATCATTCTTAGATTCAATATCTTCACTCATCTCCTTTTTAAACCCTTTCAGCGCAGAACCTAAATCAGATCCTAAGTTTCGTAGTTTTTTAGTACCAAATAACAAGACGACAACAGCAAGAAAGACTAAAAGATGTGGGATACTAAATGACATAATAAAATCCTCTTTATTAAATTTTATTAATTCGTCTAACAATAGAATTGTAAACAAATGGTATATATATTTATACATTATACCTTTTAAGGGATGATTTCATAAGAAGTTTAAGCAAAAAAAAAGACCTGCATATAAATATACAGGCCAACATGAAATATAAGGAATATAAGGAAAGAAAACAATGAAAAATCCTTACACTGCTTATTATCCATTTTTTTTCGTTTCAGTCAACGTTTTTATTTGTTTTTTTATTTATTTTAAATTTTAAAAGAAAAAGGTCAAAAACAAGAATTAAATCTTTTAAAATCAATCAATAAATAAATTTAACGTAAGTAACTCATGAAAATAAATTAATTTGACATATATCAAATATAAAATAAAAAACATTTAAAAAGCAGACAAAAATCTTTTTTTCTCGTGGAAATAAACAAAATTCCAACAGAAAAACAAAAATAAAATATTTTTTTAAAAAAACTATATTTTGATTTTTTAATACGCAAATTGATATAATTAACTTGCTATAAAACGAACAATTCAGACAAAATTACAAAAAATTACTTTTTTATATTAGCTTTTCATTTAATGTTGTATGTAAAACTTATAAAATATCTACTATAATTTGAAAAACGGATGTGATAGGAGAAACAAATCAGAAATGAATATGATTAAAAATAAAAATGTAAAAACATTTAAAGAAAGATTACATAGCTCAATGCAAGGTTTATCTGTCTCTGCCTTCGCTAAAAAATGTGATATGTCTGAAACAGTGATCAGAGATTATTTATCAGGAAAAACTTATCCATCTTTGACACGACTGGAAGTGATTGCTGAAAAATGCAATGTTTCATATAACTGGCTGGCAACAGGCTATAAATTAGAAGTTTTAGATCCTAAAGAAGATGAAGCAGATGTCTACAACGAGAATATATACCGTATTCCCGTCTATAAAAAACAGTTACCAACCAAAGAAGAAGCGCAATCACAACGATATATTCGAGAAACACCTCCTGTCATGAACTATCCCGTTGTTGAAGGTTGGGCTTCTCATAGAGGATTAGATATCAAAAAATTAATCATTTATTGGGCTAAAGGGGATCTCATGTCGCCTGAAATCAACAATAATAATGGTTTAATTATTAATACGGAAATCGTTGAAATTATTGATGGAGCAATCTATTTAGTTGAATATGAAGATATTACCTTTTTACGTAAAGTTCGATTAACGCAAAATGGGTGGGTTTTAATTTGTAACAATAACCAATTCCCTACCATTGAAGTCTCTAAAGAAAATTTTGATAAGTACCATTTTGTGGGTCGAGTTGTACAAATTATTAAGGATATTTTTTAGTCAAAAAATAGGCAAATATCGTTATTCAAGATATAATTGAAAAGCAAGAAAGAATATAAAATGAACTCTTTCTTGCTTTAGTTTTTAATATTTTTAGAATCTGCAATAATAGGTAGTAAAATGTTGTTAAATTTCATAACTATCCATCAGTTTTAGGATATCTAACTCTATTCATTCTACTCGCAATGTTAATATCAACGATTCAATTTAATGAAAAATAGCAAATAATTAGGTCAATTATGTATCGATTTTTTGAAAAATTGGTGTCACCTTATCCTAAAAGTGAACCGCAACCAGCAGCTAAAAATTTTCTAGGTTTTATATGGCAATCAACCCAAGGCACTCGAATATTCATGCTGCTTTTAATTATATTTAGTGCTCTCAGTGGCGCATTTGAAGCTTTTCTATTCGCTGCCCTTGGCAAAGTGGTGGATTGGCTTGCGATTGTCGAACCTAATGAGCTTTGGCAAAAAGAAAAAACTTCGCTATTAATCTTAACCTTAATCATTTTATCCAGCACTTTGATTATTGGATTACAAACAATCATCAAGCATCAATGTTTAGCGGGAAATTTTCCAATGCGAATGCGTTGGAATTTACATCGACTAGTGCTTAATCAAAGTATGCGTTTTTTTCAAGATGAGTTTGCCGGAAGAATATCGGCAAAAGTTATGCAAACTGCATTAGCCGTTAGAGATACCTGCTTTCTTGTTGCTGATATCTTAATATTTGTGTTGATTTCGTTTATAACTATGGCTGCGGTAATCGGTCAATTAGCCCCTTGGCTATTGCTGCCATTCTTTGGGTGGTGTGTCCTTTATGGCTTAGCCATGTACTATTTTATTCCTCGCTTAAGTAAAGTTGCAAGTATGCAAGCAGATGCTCGTTCTACCATGACTGGACGTGTAACGGATGCTTATACAAACATTATGACGGTTAAACTGTTTTCTCATGCCGGTAATGAAGCAAAGTATGCCCAAGAGTCTATGGATGAGTTTTTGATTACTGTCAATAAACAAATGCGGCTAGTCAGCAGTTTTGAAATCGTGAATCATTTACTATCTATTCTACTTATTTTATCAACGACTGGTGTTGCCTTGCTGTTATGGACAAATCAATTAGTTGGAATCGGTGCTATTGCAACAACCACAGCATTAGCGCTTCGTTTAAACGGTTTATCACATTGGATTATGTGGGAGCTTGCAGCTTTATTTGAAAATATTGGGGTTGTGAAAGATGGTATGAATACATTTTCAACTGCAACAACCATTGTTGATAAACCCAATGCCAAAAATCTAAATGTGACTGATGGAAAAATCGAGTTTAAAAATATTTATTTCACTTACGATGAAAAGATTCGAAATTCGGTAATTAACGATCTCAATTTAACTATTAAGCCCGGTCAAAAAATAGGGTTAGTTGGACGTTCTGGCGCCGGAAAATCCACATTAATTAATCTGTTATTACGTTTTTATGACTTACAACAAGGTAAAATTCTTATTGACGGACAAGACATTACCGAGATTAATCAAGAAAGCTTACGGGCGCAAATTGGTATGGTTACACAAGACACGTCCTTGTTACATCGAACTGTTCGGGAAAATTTACTTTATGGTAATAATCAAGCTACTGAACAAGAGATGATAGATGCGGCTAAAAAAGCCCATGCAGATAAATTTATTCAAACATTAATCGATGCTAATGGTAGAACCGGTTATGATGCTCATGTTGGTGAACGAGGTATAAAACTATCGGGTGGTCAAAGGCAACGCATTGCCATTGCTAGGGTGATCTTAAAAAATGCACCAATATTATTACTTGATGAAGCAACCAGTGCATTAGATTCAGAAATTGAACAAGCTATTCAAGAAAGTTTATATGCACTAATGGAAGGCAAAACTGTTATCGCTATAGCGCATCGTTTATCAACTATTGCCGCAATGGATAAACTGGTTGTTTTGGATGAAGGAAAAATTATCGAACAAGGTACACATCAAGAATTACTGGATAAAAATGGCTTATACGCTCAACTTTGGAAACATCAAAGCGGTGGTTTTTTACCAGATAGTCTATAAGTGCGTTTAACGGTTTGGCACCTTTGTTCTAGGTGCCAATATCATTTTTTATTCACCAATCACAAATTTTTTATAAAATTCAGATTCGAAACGCATTATTGCACTATTTTTAGGCTCATCCCTTCTTTCAGGATGATACCCCGAAAGTAACTGAACAAAAGCGATAATTTTTCCATCTGACTTCTCAATAAATCCAGCTAAATTATAGCTGCCTTGTATATATCCCGTTTTTGCTCGTATGGTTTCTATAAAAGGCGGTTGATTAAAGCTTTTACGATATTGTAATGTTCCATCCTTCCCTGCAACAGGAAGTTTTTCAATAATTTTGAGATCGCGATCATGAGCTGAAATATATTGCAGAATTTCCATCATTTTGTCTGCACTGACAAGATTCAATCTAGACAAACCTGAACCGTCAACAATCACCAAATTTTCGAGATCAATACCAGCTTTTTTAAGTAAAATTTGTTTAACCGCATCTCCACTATTTCGCCATGTACCTGGAATTTTAAAGTAATGAGCCCCAATTGTTCTAAAGATAGCATCAGCGTACAGATTGTTCGATTTTTTCAACATTACGGTTAACAATTCTGATAGCGGTGCAGACTGGCTTGAAACTAATAATGAAAGTTTGCTATTTATTGGCTCATTACGTGCTGAAATCGCACCATTAAATGAAATTTTCTGTTGTTTTAACTCATTTTTCAAAACACTTGAAAAATAATCCACCCCATTAAGTACAGCAAATTTTAATGCTATTTTATCTGATCCTGACGCAATACATCCGGATAATTGATAGCGATTTTTGTCAGTATAACTGGCATCAAGCTCACAGTATTTATCATTCAGATCTTTACTGTTTTTAGCTATGGTTTTAACATTACCTGTCACCGTGACAGGAATATTTGAGGAAACAGAAATAGAGGCTTTAGCACCGACCTTACCCGGTTTGATTGTCACATAAAAACAATTATCATCGATAATTGCAGCTGACGGCGGTGCATTGTAACAAGCGGTTAAATTATTCCAAGACCAACCTTCTGCTTTATCGTGACTGGTAAATATAGAAGTATCTAAAATGACTTTTCCTGTTATTTTTTCAACCCCTTTCCCACGTAAACTTGCCAGCATATTTTTTAACTGTCCACGCGTAAAAGTTGGATCACCACTCAGTTGAATAATCAAATCACCATTTAATTGTTTATTGGCAATTGAACCATTAGTTAACATTTTAGTTTCAAATCTAAAATCCGCTCCTAATTCAAGTTCTGCTGCAAGTGCAGTGATCACTTTTTGGGTACTGGCTGGCTGTTTAAATTGATCGCTTTTATATTTAGCTAATGTTCTTGGTTTGTCATCAACAGATTGAACTAAAATTGATATATCACTACCTTTGGGTAACGAAGATACATAAGACTCAACTGACTGAGCTTGCAATATAGCGGAAAAAAAAGAAATAATAAAAAAACTTACTACTTTGAAATTTTTCATCAAAATCAGCTCAAAATTATTTTAATTAATGGGAAGGGATATTGAAAACAAATATATCTTTTTTTGTTATTGCTATCAATATATACTCAACTACTTTTATATATATGTTCTGTAAAAATAGTTAAATTTTGTTATTAAAAGATCATGACATAACTACATATTAGGCGATAAATTATGATTCACAACTCATTAGGCTTTCCAATTGAAACGGTCATCGTTTTTATTGTATTAGCATCAACAGCTATTGTTATTGATTTATATGCACATCATAACGATAAACCCATAAATTTAAAAAATGCTGTATTATGGTCACTATTTTGGATTGCTGTAGCTTTAGGATTTACTCTTTATCTATATCTTCATCATGGTAGTGCAATAGCGAGCTTATTTATCACTGGTTATGTACTTGAAAAGGCTCTCTCTGTTGATAATTTATTTGTGATTATGGCTATCTTTTCATGGTTTTCTGTACCTGAAAATTATCGTCATCGCTTGCTTTATTGGGGAGTAATAGGCGCCATCATATTCCGTGCTATTTTTGTTATCATTGGGACAGGTTTATTAGCTTTAGGACCTTGGATGGAGCTCGTTTTTTCCGTTATTGTTGCTTTTACCGGTTTGATGATGTTAAAAAATCAAGGTGAAAATGAAGAAATAAAAGATTATTCAAACCATTTCGCTTATCGAATAGCAAAACGTATTTTTCCCGCTTATCCTAAAATTGTCGGGCATCATTTTTTATTAACCTCTAAACAGTTAGATCAAGAACTTGCAAAACCGGAAAACAGTAACTTAATTGGCAAGTTACCTAAAAGAGCTTTATACGCAACCCCGCTTTTTTTATGTATTACTGTAATTGAACTTAGCGATGTGATGTTTGCCTTTGATTCTGTTCCTGCTGTCATCGCGGTTAGCCAAGAACCACTCATCGTTTATAGTGCCATGATTTTTGCAATTTTAGGTCTCAGAACCATGTATTTTGTTTTAGAAGCCATGAAACAATACTTAGTTCACTTAGGAAAAGCGGTTATTTGTTTACTGTTTTTTATAGCAATCAAATTAGCATTAAATGCAAGTAACCATTTATTTGGGCATGGTATTGATATTAGTCCTATAACAAGCCTTTATATCGTATTAGGCATTTTAGCTATCGGTATTATTGCCAGTATCATTTGGCCTGAAAAAGATCACCACAAAGCAGATTAATCTTCAGACAATGAGTAGGAATTCATCCTACTCATTATAGTAATAATTATTGACGTTTTAGCGAACGTATAAAATAGCTTATCCCTAAAATTACAAACCAAATTGGTGTTGCAATCAATGCTTGACGAGTATCTTTTTCAAAAGTAAGTAAGACAATAACAAATATAAAAAACATCAAGCTAACCAAGCACATCAAATTACCACCTGGCATCTTAAATTGAGATTGTTCGTGCAAATTCACTTTTTTACGTCGATAAGCCATATACGATATCAATATCATTGACCAAATAAACATAAATAATATGGCGGAAATCGTCGTTACTATGGTGAAAGCCTCCATCACATTAGGAACTAAATAAATCAGAACTACACCACCGAATAAACAAGTACATGAAAAGAGTAAACCATTGGCAGGAACTGAACGACGTGATAATTTTCCAAAAGGCTCTGGTGCATCTTGTTTTTTAGCCAAACCAAATAACATTCGGCTGGTAGAATAGATACCACTATTAGCCGACGAAGCAGCCGATGTTAATACCACAAAATTAATAATGCTTGCTGCCGCTGGTAAACCAATTAGGGTAAATAACTCAACAAATGGACTCTTATTTGGTGAAATAAATGACCATGGTGTCACACTCATAATGATAATTAATGCAAACACGTAAAAGAAGATAATACGTGCAGGCACAGAATTAATGGCTCGAGGTAAATTTTTATTCGGATCGACTGTTTCAGCGGCGGTAGTACCAACCAGTTCAATTCCCACAAAAGCAAAAATAGCTATCTGAAAACCGGCAAAGAATCCCATAAAACCATGAGGAAAAAATCCGCCATAATCCCAAAGATTCGAAAATGCAGCTGTGGTATTCGTTTGATCTGAGTGGTATGCTGTGAAAATTAATCCTAATCCAATACCAATCAAAGCTAAAATCGCAATAATTTTAATCATTGAAAACCAAAATTCGGTTTCGCCAAACATTTTTACTGTTAATAAATTAAGTGTTAACAGTAAAACGACGGTTAATAACATCGGGATCCAAGATTGCAAATCAGGAAACCAATGCTGTGCATAACCGGCAATAGCAACCACATCAGCAATACCTGTTACCACCCAACAAAACCAATAAGTCCAACCAGTAAAAAACCCTGCCCAAGGGCCGAGTAGATCATTGGCAAAATCACTAAACGATTTATATTTCAAGTTGGAAAGCAAGATTTCACCCATTGCTCGCATAACAAAAAATAAGATAAAACCAATAATCATGTAAACAAAGATGATCGACGGTCCAGCAAGGCTAATTGTTTTTCCTGATCCCATAAATAAGCCTGTACCAATTGCACCACTGATTGCAATTAACTGAATATGCCGATTAGAAAGGTTTCGTTTTAGGTCATTGTTTGAGGATGTATTGCTCATCACTATTATTACCTTTTATTCCGTAATTTTCGATTTTTTAAGGAATATAGGACTATAAATTCAATATTGCTAAATCGCAAGCTGATTTTTTATGAAAACTTTTTATTGTCCGTTAATAATTATGAGTAGTTTCTTATAATATAATTGTGTAGCATATTCAATACTGTTTATTATTGATAATAACTAATTAGATGAAAAAAAAACTCAATCATTATCTTTTCATTGTTTTTATTGCCTTTTTTACACTTTCGCTGTTAACCAGCTGTCAAGATAAACCCATTAAACAGGGTCAACAATACTCGGACGGGCGATTACCCTTATCACTTAATATCAGCTATCCAAATTTAGATACCCCTGTAAACATAACAGACTACATTATGCAGGTGGAACAAATAAAAACCGCATCGCCCGCATTATACAAACAAAATGAACATATTTATAAAGCTGTTGATGATTGGATTAATGGCTTGCTTGCTTCTAATGAATTTCACAAAGTAGGATTAAATAGTTATGAAATGGCAGGTCAAGATGGATTTGGAAACGTGCACTTAACTGGTTATTATACCCCAATTATTAAAGCCAGACATAAACCTACTAAAGAATTTAAATATCCTATTTATAAAATGCCAGTTAACTATAAAGGTCAATTACCAAGTCGACAACAGATTTATAAAGGTGCATTAGCTGGCAAAGGACTTGAAATTGCTTATAGTAATTCATTAATTGAAAACTTCATTATGGAAGTTCAAGGTAGTGCCTATATCGATTTTGAAGACGGTGAACCTTTGGTCTTTTTCAGCTATGGCGGTAAAAATGGACATGGCTATTCGAGCATTGGAAGAATTTTAATTGAACAAGGTGAAATTGAAAAAGAAAAGATATCGTTACAAGCAATTAGAGATTGGGCAACAACTAAAACTGAAAAACAGCTCAAAGCCTTGCTAACCGAAAACCGTTCCTTTGTTTTTTTTAAGCCCCAATACAATGCTGATGTCAAAGGAGCAGCAACTGTACCTTTGGTTGCTAATGCATCGGTAGCATCAGATAAATTACTTGTCCCTCTTGGTTCGGTGGTGTTAATGGATTTACCATTACTCGATGAAGATGGTCAATATAGTGGTAGACGAGAAACTCGTCTAATGGTTGCGCTCGATGTTGGAGGCGCCATAAAAGGCCATCATTTTGACCTTTATCTTGGCGTTGGAAATGACGCAGGTAAACTTGCTGGATACTACAATCATTATGGTCGGGCATGGGTAATTAAACCTTAATTTACGAACATCGACGGCATAACAAGAAACTGTTAAAATAGCAGGATAGAGGCTCAATTAAGGATAACTCATGAGATTATGCGATCGAGATATTGAAGCATATTTACAAAACGGTAAATTAAAAATAACCCCTCAACCAGCACCAAGTTCAATAAATGGCGCAACAGTTGATGTCAGGTTAGGTAATCAATTTCGGACTTTCCGAGAACATACAACTCCCTATATCGATTTAAGTGGACCCAAAGAAGAAGTTTCCGCAGTATTAGAACGTGTAATGAGTGATGAAATAGTATTATCTGAAGGTCATGTTTTTTACCTTCATCCAGGAGAACTTGCATTAGCCGTTACACTTGAATCTGTGACGATTCCTGATGATTTAGTTGGCTGGCTTGATGGACGTTCTTCATTAGCCAGACTTGGTCTTATGGTGCATGTAACTGCACACCGTATTGATCCAGGTTGGCAAGGACAAATTGTCTTAGAGTTTTTTAATTCTGGAAAAATCCCATTAGCACTTAGACCTGGGATGACTATCGGAGCCCTAAGTTTTGAGACTTTAACAGGGCGAGCGGCGAGACCTTACAATCGTCGACAAGATGCAAAATATAAAGACCAACATGGCGCTGTAGCCAGTCGTATTGATAAAGACTAAATCAGCATATAACCTTACTATAGGAACACTAATATGATAAAAAAAATATTGGTTACTCTTTTTATTTTAATTCTGATTATAGCTATTGGGATCATTTCACTGATTGTTTTTGTCGATCCTAATAATTTCCGAGGATTTATTTCTGATAAAGTAAGAGATAAAACAGGTTATGAATTAACTATTGAGGGTGATTTACGTTGGCATATTTGGCCACAAGTCAGTATATTAACCGATTCGGTAAAACTGAATGATACCGGTGCACAAAAACCTATTTTGACCGCAGACAATATGCGACTAGATGTTGAACTGCTACCACTTTTTTCGAAAAAGTTGGTAGTAAAAAATGTTTTTGTTAAGTCGGCTGTCATCAATATTACCGATGATAGCAAAGGTGAAATGGCACATAAAAAAAACGCCAACAATATACCTCATAAACCTGATGAAGATAAGCAAAAGAATGAAGAGCAAAGCAAATCAAGTTGGCAATTCACATTGAACAAATTTGAAGTTGCAGATAGCACTTTAGTACTACAACAAAAAGATACGCTAATCAATTTTAGGAACATTAACTTAACGGTTGAACAAAAAGCGGATAAAAATCTCAATGTTGATTTCAAAGGAAATGTTGATAAAAATCAACAGGATTTATTTTATGTTGCAAATGCCAATATTGATTTAAGTCAATACCCTGAACAGGCGATAATCGATCTGAAAAATTTTGATTATACGTTAACAGGTATCGGCATCCCTAGTGGCGAAATAAAAGGTAATTTGAAAACTATTTTACATTATCAAAAAAATCCGCAAAGCGTGAACACGCAAGATCTTCTATTATCAGTTAATGGTAATACATTTACAGGCAACGTTAGTCTCAATTTAGCTAATAAGCCTTATTTAGCGTTAGATCTCAATGCTGATAAATTAAATTTAGATCCGTTTATTACGGCCAAAGAGAAGCCTAGCGATAATGAAAGTAGCCCATCACAGCAAACGACACCTGTTGTATCGACAGTTCAAAAAACTAATAATGAACTTGATTTCCTAAATAGTTTCAATGCGAAAGCTAAGTTAAATATTAGGCAAATCATTGCTAATCAAATAACACTTGATAATGTTCATGCTGATATCAGTAATAATGATGGTATTGCAACGTTTAATAACCTGAATTTTGATTTTGCCAAAGGGCATATTACGGCAAATGGTTTTGCCAGCGGCAAACAAAAGAATGCATTAATTAAACTGAGCAGTAAAATCAGTAATATCGATTTAAATGAATTCTTTAATCAAATCAATACACCAAATGATTTAGTAGGCGTATTTAATGCAAACGGAGAATTAGAAGCAAGCACCATTTCCACGGCTAACTTGTTATCCAGTTTACGAGGAAACGTTGCTATCAACATAGCTAATGCTAGATTGGATAATATTAATATTCAAAATATCATTCAAAATGCGGCAGCGAAGTATAGTAAAGATGTGCTGACAACCGAAAATCAACAAAAATTCACCGAGTTTCATCAAATTTCTGCTAATGGTAATATAAATAATGGTAATTTGGATGTCACGACATTAACCGCTAATTCAGAAACATTAGATATTATAAATGGTTCGGGAAGAGTAGGACTAGTTCAAAAAGACCTCGATATCAATTTAAATGTCAAAATGCTAGGTGGTTGGAATGGAAAAAGTGAAACCATTGCCAAATTACAACAATTAACGATTCCACTACGAATTTATGGTGAATTTACAAAACTTCATTATCAAATTGATATTAGCCAAGTCTTTAAAGATGTTCTTAATGATAAACTACAACAAGGATTAGATAAACTTCGAGAAAAACTCGAAAATCGAAATTCAAAAGATGATTCTAAATCAAAATCGAAGCAAAAAGCGGCCGATATCTTAGGTCAGCTATTTAAAAAATAGTGCTTGATCTGCACGTTAAATTGATTGTTGTGACGATCAATGATGTTAATAAAAAAGGTGAGATTAACTCACCTTTTTTTATTCGATAAAGAACATTTATTTATAGAATAAATTTACTTAAATCTTCATCAGCAACCAGTTTATCTAAGTGATCGCCTACATATTTAGCATCAATAGTAATAGTTTGACCACCTAACTCACTTGCATCAAACGAAACTTCTTCCATTAATCGTTCTAACACAGTATGCAAACGACGAGCGCCTATATTTTCATTTTGTTCATTCACCTGCCAAGCAGATTCAGCTATTTTACGGATACCATCAGGCGTAAATTCGATATTGACACCTTCTGTTGCCATTAATGCTTTGTATTGTACTGTAAGCGAGGCATTTGGCTCAGTTAAAATTCGCTCAAAATCTTCAGTTGTTAACGCCTGTAATTCAACCCTTATAGGTAAACGCCCTTGAAGTTCAGGGATTAAATCAGATGGATTAGCTGTTTGGAAAGCCCCCGAAGCAATAAATAAAATATGGTCGGTTTTTACTGCACCATGTTTAGTAGAAACAGTACATCCTTCAACAAGTGGTAATAGATCACGCTGTACACCTTCACGTGAAACATCAGGACCTGACGAATTACCTCGTTTACAGACTTTATCAATTTCATCAATAAATACGATTCCATTTTGTTCCACCGCTTCGATAGCTTCATGTTTAAGATCGTCAGGGTTAACCAATTTAGCAGCTTCTTCTTCAATCAACTGTTTAAATGCATCTTTAATTTTCATCTTACGTGGTTTGGTTTTTTGTCCACCTAGATTTTGAAACATTGATTGTAATTGATTAGTCATCTCTTCCATACCCGGAGGAGCCATAATTTCGACACCAATATTGACACCAGCAACTTCAATCTCTATCTCTTTCTCGTCAAGCGTACCTTCACGTAATTTTTTTCGAAATGCTTGTCTTGCTGTAGAATCATTATTGTTTTCAACTTGTCCCCAGCCATCTTTAGCCGGTGGGACAAGTACATCTAAAATCCGTTCTTCAGCTAATTCTTCAGCACGATTACGATTTCTTTCCATCGCTTCTTGTCGAATCATTTTTACCGCTGAATCCGTCAAATCACGAATAATGGAATCGACTTCCTTACCAACGTAACCTACTTCAGTAAATTTCGTCGCTTCAACTTTGATAAAAGGTGCATGAGCTAATTTCGCTAAGCGCCTTGCAATTTCTGTTTTACCAACACCAGTTGGACCAATCATTAATATATTTTTTGGGGTGACTTCGTGACGGAGTGCTTCATCTAGTTGCATACGACGCCAACGATTACGTAACGCTATTGCAACGGAACGTTTAGCTTTATCTTGTCCAATAATATGTTGGTTTAGTTCGCTTACAATTTCGCGAGGAGTCATTTCAGACATAATATAATTCTCTTAAATCAGTTAAATTAATAATTAAGTTCTTCAATCGTTTGGAAATTATTGGTATACACACAAATATCGCCGGCAATCGATAATGATTTTTGTACAATATCATGTGCAGATAAAGAAGTATTATCCAGCAAAGCTCTTGCCGCAGCTTGAGCATAAGGTCCACCAGAACCAATTGCAATTAAATCATCTTCTGGTTGAATTACATCCCCTGTACCAGTAATAATTAGTGAAGCACTTTCATCAGCAACAGCAAGTAAAGCTTCTAATTTGCGTAACATTCTGTCTGTTCGCCAATCTTTAGCTAGTTCAACAGCGGCCTTCGTCAAATGACCTTGATGCATTTCTAATTTACGCTCAAATAATTCAAAAAGTGTAAAAGCATCAGCAGTACCACCAGCAAAACCTGCAATCACTTTGTTATTATAAAGACGACGAACTTTACGTGCATTTCCTTTCATAATAATACGTTCGCCTAGTGTGACTTGACCGTCTCCACCGATTACAACTTGCCCTTCTCGACGGACACTGACAATTGTTGTCATATTCTGCTCCTTCTCTTACATAAATATCTTAATTTGGAATGAATAGGTTATATATTGGGATGATAAATTGGTTTTCAACATCTTTTATACAAAGATGTTGTCAATTTATTGAATGAATGGATAATCGAGATTCACATCACATTGTAAAATCAATTGAAAATCCATATTTACTATGGTTCAAAGTTGATTATCATCTTTTTAACTTCAGGATAAAGTATTTGAGAAGGTTCCGGAATTACGGCTAACAATGTAGCAGCAACGGCTTCACGGCATAATGCATCATCGCCGCTCAACACTTTATGGTCCAACAATAGACCGTCCGGTGCGATTTGAATTTGTAATTGGCAACGCTGACCTACATAAAGACGATTTGGATTAATAAATTTATTACTTATAGCGGTTTTAACTAAAAATTTATATTTATCTAATTCGCCGTTAGAAACACCTTTTCTTGTTGCTGGTACACTTGATCCACCTGTCGTAAGTTCACCTAATAGATCATTAACAGCTTTATCATTTGCTGCCTTTTGTTGCGCTGCTCGTTTAGCAGCTTCCTTTTTTTCGCGTGCCACTTTTTCTTCAGCAGCTTTTTTTTCTGCTTCTTGCTTTTCTCGTGCTGCTTTTTCTGCAGCAGCTCTTTTTTCTGCTTCTAACTTTTCTCGTGCAGCTTTTTCTTCAGCTACTCGCTTTTCAGCTTCTTTCTTTTCTCGTGCTGCTTTTTCTTCGGCGGCTCGCTTTTCAGCTTCTTGCTTTTCTCGTGCTGCTTTTTCCTCAGCGGCTCGCTTTTCAGCCTCTAGCTTTTCTTCTGCTGCTTTTTTCTCAGCTTCAAGCTGTTCTTGTTTAAGTTTTTCAGCAAGTTTTAAACGCTCTTTTTCTAAATCCTTTAAATACTGTTGCTGTTCCAGTTGCTTTTGCTGCAACAACTGATTCTGTTTTGTAATTTGCTCATCAACCTGTTGCCTTAATTGCTGTTGATTTTTTTGACTTTGTGATTGCCTTTTATATTGTTCAGATATAATAGATGGATCAACCATAATTGCATCAATCGATTGACCATTGACCGTACCGTAATTATCACTATCATCTTGTATAGCTTTATAACATAAAAAAATTATCAATAGCACATGAAACAGGATTGATAAAATTATGGCTAAACTGAATTTTGAATTTGATTTTTTAGACATTGCTGACATTTTAATGTGTTTTATTCTAGTTTACATTGGTTGTGTCATTAAACCAACAGATTTAACACCTGCAGATTGTAATAAGTTTAAAGCTTTTATAATTTCTTCATAAGGTACATTTTTAGCTCCACCGACTAAAAATACCGCCTTTTCATTCAATGCTAATAACTGCTTAACTTCAGCAATGATCTGTTCTTGCTGTAAGCTTTCTTGTGGCACACCATCGATTCTGAGTGTATAAACCCCGACATCTGCCACTTCTAATATTATGGTTTTATTTTCAGAAGCTGAAACCGTCTTAGATTCGGTTGATTCAGGCAGATCGACTTCAACGCTTTGGCTAATAATGGGGGCTGTTGCCATAAAAATAAGTACCAATACTAACAGTACATCAAGCAATGGTACAATGTTAATCTCTGATTTAGTTGAAAAACGTGAACTTCTACGCATAGTTTATTTCCTGACAGCCACAGCTTGACGCTGTAAAATAGCTGAAAATTCATCAATAAAGTTGAGATAACTTTGCTCAATACGGCTGACTTTCAACGATAAACGATTAAATGCCATAACCGCTGGAATTGCAGCAAATAAACCAATTGCTGTTGCAATTAAAGCTTCAGCTATACCTGGCGCAACAAGTTTTAATGTCGCTTGTTTAGCTGCGCCAAGAGAAATGAAAGCATGCATGATTCCCCAAACGGTCCCAAATAACCCAATATAAGGACTAATAGAACCTACCGTACCTAAGAAAGGAATATGCTGTTCAAGATTATCAAGTTCTCGATTCATAGCAAGGCGCATAGAACGAGATGCACCGTCTAAAGCGGCCTCTGGCATATTTGGATTGATTTGATATAAACGGGTAAATTCTTTAAAACCTGAATAAAAAATATGTTCTGTACCTGTAATTTCATCTTTGTTGGATTTTGCTTTCTCAAATAAAACATTCAACTCGTCAGCTGCCCAAAAACGATTATCAAATTGTTCAATTTGCTTTTTAGCTTGCCTTAAAACCTTAGTTCTCTGAAAAATAATTGCCCATGACATAATTGAAAACATCAATAATAACAACATAACACATTGCACTAAAAGACCTGCTTGTAAGAACAGATTAACAATATTCAGATTTTCCACTTATATAAACTCCAAAACTAGTGACTTTGGAAGCCCACATGGCTTCATTTTAGTGATATCAACACAAGCAATAATAACATCAGCACTGCTAATCACTTGATTGTTCTCATTAATAATAGTTTGCTTAAAAATTATAGATGCCTTGCGAATTTGATCAACTTTACTATTAATAGTTAACAGGTCATCCAAACGAGCGGGGAAGTGATAGCTAATATCCATCTTTTTAACAACAAAAGCAATACTTTCTTGTAATAGCTTATGTTGACTGATTCCAAGTTGTCTTAGCAATTCTGTTCTCGCTCGCTCATAAAAAGCAAGATACCTGGCATGATATACGACACCACCAGCATCAGTATCTTCATAATAAACTCTGGCACTCCAATTAAATTCTTTCATATTTGTATTTACATATTTTAAAAGCAATATGTTTTATTATATCTAAATCTTAAATATGCTGCACTATGATATAGAATTACTCAAATGAAAACAATTATCATTTGTAACATATTAATGATTTAAATTAACGATGAATGAAAAAGGTGACGATTGTCACCTTTAAAAATATAGAGATACTTATTAATTGTTATTTTTGGGTTCTTTTTCGCTGTTTGTTTGTTCAACCCAAAGTCCTGTAACAACGGCAAGCATACAAGCTGCAATAAGACCGATAAACCATAAAAAGTAATACATAATTATACCTTAATAAAGTGAATGTTTGTTATTTTCGATATGATTTTTATCAAGTCGTCCGAACATTTTAATATATGACCAAGTAGTATAGAAAAGGATAATGGGTAAAAATATCACTACTACAAAGAACATAATATTAAGTGTTAACTGGCTTGATGTTGAATCCCACATTGTTAAACTCGCATTAGGCATAATGCTTGATGGTATAATGAATGGGAACGTTGCTATGCCATAAGTTAATAACACACACGCAATAGTTAACGTTGATAAAATAAATGATAAAGCATTTTTATTTAACCCAGAACAAACAATGTTGAGTAAAGGTAAAACAACACCGAGTACAGGAACAATCCATAAAATTGGATAATTCATATAATTTCTAAGCCATGTTGATTCGGTGGATACCACTTTATTTAATGGCTGTGACGTGACACTATGATCTATCGTGCTGACCACTTCATAACCATGCATACCAAACATGACCCAAATACCCGCTAAAATAAATGTAATGACTAAAATTAAGCAAGATATTTGAGTTGCTTTTCTGGCTCTTAAATATAATTCTCCAGAGGTCTTCATTTGCAACCAAGTGCCGCCATGAGCAACAAACAACATCAAACTCACCACACCGGTTAATAAAGCAAACGGATTAAGCAAACCAAAGAAGTTTCCATCATAGAAAACACGATAAGAATTATCAAATCTAAATGGAACGCCTTCTAATAAATTACCAAAAGCCACCCCAAAAACAAGAGCAGGCACAAAGCTACCAATAAAGATTGCTATATCCCATAAACCACGCCATTTTGAATTTTCAAGTTTACTTCGATAATCAAAGCCTATTGGTCTAAAAAATAATGCACATAGAACCAAAATCATTGCGATGTAAAAGCCCGAAAACGACACAGCATAAGCAAATGGCCATGCAGCAAAAATCCCAGCTCCAGCCGTAATTAGCCAAACCTGATTACCATCCCAATGAGGCGCAATAGCATTTATCATAATTCGGCGTTCAGTATCTGTTTTACCTATGAAAGGGAGTAAAATACCAACCCCCATATCAAAACCATCAGTGATAACAAAACCAATCAAGATAACACTAATTAGCAACCACCAAATAGCTCGTAGAATTTCGTAATCAATCATTGTGTTTACTCCCTTTGTCCTATTCTGTAGTTGGTTGCGTTTTTTCGTAATGATATTTGCCTGTCCCCAAAGAACTTGGTCCAAGACGTGCAAATTTAAACATTAAGAACATTTCAGCAACTAAGAACAGAGTATAAAGTCCACAAATTAGTATCATAGTAAATAATACTTCACCTGGAGTTAACGACGAATTAGCCATACCTGTTGGTAAAATATCTTGTATTGCCCATGGTTGTCGACCGTATTCAGCAACAAACCAACCACATTCACATGCTATCCATGGAAAAGGTAAGAACACTAATAATAAACGGTGAAGCCAACGTTTTTCACCAATTTTATTTTTATAAGTAGTCCATAATGCAAGACCAGTTCCTAAGATCATTAAAACACCAAGACCTACCATGATTCTAAATGACCAGAATAGTGGCCAAACAGTAGGAATAGAATCTTCTGTGGCAGCTTTAATGTGCGCTTCCGTCGCTTCCGGAATCGTTAAATTATCTCGATCAGTAAAACGTTTGACTAAATAACCATAACCTAAATCAGCTTTATTATTTTCAAACAATTTAAGCACATCGGGATCTTGATTTCCTTGTTGGATTTTTTCAAGATTTGTATAAGCTAAAATACCGTTACGAATTCGCATTTCGTTAGTGGCTAAAATGTCTTTTAACCCTGTTACTTGCTTATCCAATGAACGTGTTGTCATAATGCCCATTGCATAAGGTATTTCAATCGCAAATAAATTTTCTTTATCTTTTTGAGAAGGAAAAGCAATAACATTAAATGATGCAGGGGCGGGTTGAGTTTCCCATTCGGCTTCGATAGCAGCAAGTTTAGCTGGCTGAACGGTTGTCATTTCGTGACCGGCTTCATCCCCCATAATCGCGACAACAATAGATACAATGAAACCAAACATAGCTGCCACGGCAAAAGAGCGTTTAGCAAATTCGCTATCACGTTTTTTAAGTAAGTAATAAGAACTGATACTTAAGACAAAAATCGCACCTGTTAGATAACCCGCTGCGACAGTGTGCACAAATTTGTATTGTGCAACAGAGTTGGTGATCAGATCATAAAAACTTGCCATTTCCATGCGAGAGTTGATTGGATTGAAATCTGAACCGATTGGGAACTGCATCCAACCGTTAGCAACGAGAATCCATAGTGCAGAAAAATTCGACCCAAATGCAACGCACCATGTCACAAGAAGATGTTTACCGCGACTTAATCTATCCCAACCAAAAAAGAATAACCCTACCATTGTTGATTCAAGAAAAAAGGCCATTAACCCTTCTATTGCCAATGGTGCCCCAAAAATATCGCCGACGTAATGCGAATAATAAGACCAGTTAGTACCAAACTGAAATTCCATTGTTAAACCTGTTGCTACACCAACAGCGAAGTTAATAGCAAACAGTTTTCCCCAGAATTTAGTCATATCTTTCCAGACTTGCTTACCACTAACAACATATACCGTTTCCATAATTGCTAGCATAAACGCTAAACCTAGCGTTAATGGTACAAAAATAAAATGATACATTGCCGTGAGTGCAAACTGGAGACGCGATAGTTCTACTATATCTAACATAATTGCTCCCTGTTCCTTTAATATGCCCACAAAGTGTATAAAGATATATCGCAATATTGTACATCAATATTTAAAGAATAAAAATTGATTAATGTCAAAAAAAACACTGTTTAAACTGCTTTTTTTACCGCATTACCAATTTCAGCAAGACTACTAACTACAACTACACCAGCAGCAGTTAATGCTTTTACCTTTTCTTCAGCAGTGCCTTTATTACCCGAGATAATTGCTCCTGCATGCCCCATGCGTTTGCCGGCTGGTGCCGACATACCGGCAATATAGGCTATAACTGGTTTGCTAACATGTTTTTTAATGTATTCAGCAGCTTCTTCTTCTGCACTACCACCAATTTCGCCAATCATCACAATTGCTTTAGTCTTCGGATCTTGCTCAAGTAATGCTAAAATAGAAATAAAATCACTGCCTGGAATGGGATCACCACCAATACCAATACAAACAGATTGACCTAGTCCAATATCAGTAGTTTGTTTGACTGCTTCATAAGTCAAAGTCCCTGATCGAGACACAATACCGATATCACCAGCTAGATGAATATGCGCAGGCATAATGCCAATTTTACATTCATCAGGCACAATAATACCCGGACAATTAGGACCAATCATAATTGTATCACTCTGTTTTAGCTTCTCTTTGACAATAAGCATATCCAAAGTAGGAATACCTTCAGTGATACAAACAATTAATTTAATACCTGCTTCAATTGCTTCGAGTATCGAATCTTTGCCAAATGCCGCAGGAACATAAATCACACTTGCCGTTGCCCCCGTCGCTTCAACAGCTTCTTTGACAGTATTAAAAACCGGCAATCCGAGATGCGTTGTTCCCCCTTTACCGGGTGTAACCCCACCAACCAATTGAGTTCCATATTCAATCGCTTGTTGTGAATGAAAGGTACCTTGGCTACCCGTAAATCCCTGACAAATGACTTTCGTTGCGTTATTGATTAAAATTGACATAATTATTGTTCCCCACTCTTCCTATTATTATGCGACCGCAACAATTTTTTGTGCAGCATCAGTCAAACTTTCGGCTGTAATAACATTTAATTGGCTTTCAATTAAAATTTCTCTGGCAAGCAGAGCATTATTACCTTCAAGACGAACAACAACAGGAACAGTTAGCCCAATTTCTTTAATAGCGCTGATAATACCATCGGCAATTAGATCACATCGAACAATACCACCAAAAATATTGACCAATATCGCTTTGACATTTTTATCTGATAAAATCAATTTGAACGCTTCAGCGACTCGCTCTTTGGTTGTACCGCCACCTACATCGAGAAAATTGGCCGGTTTTCCACCATAAAGTTTGATCATATCCATGGTTGCCATTGCCAAACCTGCCCCATTAACCATACAACCGATATTGCCATCTAACGAAACATAACTAATCCCTTGTTTGGCGGCAATAGATTCACGTTTATCTTCTTGTGTGGTATCTCTTAAAATAGTTAAGTCAGGGTGTCTAAACATTGCGTTATCATCTAAAACGACTTTAGCATCTAAGCAAACGAATTCATCGGCATCGGTAGTTACCAAAGGATTGACTTCTGCTAATGACACATCATTTTTTAAGAAAAACTGCGCAAAATTAACAAATAGTTTGGCAAATTGGTTAATAAGTTTACCCGTTAACCCTAATTTAAAGGCAAGTTCTCTACCTTGAAAAGCACAAGGACCGGTTAAAGGATCAAGTGCAATTTTATGTATTAAATGTGGTGATTTTTCAGCGACACTTTCAATATCAACGCCGCCTTCAGTTGAAGCCATGATGACCACACGTTGAATACTACGATCTATTACTGCCCCTAAATAAAGTTCTTTCTGTATATTGGAAGCTTTTTCAATTAAGATTTGATTAACAAGTTGACCTTCTGATGTGGTTTGATAAGTGACAAGATGCTGACCTAGCCATTTTTCAGCAAAAAGTTTAATTTGATTAAGATCATTAGTACAAATTACACCACCAGTCTTTCCTCTGCCTCCTGCATGAACTTGACATTTAGCAACCCAAGCACCTGAATCAGACTTAGATGCTAATTCAGCTAAAGTATCTTGTACTTCATCCATTGAGTTACATACAAACCCTTCTGGTACGGGTAAGTTGTATTGCTTGAAAAGATATTTGGATTGATATTCATGCAAGTTCATAAACAAATTCCACAACTTAAGTTAATATTAAAAATAGCCTCAATTCTAATCCAAGATTAATCAATTGTGTAGTAAATAATATCTTATAGGTATTGTAATTGAGAATTATTGCTGATAATAAGTGACAATGATATACTCATTAGCTAAATTAATATCGTAATAATTGTAAAGGTAAAAAAATGAAACAAGTTGGTATTTTTTTTGGAAGTGATACAGGCAATACAGAAAATGTTGCCAAACAAATCCAACTCATTTTGGGTAACGATAAAGCCGATCTTTTAGATATTCGAGAAGCCACCAAAGAGCATATCGAACAATATGCTTACCTTATTTTCGGTATTCCAACTTGGTATTATGGTGATCCACAAGCAGATTGGGAAGACTTCTTTCCTAATTTAGAGCAAATCGATTTTAACGGAAAAACTGTTGCTATTTTTGGCTGCGGAGATCAAGAAGACTATTCAGAATTCTTCTGCAGTGCAATGGGAACAATACGCGATATTATCGAACCGAAAGGCGCCAAAATTGTTGGGCATTGGCCAACTGAAGGTTATAACTTTGAAGCATCTAAAGGTTTAGTTGATGATACACATTTTGTTGGTTTGGCAATTGACGAAGATCGTCAACCAGAATTAACAGAAGAACGCATTTCTACTTGGGTTGAACAAGTAAAAACAGAAATGAATATTTAATCTATTTTAATGATTTAATGTATTTTTCGTTCATCATATTTTATAATCATTAATTTATATCAACTATATTGGGATGTAATATGACAAATCATGATAGAGATAATAATGCAGCGCTGAAAAGTGCTGGTTTAAAAGTTACATTACCTCGTTTAAAAATTTTAGAGTTACTACGTGATCCTTCATGCCAACATATTACTGTAGAAGATCTCTATAAAAAACTTCTTGATATGGGAGAAGAAATTGGACTTGCAACAGTTTATCGAGTTTTAAACCAATTTGATGACGCAGGTATCGTAACCCGACACAATTTTGAGGGTGGTAAAGCCGTATTTGAACTTGCAACACAACAACATCATGATCATCTAATTTGTTTAGATTGTGGTGAAGTATTTGAATTTCGTGATGAAATTATTAATACCCGACAAAAAGAAATTGCAGAACAATATGGCGTAAAATTAACTTTCCATAGTTTGTATCTTTATGGTCATTGTGATTCCGGTAATTGCAAAAAACACCCAGAACTTCATACCAAAAAATAAGCCTATTTTATAGGCTTTTTTTACTTTTCAAATTATCGTAATTCTTCTGTTAGGTTAGTAATTAAAATGAAACAGCTTTTAAACTTTGTCCCACTTGTTGTCTTTTTTGTCTTTTTGACAATGTATGATATTTTTGTTGGTGTTCAAGCATTAATGATTGCATCATGTGTATCACTTGTTATTGGAATGATTTTATACAAAAAAATTGATAAAGTAGAATTAATTTCCTTTTTGATGGTGATGATTTTTGGTGGTATTACGCTCGCCACAAAAGAAGCGATATTCATAAAATGGAAAGTAACAATTATTAATTTTTTATTTGCATCTGTTCTATTAATCAGTCAATCTATATTTAAGAAAAACTTAATTCAAAAAATGTTAGGCAAAGAGTTACAATTAGATGACATTATTTGGAATAAACTGAATTTAATATGGATAGTCTTTTTTATACTTTGTGGAACGTTCAGTTTGATTGCAACTTATTATATGTCTGATAACTTTTTTTGGAAATTTAAGGTTTTTATTTTACCCATTGCATCATTGTTATTATCCTTAATTTCTGGTATTTATATCTATAAAAATCTTAATAAAGATTTAGAAAGTAAATAAATAGCATAGGTAGGAGTAATTTTAGTGATGAAACAAACAACTGACAATCCCAAGGGACAACTAGTACTCAGAACGCTTGCTATGCCTTCAGACACCAACCCACATGGACACATATTTGGTGGTTGGATCATGTCTCAAATGGATCTTGCAGGTGGTATTTTATCAAAAGAGATTGCTAAAAACAGAGTCGTAACTGTTAATGCCAGTAGCATTACTTTTCATAAACCCGCTATGGTTGGTGATGTAGTTTGCTGCTATGCTCGTTGTATAAAAACAGGAAGAACCTCAATGACAATTGCTATTGAAGTTTGGATCAAAAAATTAATTGATACTGATGATACAACACAGCGTTTTTGTATTACTGATGCGGTATTTACCTATGTGTCTGTCGATAAGCATAATAATCCAAAACCTTTACCAGAAATATTTCAAAACTTCGATTGCGACAAAGACCCGATTAGCAAATTAAATCTTAACAATAGTTGAGCAATATGCAATTATACTCATTCCATACTCTAATTAGTTCGTTGATCTTTCTAACTTATTGGTTGCTTATTGTAGCAACCTCATTGCGTATTGTTTTCAAACGCAGACCGACAACCTACGTTATTGCATGGATGTTAATAATCTATATTTTACCAATTGTTGGAATCATACTCTACTTTGCCATAGGGGAAGCCCATTTAGGTCAACAACGTGTAAAACGTGCGCAACAAATGCGTCCTACAATTGCTAAATTTATTAATCGACTTGAAGATTTTCCTGATATTTTTACCCGTAATGTTAGTCAAGTCAGTAAACCGATTTTTCAACTTTGTAAGCACCAAACCGGCCTCGATGGTATTAATGGTAACCATATAGAGTTACTTAGCGAAACAGATGAGATATTCGATCGTTTAATCGATGATATCAATCATGCAACATCCAATATTGAAATGGTTTTTTATATCTGGAACGAAGGCGGTAGAGCGGATGATGTTGAGAATGCATTGATTGCCGCAACCAAACGAGGCGTAACCTGTCGTTTAATGGTTGATTCCGCAGGTAGTCGCCATTTTATCAGAACCAAAGCAAGTAAAAGAATGCGTGACGCAGGCATTACAATTATCGAAGCGTTAAAAGTAAATCTGTTACGTTTTATGTTCCGACGTCTTGACCTACGTCAACATCGCAAAGTTGCCATTATTGATAATTATATTTCTTATACTGGCAGTATGAATATCGTGGATCCTCGCTATTTTAAACAAAATAAACACATTGGCGAATGGGTAGATATCATGGTAAGAATGAATGGGCCAGTGACAACGTTAATGGGTGCAATTTATGCAAGTGATTGGGAGCTTGAAACGGGGAAATACTTAGCATTACCGCAAATTACTGAGTTTGCCGAACCGCCCGAAGAGAAAAAACACATAATGCAATTAATTGCTTCAGGGCCGGGTTATACTGAAAATATGATTCATCAAGTGCTGTTAACCGCAATATACTCAGCGCAAGAACAAATTATTTTTACTACCCCTTATTTAGTGCCTAGCGATGATATATTACACGCTGTTGTGACAGCTGCTCAGCGAGGTGTTGAAGTGATTATTATCGTTCCGAAAAAAAATGATTCACTTATGGTCAAATGGGCTAGTCGAGCATTTTTCTCTGAATTACTAGAAGGTGGTGTCAAACTTTATCAATTTAATGATAATTTATTACATACCAAAAGTGTGTTAATTGATAATCAACTTAGTTTAGTGGGTACCGTAAATTTAGACATGCGTAGTTTATGGCTCAATTTTGAAATCACTACAGTTATTGATGATGCTGAATTTGCTAAATCATTATCTCAGCTTTTACATAAATACTTATCTAACTCAGATATCGTAAATATCGATGAATGGAAAAAACGCCCAATTTGGCAACGTGTTATTGAACGACTTTTTTATTTTTTTGCGCCGTTGCTATAAAAAATTAATTTTTTAAAACTAATGTTATAATCGGATCTAATTCAATAGCCATTTTGTGACATATCTGGTTGAAAACAATTGTTAGCAATACGATGAACCTTGGATTGAATTGTTCCATCTATTGAAAGCTTGATTTCTCGCCATCCTGGTGCTTCATAGGATAATTTAAAATTATAAGATTTTGGCATAAATTGTACGCAAGTGGAAGGTGTAGAAAACGCTTTGCAGCCGTGCCAAATATATTCCAGACTTTGATGAATATGTCCCCAAGCTACGCCTTTTATATTGGGTTGATGCTTAATAATTTCTTCTAATTCATGTTTGTTTTTTAATATGTGTTGATCTAACCAGTGACAACCTGACTCAATAGCATGATGATGCAAAAACACAAAAGCATAACGATCATCATGACTTGTTAATATGCATTGCAAAAACTCAAGTTCTGACTGGGGTAAAAAACCATAGGCTTGATCCACAACCTGACTATTAAGCAACACTAAAAGCCATTTATCTCCTAGAAGAACAATTTTATTTTCAGCGAGTTGATAGTCAGCAAAAATTTCATGCATATCATGATAATTGTCATGGTTGCCTGCTAACCAAACACAAGGTAGATTAAATTTCTGTATTTGCTCGGCAAAAAGACGATAAGCTTGTTTTGATCCATCTTGAACAAAATCACCTGTTGCCACTATTAAGTCAAACGGGCTTTTTCTATTTTCTATTTCTCTTATCACTGTTCGAAAACTAGCATTTGAATCAATACCTAATAATTTACTCTGGTCATTAGCAAAAAGATGTGTATCGGTAATATGTAAAATATTACTGTAATTTCTATTTATGATTGGAAGCGTTAAAAATGACCCCAAAATTGACCTCAACATTTTATTAAAATACACGATTAGAGATAATCAAATCCCCAAAATAAGGATAGCAAAGCTGGCTAGACTAAATATTTTTTATTATAAATTCAAGTAGATTTATAAAGTGTAAAATGGATCACATTTTTATGAAAGAAAAACTTAAATGTGATCATTGCCATTGATTATATCCATTCATCTTTTAATGATTTATAGTTGAGCTGTAACCATTGAAGCGCAATAATTGATGCCGCATTATTAATCACGCCTTCTTGAACCCACTGATAAGCTTGCTTGCGGCTAATTACATGCACCTTGATATCTTCGTTTTCTTCTGCCAATCCATGAATTCCCATAGCAGTTGAGGAATCTACTTCACCAACTAATATATGAAGTTTTTCCGTTAATCCCCCCGGTGATGCCAAATAACTTACAATCGGTTTACAACGTCCAATTGTTATACCTGCCTCTTCCATCGCTTCTCGCCTTGCAACCTCTTCATAAGATTCATTTTCATGATCCATCATGCCAGCAATAAGTTCTAATAACCACGGACTATCCTGAGTTTCGATAGCAGCAATACGAATCTGTTCTATCATGACTACGTTATCAAGTTTAACATCGTAAGCTAATAACACGACAGCATGTCCCCGCTCCAGAATTTCTCGCGTTACGACATCGCTTTTGGTGCCGTCAAATTTACGGTATTGAAAACGGTATTCAATTAAAGAAAAAAAGCCTTTATACAAAACACGTTTAGTCAAATTAAACACATCTTTCTTGTTAAACACAACAGGATCATTATTAATTTTCATAGAAACTCTCAATTTTAGTCTTAATTTTAATAAAAAGTGCGAATAGTTAACAAACTATGCTTACTATATCCTATTTATCTGTTAAAATTATGCAAATTAAAAATACTATTATATTTGAATGTTTTAAAGAGAAAATTGATGAAAAAAACTTTAACCTTTCTAATCGGCTTAGCGCTAAGCCACTCTGTATTTGCCGAAAATTTGGTTCAGGTTTATGAACAAGCTAAGGAAACGAATCCTGATTTAAGCAGTTCATTAGCTGAAAAAGAAAAGGCATATTCAGCAATTTCTGGATCACGAGCAAGCTTATTACCACAAATTGGTTTAAGTGCTTCTTATGGTGTAACTCATGGGCGTCGTGATACCAGTGGTGTAAAATCCAAAAGTGGGAACCTTTATCAAGTAAGCTTATCACAAAGTATTTTTAATTATTCTAATTGGAAAGCTTTAGATATCACTAAAAAGCAAGCTAGTATTGCTGATATAGCTTATCAATATCAAGGACAAACGCTTATATTAAATACCTCAGTTGCGTATTTTAATGTACTTAAAGCACTTGAGGCATTAAACTTTATCGATGCACAGAAAAAAGCAATTGGTCGTCAATTACAACAAACCAAACAACAACATCAAGTTGGTTTGGTAGCAATTACCGATGTGCAAAATGCGCAAGCAAATTATGACCTTACGCTTGCTCAACAAGTTAATGCATTGAACGATTTGAATAACGCTATCGAAAACTTACGTCAGGTCAGTGGTCGATTCTATTCAAATTTAGCAACCATTAATACCAAAATGTTTAAAACCGAAGCGCCAATTTCAATTAATTCGTTGTTAAAACAATCTGAAGTGTCTAATCTTAATTTATTAACAATGAAATTAAACCAAGAAATAGCTCGTGATCAAATCAAATTATCACAAGCAGGACACCTACCGACAGCAAGTTTAGATGCATCAACAAATCTAAATAAAACCGATAGATATGGGGATAATTTTGCAACTAATGGGGGTCATAGAGGAAAATCTTATTCGGGTAATAATTATGTTGGATTAAGTTTAAATTTACCTATCTTCTCAGGTGGCGCTACGCAATCTAAAGTTGAGCAAGCTCAACACAACTACGTTAGTTCGAGTGAAAAGCTTGAAAGTACTAATCGCAGTGTAATCAATCAAGTCCGTTCTTCTTATAACAATATTTCTTCGTCAATTAGTGCGATTAAAGCTTATCAACAAGCGGTTGTTTCAGCTGAAAGCTCATTAGAAGCGACGAATTCAGGTTATCAAGTAGGAACTCGAACTATTGTTGATGTATTGAATGCAACTACTCAACTTTATAGCTCTAAACGAAATTTATCAGATGCTAAATATAACTATCTAATAAATTTACTACAACTTAAATATGCTGTTGGTACATTAACCGCAGACGATTTAGTCTATCTAAATAATATGCTTGGTAATGAAGTCAGTACCTTAGCAACAATACAATAATCTTTAAGTATAACTGTTTGACTTTAGGCGATTTTATCGCCTTTTTTTATTGCCTTATAGCAGTTATCTTAAATCAAGTCTGATCATAACATCATTTGATGATTTTCATGACATCGTATCAACCACGAATTCAATAAACATTTTCATTATAGCTAGCGGTTGTCTGTCAGCAGTATAAAGCATATGGACTTCCCGAGCGGGAGGTAAATAATTTTGTAATATCGGTAATAATTTATCTTGTTTTATCGCCTCATTAAGCATCGGTTCGGGTAACATCGTTATCCCCAAACCTTCAATAGCGGCAATCGCTAATGCTGAAGTATCATTTGATTGTAATGAACCAGAAATAGAAAGATTGACGGCTTTGCCATTCATCGTAAATGGCCAAACATAATCATTTTTATTTCGATTCACATATTGATAAATTAAACACTGATGATTTTTTAAATCGTCAGGAACAGCTGGTACACCATTTTGCATCAAATAACTGGGCGAAGCAGCAAATATAAGTTGAAAAGGTTTAAGTTTGCGTCCGATCAGACCGGAATCATTTAATTGACCGATACGAAACACAATATCATAATCCTCTTTTACTATATCAACATAGCGATCACTTAATTGAATATCAATGTTTAATTTAGGATAGCGTTTCATAAAACGGCTAATGACCGGAATTAAATTATAGTGTCCATAACTGACAGGTGCACTAATCCTTAATCGACCTTTTGGCTCTTCAATAAATTGTTGGGCTAATATCTTCGTCTCTTTTATTTCTGCAAGAATTAACAAACACCGTTGATAATACTGTTTGCCAAACACGGTAAGATGTTGCGAGCGTGTTGTTCGATTAAGTAATTTTAATCCTAAGTGTTTTTCTAAAAAAGCAATGTATTTAGTCACCATCTGAGGTGAAGTATTCAATGATACTGACGTAGACACAAACGATCCTGTTTTCACCGTCAATACAAATGCTTCCATACACTTTAATAGATCCAAATTATCAACTCCTAGTTGTTAATAAATCAATTTTTATAATATTTATTATCCCTTATTTTATAAAGATAATAAAACAAAATCATCTTGGGTGTGAAAACATAAAATTTACTACGAGATAAACAGGTATTGTCAATTAAACTTCTATTGAAGATAACGTTATAGATTCAAAACTGAATAATACAACAAATTGAAGATCGCTTGTTATCCTAAATAATGACGTAAAAAGTAAACACCTTTATATTTTAATAATTTGCGCAAAGGGTATTTGGTTCTATCAAAACTAGCTTTATATCCTGAAGTTGGTGATTGGCGTGAACTTAACCAACATAAACTGTGTTTTATTCAAAATCAATTAGTTAAAGCATAGAAATCCAATAAACAGAAAATTACTCCATAGTCTATGGAAAAACCGACATAACAATTACTTTATTAAGAAATTAAAAGGAAAAAAAATGAACAATCATGTTAAAAAATACACTGCAATTACCGGCGCAAGTTCAGGCATTGGTTATGCCACTGCAATTGAATTTGCTAAACGAAATAAAAACCTTATATTGATAGCAAGAAGAGAATCACAACTAGAAACATTGAAACAAAAAATTGCCGAATTAAATCCAAATTTGGAAGTCATCATTAAAATTTGTGATTTGTCGCAAGCCGATAATGTTTTTTCACTCTTCAAACAATTAGATAGCTATTATATTGAAACATGGATAAATAATGCAGGTTTTGGGCATTACGGAAGTGTTAAAGATCAAGATTTAGATAAAATACAATCTATGCTACATTTAAATATCGAAGCCTTAACAATTCTATCAACGCTGTATGTGCATAAATATCACCATCAATCTGGCACACAAATAATTAATATCTCTTCACGAGGTGGATACACAATTGTACCCAATGCTGTCACTTATTGTGCGACTAAATTCTATGTTAATGCTTTTACTGAAGGTTTAGCGCAAGAATTAAGACAAGCAAAAGCGAAATTAACGGCTAAAGTCTTAGCCCCTGCGGCAACCCAAACTGAATTCGGTCAAAAAGCGAATAATGTCAATGAATATGACTATAATAAAAGTTTCAGCCAATATCACACAGCAGAGCAAATGGCTGGTTTTTTAATGGCGCTATATGATAGCGACAACATCATCGGAGAAATTAGCACAAAAGATTTTTCATTTACATTAAAAGATAGCATTTTACCTTATTCTGGCAATGCGGCTGAAAATCAAAAGTCTTAAAACTTTTACAACAAAACACGTTAAAAAAATTAAACATCTTAACAAGCGTTTTAACTTGTTAAGATGTAAAAAAAGAAAACAATTAATTACGAAATTCGCATACCCGGTTTTGCTCCACTATCAGGTGACAATAAGTAAACGCCTTCACTATCATCTTTACCACTTGCACAAAGTACCATGCCTTCAGAGATACCAAAACGCATTTTACGAGGCGCTAAGTTAGCGATCATAATCGTTAATCTGCCCACTAAAACTTGAGGATCAGGATAGAACTCTTTAATGCCTGAAAAGACATTACGAGTTTCGTCTCCAATATCAAGTGTAAGTTGCAATAATTTGTCTGATCCTTCAACAACACATGCATTTTTAATTAATGCAACACGCATATCCACTTTTGCAAAATCATCAAAATTGATCGTATCAGCAATCGGTTCAGCAACTTTTTCTTTAGCTGGCGTCGCTAATGCAGCTTGTTGTTTTGTTTCATCAATCATAGCAGTAATTTTATCCATATCTATACGGTTAAATAGGGCTTTAAATTTGTTAATATTGTGTCCGGTCAAAGGTTGATTAATCGAATCCCACGTTAATTGGCTATTTAAAAATGCTTCAGTGCGTTCTGCTAATGCTGGCACAATAGGTTTTAAATAGGTCATTAAAATACGGAATAGATGAATCCCCATTGAACAAATATCTTGTAATGCTTGATCTTGCCCTTCTTGTTTTGCCACAACCCACGGCGCTTTTTCATCTATATAACGATTTGCTTCGTCAGCCAGTGCCATAATTTCACGTATTGCTTTACCTGATTCACGTTGTTCAAAATAATCAGCAATTACTTTTGATTTTTCAATAAACAAAGCATAAAGTTCTGGCTCAGCAAGATTATCAGACAATTTACCGTCAAAACGTTTGCTGATAAAGCCTGCCGAACGGGAAGCAATATTAACAACTTTATTAACTAAATCACTATTAACACGTTGGACAAAATCTTCCAAATTTAAATCGATATCATCAATATGTGGCGACAATTTCGCTGCATAATAGTAACGCAAGCAGTCTGGATCTAAATGTTTTAAGTAAGTACTTGCCTGAATGAAAGTTCCACGTGATTTTGACATTTTTGCACCATCAACCGTGACATAGCCATGGACAAAAATATTGGAAGGTTTACGATGTTCACTACCGTCTAACATTGCCGGCCAAAATAGACTATGGAAGTAGACAATATCTTTACCGATAAAATGATAAAGTTCAGTCGTTGAGTTTTTATTCCAAAACTCATCAAATATCGCTTTATTATTTTTATTACAGTAATTAAGGAAAGATCCCATATAACCTATTGGCGCATCTAACCAAACATAAAAATATTTACCGGGTGCATCCGGAATTTCAAACCCAAAATAAGGAGCATCACGACTAATATCCCAAGGTTGTAATCCTGCTTCAAACCACTCTTGCATTTTATTCGCAACTTGATCTTGCAATGTGCCCGATCGGATCCATGCTTGTAACATTTCTGAAAAAGCAGGCAAATCAAAAAAGAAATGCTCTGAGTCTTTCATTATTGGGGTTGCACCAGAAATAACCGATTGAGGATTAATGAGATCAATTGGATTATAAGTTGCACCACAAACTTCACAATTATCACCATATTGATCTGGGGCTTTACAACGTGGACACGTGCCTTTCACAAATCGATCAGGTAAAAACATCTGTTTTTCTGGATCAAATAATTGTGATATTACTTTTGTTTTGATATAACCATTGGCTTTTAGCTTTTTATAAATCTGCTCAGATATCTCACGATTTTCTGGACTATGCGTTGAATGGTAATTGTCATAACTGATGTTAAATCCAGCAAAATCACGTTGATGCTCAGTTTTAACTTCTGCAATCATCTGTTCAGGCGTCATCCCTAATTGTTGGGCTTTAAGCATGATTGGCGTACCATGCGCATCATCTGCACAAATAAAGTAAATCTCATTGCCACGCATTCGTTGATAGCGTACCCATACATCAGCCTGAATATGTTCTAGCATATGTCCTAAGTGAATTGAACCATTTGCATAAGGAAGTGCACAAGTCACTAATATTTTGCGTTTTGTTGTCATGTCAATTTAATACCTTTTATTACATAATGTTGGGAATAGTACATCAAACATGGGATTATCGCTAGATTTATGCCATAATTTAATAAAAATTCTTTCCAGATTCAGAAAAATTAGCAAACTAATCACTCACGATATTTTGGAAAGAATAAAATAATTTGCCTGTTCTCAATATTTTACTTAAATAAGAATGGTCACTATACAAATCAGCATAAAAACAGATAAAAATAAAGGCTAATTACCATGGAACCCAAAAAGATTCTTGAAAATTTTGCTCACCCTACTTTGCGAAAAAATTTAATCGAATTAGGTGCAGTTAAAAAGTGTGAAATGGAAAATCAAACTTTGCATATTCATTTAACGATGCCCTTTGCATGGCAAATCACTTTTGAAGAGTTGAAAAAAACTGTTACACCTCAATTACTCGAACTTGACGGTCTAAAACAAGTCAATTGGCAAATTGATTTCAACATTGCCACCCTTAAACGAGCAAACCATCAACAAGCGATAAAAAACATTAAAAACATCATCGCTATTAGCTCTGGTAAAGGTGGAGTCGGTAAATCATCAACCGCGATTAACCTTGCGCTTGCACTGCAAAAACAAGGCTCCAAAGTTGGTATTTTAGACGCCGATATTTATGGCCCGTCTATACCTACCATGTTAGGAACCGAAAAACAACAACCACTTACTCCCGACAATAAACATATGACACCAATTATGGCCTATGAATTAGCCAGTAACTCGATTGGCTATTTAGTCGATTCGGATGGAGCAATGGTATGGCGAGGACCAATGGCAAGTAAAGCATTATTGCAAATTTTGCAAGACACACTTTGGCCTGAACTTGATTATTTAGTGATTGATATGCCACCAGGGACAGGAGATATTCAATTAACACTCGCGCAAAGTATTCCTGTTACTGCCGCGGTGATTGTTACCACGCCTCAAGACATTGCCTTAATTGACGCTAAAAAAGGCATCACAATGTTTAATAAGGTTAATATCCCGACGCTAGGTATTATCGAAAACATGAGCTACCATATCTGTGAAAATTGTGGGCATCATGAGGCAATTTTTGGTGAAGGTGGTGCGGCACAGCTTGCCGAAAAATATCAAACTCAATTACTTGGGCAAATACCGCTACATAAAATGTTGCGACAAGACCTTGATACCGGAGCACCAACAGTTATTAGTCATCCAGACAGTGAATTTACTGAAAATTATTGTCGAATTGCCGGGCTACTTGCCAGTGAATTATATTGGCAAGGTGAAGCGATTTTACCGGATATCTCATTTAAAGCGTTATGATTGTTAAGCTGGATATTGGTTGTTTAACGAAACAGCCAATATCAGCCTTAAATTGATAAACATTGGATTTACAATCCAGTCATAGCCGTTGTTAACTTTTATTACTTTTTACTTTGTTGATTGGTTTGTAAGCGGTTAAACTCCATTTTGGCTTTTGCCAGTTGTTGATTAAACTGGGCATTAGCATGCAGTTGTGCCACCACACTTGCCGCCATCACTCTAGCCGCATCAATATCACTTTGCCAATGGTATCCACAAATAACACGACTTTCACCCACTTCAAGACCACGTTTTAAAATTTCATTTTGACGTTGTGGGTTGATTTCAGCTAACACCAGCGATATAGCAAAACCAATTGTTGTATGTCCTGAGGGATAAGATCCATTAGTAGAAAGCGTTTTTTCGTCTTCCGGTCGGCAAGTGGGCTCATTGAAAAACGAAAATGGTCGGATACGATTGTAATAATTTTTCGCCGAACGAGTAGCCAGATCACCAGCATCTTCTTTCATTGTCGTAATCAATTTATAAATTTCGGGTGTTTTGATAGCAGATATATCAAAACCAAACGACGTTGAAAATTGCTGAGTGACATTTTCCTTGCTAGAGTCAGCATCAATATAAGCTTGTCTTCCTCGTTCGGTATGACGCATCGATTTACCCCAATCATACATAGCTTTATCTCTTAAAAATTCAACACTGGTAAATGAAGGAGGAGGTGGTAACAATTGTAAACTATCAGGAGCTTGATTTTCAGTAAGAAAATAGTCATTGGGATGTGTTGTCACATCTTTTATTTCTACGGCGAATGCTTGAGCACATAATAAAGAATACAGCATAATACTTTTAACTAACATTTTTTGCATAGACGGCCCCTTTTCTTTCTCGATATGGATATTCCTATATCGTTGGTATTTAAAACGATTAAATTGCCTTGTTACAATGTCCATACAATAAAGTTTCCTAAATCTTATTGTCTAATCACATTGATTTATTTGATATTAATCAATCTTAAATTGAATTATTGGATTAATAAATGACATCATTTACATTATGTGACAACTATCACATTTTCATACTGTCACTTTTTATCAATAGTGATATAAAAGATCGAATCACTCTTCAAGCCGTAATGATATTTAAAATAGAGGTATCATAACTGTTTATGATGCAAAAATTTTATCTCGAAACATAAAAAATACTGCACCAAGCAAACAGCAACCAGCCCAAATATAATCAGTTTTAAAAGGTTCTTTTAAGATATAAATTGAGAAGGGTATAAAGACAGACAAACTAATGACTTCTTGAATAATTTTTAATTGACCAGCGGTGGCAACTTGAAAGCCTATACGATTAGCAGGAACTTGCAATAAATACTCAAACAGCGCAATCCCCCAACTAATAAAAACGGCAACAATCCAGACTTGATTATGCAAAAAACGTAAATGGCCATACCAAGCAAACGTCATAAACATATTACTAAAAATTAATAGACATATCGTAATAAAAAGTTGATTCATGATTATCATCACTGCTAGTGGAAAGGTATGAGTATTATATACCTGTTACGAATGAAGGTACAAAATCGATAAAGAATGCCGATTAGTTGTCATCGAAGATGACACCATTATCTTTACTGACTGTTTAATAACGAACATTATTCATGTTATAATGACACTCAATCTATTTATCCCTTCTTTTAAAAACAACATGATAAACAATGCTAATAAACGGTCTCGAATTTGGTCGTCAATTTTATGTTTGGCATTTGCAGCATTTATTTTTAATACCACCGAATTTGTTCCGGTAGGGTTGCTACCCAACATCGCTAAAAGTTTTTCAATGGATGAAGCGCATGCTGGATTATTATTAACTATCTATGCTTGGTCTGTTTCATTATTATCGTTACCCTTAACGGTATTAACTTCAAAAATGGATCGCCGAAAACTTCTTGTTTTCTTATTCTGTTTATTCATTGGTAGCCATATCTTAGCGGGTTTTGCTTGGGACTTTTATAGTTTAATGGTAGCCAGAATTGGAATCGCTTGTGCACACGCTGTATTTTGGGCTATTACTACGCCTTTAGCTGTTCGACTTGCACCCAATGGCAAAAAAGCTAAAGCAATGGGTTTTATTGTTGTCGGTGTTTCAATGGCAACAATTTTAGGTATTCCAATTGGCACGATAATTGGACAAGTTGTTGGTTGGCGGATTACTTTTTTATGTATCGGTTTTATTGCTTTTTGTGTCATGGTTTCATTACTCTATTTATTACCGCCTGTGCCAAGCACAGACACCTTATCTATCCGTGATATTCCGAAAGTGCTTAAACGACCAGTATTACTTAATATCTATCTGTTAACAGCAATTATTATTACTGGTCATTTTTGTGCTTATACCTATATCACCCCTTTTATGATAAATGTCGGTGGTTTTAACGAAAAAGTGGTGGTTAGCATTCTATTAGCTATTGGTTTTTCAGGTATGATCGGCAGTGTTGTCTTTGCTAAATATTCTGATAGACATCCAACAGCAATTCTAATCATTCCGTTGTTATTATTAATGATTTGTTTACTTTCGCTTTATGTTTGCTCATTCAATTTAATCACTGCAATTATACAAGGCATGTTATGGGGACTTGCGATCACCATTATCGGCATGGTTATGCAAAGTAAAGTCATCGATGTTGCTCCAGATGCAGCCGATATTGCAACCTCCGTTTATTCAGGTATTTATAATATCGGCATTGGAGCAGGTGCATTTGTAGGTAGCCAAGTCTTAGTTCGACTATCAACCGAGTATATCGGATTTATTGGTGCAATATTTGTTATTCTTGCATTAGCACTCTTTTTAATATTAACAAAAAGAACATGGTAAATTGCTAACAAGAGCTTGCCAAGCAAGCTCTTAACGCTATTATTGTTGACTTAACGACTCAAGCGCTTCCCAACGTGCAAAAACTGCTTCTAGTTCAGCTTCTTTATTGGCCAAATCAGTTAAAATCGGGCTTGTCACCTCGTGGGGTTGATTAAAAAAGTCACTGTGCCCTATTTGCGCTTGTAAATCAGCTATTGCTAATTCCAATTGCTCTATTTGGCTTGGTAATTGTGCTAATTCACGTTGTTCATGATAACTTAACTTTACTTTCTTTTTCGCTTCAGGCATTTTGGTTTCTGCTGTTACCGCTTTTTCATCGGATTTAACCGGTGCAGTATTTTTATTCACCGACACGGGTTTTGCTTGCTGCTGTTGCTGTAAAGCATCAGTATAACCGCCCGCATAAATACCGATATGACCTTGTTCTTCAAAAAACCAACATTGGGTAACCACATTATCAACAAATTGTCGGTCATGGCTAACCAATAAAACAGTGCCTTGATAATCATTAACTAGTTCTTCTAACAACTCTAAAGTTTCAATATCCAGATCATTAGTGGGTTCATCGAGAACTAATAAATTACTTGGTTTTAAAAATAGTTTAGCTAACAATAAACGATTTCGCTCACCGCCAGATAATGCACGAACAGGAGTTCTGGCGCGTTTTGGTGGAAACAAAAAGTCCTGCAAATAGCCAAGCACGTGACGAGATCGACCATTAACCATCACCTCTTGCTTACCTTCAGCCAAATTATCCATCACAGTCTTTTCAGGATCCAACTCAAGTCGATACTGATCAAAATAAGCGACTTCCAATTTGGTACCACAATGTACGCTACCCGAGGTCGGCTGTAAGTTACCTAACATCAGCTTTAAAAGTGTTGTTTTACCTATACCATTAGGACCAATCAGCGCAATTTTATCGCCACGTAATACTTGTACCGTAAAATCATTAACCAGTAATTTACCTGCGACTTGATAGCTCACATTATCCAATTCAAAAACAATTTTGCCCGAACGCAACGCTTCTTCAATTTGCATTTTTGCACTGCCCATGACTTGGCGACGCTGTGAATGTTCTTGTCTCATCGCCTTTAAAGCGCGTACTCTACCTTCGTTACGTGTACGGCGAGCTTTGATACCTTGACGTATCCACACTTCTTCTTGAGCTAATTTTTTATCAAATTCTGCATTTTGCAACTCTTCGACACGTAGTGCTTCCTCTTTTCCAACAAGATAACTATCATAATCACCACCCCATGAAGCCACTTTACCTCTATCGAGATCAATAATACGCGTTGCCATTTGCCGAATAAAAGAACGATCATGTGAAATAAACACAATGCTACCATTAAAACTTTTTAAAAATTCCTCTAACCATTTTATCGTTTCGATATCTAAATGGTTAGTTGGCTCATCCAGTAACAATACTGTTGGCTGACACACTAATGCTTTAGCCAATGCGGCTTTACGCAACCAACCTCCTGATAAGGATGACAGTAGCGCATCACCATCCAAGGAAAGTGAAGAGATAACATTACGAATACGATTATCAAGTTGCCAACCATTTTGCTGATCTAATTGCTCTTGTAATTTAGCTAATTTAGCCAGATTACTTTCACTGGGATCTTGTTCAATACGATGAGATAAATCATAATAATCCCTCAATAATTGAGCTTGTTCTTTTAAACCTTCTGCAACGAAATCGAACACATTTCCTTGAATATCCCTTGGGGGATCTTGTTGTAAACGTGACACAACAACATTATTCTCATAAATAATTTGACCTTCATCTAACGGTACTTCTTTATTTAACACTTTAAGTAACGTTGATTTACCTGCACCATTACGCCCAACAAGACAGACACGCTCATTAGCTTCAATCGACATATCAATATGGTCGAGTAGTGGCGCATCACTAAAGGAAAGATAAGCATTTGTAAGATTGATTAATGACATAGTTATTTTTTATTTGGATATTAAGTAATATGGCGTTATTCTATCATAAAGTTGTGGTCAGCAACTAAACTCAATTCTTCAAAATTTTTTAAAATTTCACAAGCTTAAAATTACTGTTCTCTTTCATTAAACGACTAATACTGTTATATTTATTTACATAAAGGAAATAAAATAAATTTCAGTATGGAGGTTATCATGAGTCATATGTGGACATTTCAGCGTGTAGGTGGATTAGATCAAGTTGTTTTTAAAAACGCCGACGATATTATTAATCTACCCAATCTTGACCCTAAATTATGGGTCGCACTCAGTTGCCCGACGACAGGGCTAGATTTTGACAAACGAACATTGGCACTTTTGGATGAAGATCAAGACGGTCGCATTCGCATTCCCGATATATTAGATGCTATCGCTTGGACAAGAGGTAAAATTCACTCTTTTGAAACGATCTTACATTCATCAGATATTTTACCTTTGTCACAAATTAATACAGAAACAGAACAAGGTAAAAAATTATTCATCACCGCTCGCAGCATTCTTGTAAATTTAAACAAAAGTGATTGTGATTATTTAACTCAAGATGATGTACAACAATCTATTAAAATTAATGCAGGCAAACTTTACAATGGTGATTTAATTTTTCCTGCATCCGCCGAGCTATCACCAGAAATGCAAACTTTTATCAAATCAGCAATAAAAATTGTTGGGGCTGAAAAAGATATGAGTGGAGAAAATGGAATTAACATAGATATTGCCAAAACATTTGTTCAAAACTTACAAATATGGCAACAATGGCAAAAGGATATAAGTAATACACAAACACCATTTGGCGAAAATAGTGCTGAAATATGGAACCTTGTTCAAACGCTAAAACCCAAAATAGATGACTATTTTTTACGTGTGGAACTTGCACAATATGCACCACAAGCACAAACAGCATTGAACGTTGATGAGAAGTATATTGTCCCAACAGAAAATGGGTTATTATCAGACGAAGCGCTAGCCGAATTACCGTTATCAAAAATCGATACCCATAACTCTCTCGATTTGGTCAATGGGCTCAATCCATTATGGAAAGCAAAAATTACACAATTTAAAACACTCGTTTCGCCGTTATTAGCTAATTCTAATGTACTAACAGAAGAAGAATGGCAAAATATTCAAACCAGTCTGGATCCTTACGCCTCGCTGATTAATTCAAAACCTAGTATGGTTCAAACCAAAGTTTCAGTTCAACCAACCGATAGCATTGAAGATTTATCAAACAAAACGATTAAAAACATGGCAAATAGTGATTTATTGGCTCAATTTCAAGAAATGGTTGATCAAGACAATAAGACACCAATTTCAGCCTCAGATGTATTAGTTTTAGAAAAACTTGTTCTATTTCACAAACATTTGTATCGACTACTCGTCAATTTTACCTCTTTTTCTGATTTCTTTTCACTTGAAAAAAGAGCGGCATTTCAACTTGGAAAACTCTATATTGATGGTCGCTGTGCAACGCTATGTGTTTCGGTAGATAATATTGCCAAACACATTACTATGTCTAACTACTCGGAACTGTGTTTACTTTACTGTGAATGTACCAGACAAGGTGAAAAAAAGGTGATTGCAGCGGCTATTACTGCAGGGCAAGGTGATTTACTTATCGAAGGTCGTAACGGTGTATTTATTGACAATGAAGGTAATGATTGGGATGCTAATGTAGTTAAGATTATTACAAAACCAATCAGTATCCAACAAGCTGTTTGGGCTCCTTATCAACGTATTGGTCGCCTAATTACTGAACAAATTAATAAATGGGCAACCAGCAAAGATGCCGATATCGAAAAAACCGGTACGCAAGTCTTACAAAATCCAGATACCAAATTTGATATTGGTAAAAGCGTGGGTATATTTGCCGCAATTGGCTTAGCACTTGGTGCAATTGGTACTGCTTTAGCGACCATTTTCCAAGCACTATTTTCATTAAGCTGGTGGCAACTTCCTTTGGTTATTATTGGATTATTTGTCATTATATCGGGGCCTTCTGTGATTTTAGCTTGGTTAAAATTAAGACACCGTACACTTGGACCACTTCTTGAAGCATCCGGTTGGGCAATTAATGGGCAAGTGAAAATAAACTTATTATTAGGTGGATTACTCACTAGTAAAGCAGAATTACCGAAGAATGCAAAACGTAATTTACGTGACCCAATGAGAAAACGTCGTAATAAATTTGCTATTGTATTTTGGATAGCTTTAGTATTAGGTATTGGTATAACAGGTGGGTGGTTATGGCATAAAGGTCATATAACACACTTTATAGAACAACAAAAGCAAGAACTTATACAAAAAACCACAGACACAGAAAAACAATAAAAACAAATCTATCATTATCGCCGATAGTGTCGGCGATAATGATGGTATCTTAATGTTGATAAACAGGGAATTGCCGACATATCGCTAATACTTTTTCTTTTACGACTTGGATCGTTTGTTCATCATCAATATTATCTAATACATCGCAAATCCAATTAGCCAATTCACGAGACTCCGACTCTTTAAATCCTCGCCTTGTAATCGCAGGTGAACCAATACGAATACCAGATGTGACAAAAGGACTTTGCGGATCTTTTGGCACACTATTTTTATTCACGGTGATATTTGCACTTCCTAATGCTGCGTCAGCTTCTTTACCTGTAATTTTTTTATCGACTAAATCAATCAAAAATAGATGATTGTGTGTTTCACCAGAAACGACTTTATAGCCCCGTTTTAAAATCACATCAACCATTGCTTGTGCATTTTTAACGACTTGTTGTTGGTATTGTTGATAAGCTGGTTCCATTGCTTCTTTCAATGCCACCGCTTTTGCTGCAATGACATGCATTAAAGGCCCACCTTGCGCACCAGGAAATACCGATGAATTTAATTTTTTATAAAGATCTTCACTACCACCTTTTGCCAAAATTAATCCGCCTCTTGGTCCACCAAGGGTTTTATGGGTTGTTGTGGTAACCACATGCGCATAAGGAACAGGATTTGGATAAACACCTGCTGCCACTAAACCTGCAACATGCGCCATATCCACAAATAAATAAGCACCCACACTATCAGCAATTTCACGCATACGCTTCCAGTCAACAATACCAGAATAAGCAGAAAAACCGCCAATAATCATTTTAGGTTTCGACTCATTAGCAATGGTCGCTAACTGTTCATAATCAATACGACCTGCCTCATCAACACCATAGGCAACCACATGATAAAGCTTGCCTGAAAAACTAACCGGTGCACCATGGGTTAAATGACCACCTTCAGATAAATTCATACCCAGTACTGTATCGCCAGGATTTAATAACGCGGTATAAACAGCAAAGTTAGCTTGCGAACCTGAATGGGGTTGTACATTGGCATAATCAGCACCAAATAACGTTTTTGCTCGTTCAATAGCCAATTTTTCAACAATATCGACATATTCACAACCACCGTAGTAACGTTTACCTGGATACCCTTCTGCATATTTATTGGTTAACTGGGAACCTTGTGCTTGCATTACTCTTGGGCTGGCATAATTTTCGGATGCAATTAATTCAAGATGATCTTCTTGACGTTGTTCTTCACCCTTAATGGCATCCCACAACTCCTTGTCATAATCGGCAATAGTCATTTCTTTACTAAACATTTTGACTCCTTATTTTCAATTACATTGGCTTTTAGGCTGTTGGTTAACTTTACGCTTAAAAATCACGATGAATTATCCTTACCTATCCAACATTTTATTTCAATCTTTTTTATGAGTTATAAATAATATTTATAGAAATAAGATTATAAAAATCTTGATAGGCTAAATATCCGATTAATTCACCAAACGGTTATAATTTAACCTTAACAAAAAAATGTGATTTTTTAATTTATTTGTTGATAAATAACAGATTAATTACACTCAAAATTGTCAGTTAACAGCATTCTATCTAGCTATTGAGATAAAAATACTCGCTGCTTTTTATTTTTCATAATATTAAGTATATACTTATGCAAAAGTTAATCATTGAGTATTTTGTTCTATGCCACTTTCGACATTAATTGTTTTACCTCTTTTAATTATTACCGTTGTGATTGCCTCATTTTTTAAACGAAAAAAGTGGCAACTACTGGTGATCAGTTTGTTGACAGTTTTTGTAGTCATGGAGTTAACCTCAATCTATTTTAGTGGCGGCTTTATAGACTACCAGTTTTACGTCAATTTAAATATCAATGACATTATACAAGGGTTATTCATTTTTAAATTACAAGCACTCTTGGTGATTGTTGTCTTTTTGGGTTTTGTATTTTTACTGTTTAAGTTAGCGAGTTTATTTAAGCGAAAATATCATCCATTACTTCGTGTGGTATTGGCTATGATTGCCATTATTAGCATCAGTTATCACAATGGACCGTTAAGCCGTTTATACGAAATTTATCAAGTGACAAACGCACCTCGTGAATCATTCGAACAAGCACTACAAACGCTCAATATGACTGATTACACTAATAAAAATCAGTTAATTAGTCATAAAGGAAAAAATATTATCGTCATTTCGTTAGAATCGTTTGAACAAGGTTTTTTAGATTTTGCGGATATCACACCGCATTTAAGACAATTACGTCAAACATATACTTTCTTCCCGAATATGCCAATGAGTGTTGGCAGTAGCTGGACAACTGCATCAATGTATACTTATATGACAGGCGTGCCTTTTTTAATTGGTGGGTACTCAACTTCGCCATTGATGAAAAGCAATCAAACCCAATTAATCAGTTTAGGGGATGTCTTGAAACAGGCAGGCTATCAAACACGCTATGTTATGGCTGGCCCTAATTTTGCAGGTATTGGACATACCGCTGAATTACTTGGTTTGAAAGTGATTTCTGAAAAAAACTATATAGGTCAGTATCCCAATGCACCTTTTGGATTATATGACAAAGATATTTTTGATATCGCCAAAAAACAAATTAATGATATGAATGAGGCAAATCAACCTTTTGCTTTATTTATTTCAACTGTTTCAACCCATGCCCCTAATGGATTTTACGATGAACGAATGGCATCGGTTATTACACCTAAAGATGACAATATGTCATTTGTTGCTGCCTCACTGGATTATAGCGTTGGACAATTTATCCAATATTTAGAGCATAATGGATTGCTCGAAGATACGGTCTTTTATATTTTTCCGGATCACTTAATGATGGGTTCGGGTACCCCTACTATTCATCGCCTATCTGAAAAAGAGCGTCAACTTTATTTATTAACCAATGCTAAACCTGAAAATTTACATAAATCACCCGATCAAACAATCTATCAAATTGATTTACCAAGATTGATTTTAAATGGTGCTCAAATTAAAAGTAATGCTAAATTCTTAACTGATTATTTAACCCAAACCGACATGGATAAAAAACAATTTATTGAACAAAATAAATCTAAAATCGCAACGTTAAATCACTCAGCTGAATACGTTAAATAGGTCAAACATGACACTTGATACCATGATCATAGTCACTACCGTCAGTTTTTTGGGAATGATTTCGCCCGGACCTGATTTTTTTCTAGTGTTAAAAAATAGTTTAAGTTATAACCGAAAAATAGCATTACTCACGTGTTTGGGTGTCATTATCGCCATATTAATTCATATGAGTTATTGTGTTGCGGGAATCGCAGTGCTGATTACCGCAACACCCTTGCTTTATAATGCATTACGTTATGTTGGTGCTGTATACCTAATCTGGATAGGCATAAAAGCACTACTTGCCAAAAATAGTGGTACTCGTTATCTAAATTGTGAATCACATGGTAGGATGATCTCATCTGGCACAGCGTTTATTCAAGGCTTTTTATGTAATTTACTTAATCCTAAAGCTACTTTGTTTTTTCTCGCTATATTTACTCAGGTACTTAGTGCTAATTCAACGCTCATTGACAAATTATTAGTGGCACTGATAATTTGGGTAGAAGCGATTTTTTGGTGGCCATTTGTTGTCTTTATTTTTCAAACCCGATCGGTACAACGATGTTACGGTAAAATTCAGTTCATCATTGATAAAATTCTGGGTATCATTATAATCGCACTGGGAATAAAAGTAGCTTTAGGTGGTTAATGCCTCGTTATTTTCCAAATTCTAATACTTAATCGATCATAAATTTATAAGAAACATGATTGACGTAAAAATTAACTCGCTTTCTTTTTGAATATTTCTCTGTTACTTGCTACACTGTTAGCTATCTAATATATATTATTATTTTCAATTTTACTTATTGAAGATCATAAATGGCACAAATACCTTCTAAAAACTCCATAGGTTAATTGAAATGGATAAATTATTAAAATATGGTCGTGAACTTCTTGAATTGGAAATTCATGAAGCTCAAAAGTTACCTAATCGGCTAGGTGAAGACTTTATTACAGCTTGCCAGCTTATTTTAACTGCAAAAGGAAAAATTGTCGTATCGGGTATTGGAAAATCGGGACATATCGGAAAAAAAATTTCTGCTTCTTTAGCCAGTACTGGTAGCCCTTCTTTTTTTATGCATCCCTCCGAAGCGCTACATGGCGATTTAGGAATGGTAAGCGAAAATGATGTAGCAATACTAATTTCTTATTCGGGTCGAGCAAAAGAGTTTAATTTTATACTCCCTATACTTGCTTCGATGAAAGTACCGGTGATTGCCATAACTGGCGGTTTAGACTCACCCTTAGCTAAAGCGGCTCAAGCCGTAATTGATATATCGATCGAAAAAGAAGCGTGTCCTATGGGGCTAGCACCTACTTCGAGTTCGACAAATACATTATTAATGGGTGATGCGCTGGTCATAGCCGTCATGCGAGCCCGAGGTTTTAATGAAGAAGATTTTGCTCGTTCACATCCGGCAGGCAGTTTGGGTGCGAAATTACTTAATCAAGTAAAAGATGTCATGAGAACGGGAGATTTAATTCCAAAAGTTCCCCATACTGCAACAGTACTTGAAGCTATGCTTGAACTCAGCCGTACAGGTGTGGGATTAGTTGCAATATGTCAGGATAATAATAAAATTATTGGCGTATTTACTGACGGGGATTTGCGTCGATTATTATTAAAAAATGGCACATTACAAGACAGTATTGAAGCTGTGATGACAAGTCCTGGTTATAGAATACCCGCAAGTTGGAAAGCAACAGAAGCTTTAAAATCATTTAATTATCACAATATTACTGCTGCACCAGTTGTGAATAACGAAGGTGAATTAGTCGGTGCATTAAATATTCACGATTTGCATCAAGCAGGAATTAGCTAAAACTATTAATAAATACCTATTGCAAAAAGGGGCTTTCTATTGAGATAATTACCAACCTAAATTTTTGTCGTTAGACGGAGATACAAGAAAAGTTACACAATTAACTGCTTGTGAAAAGAAAGATCACGGTCAGTTAATATTGTGTTGTAAATTTTAACCAAAATTAATAGATGATGAAACTACAATGGCAGAAAAGCGAAATATTTTTCTAATTGGCCCAATGGGGGCAGGAAAAAGCACAATAGGTCGACAAATTGCACAACAGTTAGGCATGGAGTTTTTTGACTCTGATCAAGAGATCGAAAAACGAACCGGTGCCGATATTGCTTGGATTTTTGACTTAGAGGGTGAAGACGGATTCCGCGCCAGAGAAGAAAAAGTCATTAATGAATTGACTGAAAAACAAGGTGTAGTACTCGCGACAGGCGGTGGATCGGTTCTATCAAAAGAGACACGTAATCGTTTATCTGCTCGTGGGATAGTGGTCTATCTTGAAACAACCATTGAAAAACAGATGGCAAGAACTCAAAAAGACAAACGGCGTCCATTATTACAAGGAGGAAATACCCCTCGAGAACTCTATGAAGAGCTTGCTGATGAACGTGAACCACTTTATCAAGAAATTGCTGATATCACTATTAAGACAGATGAACAAAGTGCTAAAGGTGTAGCTGGTTATATCATCGATAAAATAGAGCAAATTTAAGCTACTTATTATCAAGATAATGACTGATACTGAAATAGTAATAGTGTAGATGTCAAGTTAAGGAGTAAATATGCGTGTAGATAAAGATGACCGTTATATATCAGAAAAAGCGAATAAAGACTCTACAACTTCATTCAAATTACCAAGTTTTCTTAATTATTTTTCCAAGAAAAAATTAATTATTCTTGGTTCTGCTATGGTAATCTTTTTCTTAACGCTAAGTTTTGTGATATTAAGTTCTTCAACAGAAAATGAACCAACATCATTGACGTCGCCTGACGTCAATGGTTATTCATCAACACATATTGAAAACAGCAACAACTCTCAATCTTTAACTGATGAGTTAAACGCATCAAGTAACACACAAACTACCGATTCAAGTTTATTGCCCAACTCTACAACTGCTTCAAGATCGAATCAATCATTAGACAGTCAAGAGCCACTAACCAGTAATAGTAATATTGTGGATGAAACAAGGAAAGCTCGTAATCAATCAAATGATTCGACTATAAAAAAACCAACAACATCGTCCCTTTCTGAGAAAAATGGAGCGAATAGTCATAATACTATTTCAAGTCATAACGGAAACAGGAATAATAACAATACTATTTATATTAAAGATGATGAATACACTATTCAACTTAGTGCTTCATCATCTATTGAAAACTTAAAAAAATTTGTTGAAAAAAATAATATTACTCATTACCAAATTTACGAAACTAAACGTAATAACAGTAAATGGTTTATTTTGATTAAAGGTATATATAAATCATCAGATGAAGCCAAAAAGGCTATAAAATCTTTACCTAGTGCTTTACAAAAGGATAATCCATGGGTCAAATCTGGTGCATCTGTGAATAAAGAAAAAGCTGAAAAATAAAGGATATGGTTCATTTATCCTACCAAAGACAAAATAGGAGTATCCTTTGAAAAAACAACGAGCCTTTTTAAAATGGGCTGGAGGAAAATATGAGCTTGTGGACACCATTAGGCAGTATCTACCAGAAGGAGATCAACTGATTGAACCTTTTGTTGGTGCAGGTTCGGTCTTCTTAAATACCAATTATAAAAGCTACCTTTTAGCTGATATTAACCATGATTTAATTGAATTATTCAATTTATTGAAATCAAAACCAAATGAGTTTATTAATGATCTAAAAATATTTTTCCAACCTCAGAACAATAAGCCTGAGGCATTTTATCAACTACGAGACGTATTTAATTATAGTAAAGATCAGTATTTACGATCGTTATTATTTATTTACTTAAATCGTCATTGCTATAACGGTCTATGTCGTTATAACAACAGTGGACTTTTTAATGTGCCATTTGGTCGCTATAAAACAATCTATTTTCCTGAGAAAGAGCTAAACTTTTTTGCAAAAAAAGCACAAAATGCGGAATTTATCTGTGCCCCATACCAAGAGGTCATGAAAAAAGCAAAGAAAAATTCTGTAATATACTGTGATCCGCCCTATTTATCGCCAAATGATTCGGCTGGATTTACGGCATATTATTCAAATAATTTTGGCTATGAAGAACATAAAAAACTCTCTAAATTAGCCGAAAAAATGGCTTATAAAAACAATATTCCAGTGCTTGTATCCAATCATGATACTGATTATACAAGAACGTTATATAGTAAAGCTCGCCACCTTTATCGAGCTGAAATGCGACGCTCAATAAGCTGTGATGGTGAAGGTCGAAAAAAAATTGATGAAATATTAGCGCTATACAAATAATCCTAAAAACATTTGAGTATTGGCTTGTATGATTAGAGGTATGTTATGAAAGAGTTTATTATTGCACCGTCAATACTTTCAGCAAATTTTGCTTGTTTAGGTGAAGAAACCCAAAAAGTGATTGAAGCAGGGGCTGATGTAATTCATTTCGATGTCATGGACAATCACTTTGTGCCTAATTTGACAATGGGGTCAATGTTTTGCCAAGCACTACGTGACTACGGAATAAAAACCCCAATCGATGTCCATTTAATGGCATCCCCTGTCGAAGAACTTATTGTCTCTTTTGCAAAAGCTGGAGCTAGCAATATCTCTATTCATCCCGAAGCAACGATTCATCTTGACCGAACGTTGCAACTTGTCAAAGATCATGGTTGTACCGCTGGTTTAGTTTTTAATCCGGCTACTCCGTTAGATCATTTAGATTATGTAATGGATAAAATTGATATTGTGTTATTAATGGGAGTTAATCCTGGTTTTGGTGGGCAATCTTTTATCCCGTCAACATTAAAAAAATTACGACAAGTTAAACAACGTATTATTGAATCAGGTCAAAATATACGACTTGAAATAGATGGGGGCGTCAAAGTCGACAATATTGCAGAAATAGCCCAAGCAGGCGCTGATATGTTTGTTGCAGGGTCTGCCATATTTGGTCAGCCTGATTATAAATCAGTTATTGATGCCATGCGAAAAGCATTAGCAGGAGTAAACTATGCCTAAACTGGATGACATTCAAGCAATAGCATTTGATCTGGATGGCACACTCGTTGATAGTGTACCCGGACTTGCATTAGCAATTCAGCAAATGCTTGCCGACTTACAATTACCTACTGTTAGCAAAGATCAAGTTAAAAATTGGGTAGGTAATGGCATCGATGTTATGTTAGAACGTACCTTTAAAGCAATCGATATTACCCCAACAGCAGAATTGTTTAGTCAAGCTAAAAATTGCTTTAATCAGCATTATGATAAAGTTATCGATGCAGAAACAAAACTCTTTCCACATGTTAAAGAGACCTTAAAAGTGCTTTATGATAATCATTATCCATTAGCACTTGTTACCAATAAACCTGCACAATTTTTACCTGCTTTATTAGAATCATTAGGCATTAAAGAATATTTCAAACTGGTGCTAGGTGGTGGTGATATTATCAAGCTAAAACCTCATCCTGCCCCACTTTATCAGGTTATGGCAACGTTTGGGCTCTTTTGCGATCAATTACTATTTGTTGGTGACTCGAAAAATGATATTACCGCAGCAAAGAATGCTAACTGCCATACTGTTGCGTTAAGTTACGGTTACAACTATGGTGTATCCATAGCGACCAGCGACCCCGATTTTTTGTTTGACGATTTCAAAGATATATTAACCTTGTTACCACTGCCTAAAGCTGAGGCAAAAAAATAAGAATGAATAGATTAGGAATAAATTATGAGTAAACCGATTGTATTTAGTGGCGCTCAGCCATCAGGGGAATTAACACTTGGCAACTATTTGGGTGCCTTAAAAAATTGGGTCGCTTTACAACAAGAATACGATTGCGTTTATTGTATTGTAAATCAACATGCTATCACAGTACGCCAAGATCCACAGAAGCTACGCAAAGCAACGCTCGATACCATGGCGCTTTATTTAGCATGTGGCATTGATCCTCAAAAAAGCACTATATTTGTACAATCTCATGTACCTGCTCATGCTGAATTAGGGTGGGCATTAAACTGTTACACTTATTTTGGTGAACTCAGTCGCATGACCCAATTCAAGGACAAATCATCACGACATGCTGAAAACATTAATGCAGGGCTTTTTGATTATCCTGTATTAATGGCAGCTGACATTTTATTATATCAAGCTAATTTAGTACCGGTGGGTGACGATCAAAAACAACATCTCGAACTATCACGTGATATTGCAATGCGCTTTAATGCCCTGTATGGTGACATTTTTACTGTTCCTGAACCTTTTATCCCTAAAGTTGGTGCAAGAGTGATGTCTTTACAAGACCCAACGAAAAAAATGTCTAAATCTGATGAAAATCGAAACAATGTGATTGGCTTACTTGAAAATCCTAAAGACATCGAGAAAAAAATCAAACGAGCGATGACCGATTCTGATGAACCGCCTGTTGTACGTTATGATTTAAAAAATAAAGCTGGTGTATCAAATTTATTAGATATATTAACTGGCGTAACAGGAAAACCCGTTACCGAACTTGAAAAAGAGTTTGAAGGTAAAATGTATGGACATCTTAAAACGGAAGTGGCGACGCAAGTGATTGATATGATAAGTCACTTACAAGCACAATATCACCAATATCGTGATGATGAAGATTATCTCTTTTCAATCATGAAAGAAGGCGCTGAAAAAGCTCGAGCTAAAGCGGATATCACATTGAAAAAGGTCTATGACGCTATCGGTTTTGTATAGTCTAAAATCAAATAACATAATTATTATTAACACTAAACAGTATTATTTGGCTTAATATAGGCATTTATTATCATCATGACAATAAAAGATATAAAAGCCATTTAATTAAAATAGGTTAGTTATGAAGATTATCATTCTTGGAGCAGGACAAACAGGCAGTGCGCTTGCAGAATATCTTGTTACTGAAAAACAAAACGATGTCACTGTTGTCGATGAAGATCATGATAAATTGCAATCTTTGCAAGAACGCTTTGATTTACAAGTTATTTGTGGAAAATCATCTTATCCACAAGTATTAGAGAGTGCTGGCGCGGAATCGGCTGATATGCTTGTTGCCGTTACCAACTCTGATGAAATCAACATGATGGCATGTCAAATAGGGCATGTCATGTTTAATATTCCGCAAAAAGTGGCGCGTATCCGCGCACCGGAATACAATGATGAAAGATATCCTTTTTTCAATAAAGAGTGTATCAATATCGACCATATCATTGCACCAGAAAACCTTATTACCAACCACATCAGTCATTTAGTTCAATATCCAGGCGCATTACAATTTGCCTCATTCAACGATACCCGTGTATGTCTAGTCGCTGTTATGGCATATTATGGTGGCGCGCTAGTTGGCAGTGAGCTATCAGAGCTTAAAGAACATCTTCCGCATGTTGAAGCCAGAGTCGTTGCTATCTACCGTAAAAATCGCTTTATTCGTCCACTGGGTTCTACCTTAATTGAAGCTGGTGATATGGTGTATTTTATTACTCCGCCAACCAATATCAAAGCCGTGACCAGTGAGCTACAACGTTTAGAAAAACCTTATAAACGAATTATCATTAGTGGCGGTGGCGGCATTGCGCTGGCACTGGCTAAGCGTTTAGAAAATGATTATCAAGTAAAACTAATTGAACGCAATGCCGAACGAGCAGAACTCATTGCTGAACAGTTACTTAATACCACGGTATTACATGGCGAATCATCAGACCAAGAATTGCTATCCCAAGAACAGATTGAACTGACAGATCTTTTTATTGCGGTAACCGGCGATGATGAATCCAATATTATGTCATCGATGCTAGCGAAAAGAATGGGCGCAAAAAAAGTCATCGTTTTAATCCAAAAACAAGCTTACCTAGAACTCATTAATGATAGTGTGATTGATATTGCTATTTCACCTCAACACGCCACTATTTCTGAACTTTTAAGTCATGTCAGACAAACAGGCATCGTCAAAGTTGTATCACTACGACAAGGCGAATCTGAAATTGTGGAAATCGTTGCGCATGGTGATAAAGAAAATTCAAAACTGGTCGGAAAAAACATCAATGGATTAAAGCTACCGTCTGGGGCAACAATCGGCGCAGTTGTACGTGATGAAGATGTTATTATTATCAACACGGATTTAACGATTGAAGAGAATGATCACCTAATTATTTTCTTGCCGGATAGAAGAGCGATTACCGATATCGAAAAATTGTTACAATAACATTTAAATCAAAATTTTCTATTATACAAACTTGTTAAAAGCCAATAGGCAGTTCATAATATAAGCATAATTTTGACTCGGGGTGTTTTTTATTCATTAAAAAACTGAGAGTTTACCCGTTGAACCTGATCTGGATAACACCAGCGTAGGGAAGTCTAGCCATTCAACTTTACAATAGGCAAATTCTTCCCGATAAATCAAATAAGGAATGAACATGTCAGTAACCACATCGCTTCAAATCACTCAAGTTACACCTTTTATTAATCTTGTCAAAACGCAACGACCATTAGTTCATTGTATAACAAATGATGTTGTACAAAATTTTACTGCTAATGTCCTACTTGCTATTGGTGCTTCACCAGCAATGATTATTGCTGAACAAGAAGTGGCTGAATTTGTTAAAATTGCTAATAGTTTACTGATTAACATCGGTACAATTAATCACAATACCGCCAAAAGTATGCTACTTGCAGCAAGCCAAGCTCAACAAAGCCAAACTCCATGGGTACTTGATCCTGTTGCCGTTGGTTCGGCACTTGCTTATCGTACCGAAATTGCGCATCAATTATTATCATTTAAACCCACCGTTATTCGTGGCAATGCTTCGGAAATCTTAGCGCTAAGCGGTCAATTTGCATCATCAAAAGGCCCGGACAGTCAAGACTCGACAAAATCCGCTTTACAATATGCAAAACAATTGGCACAAGACTACCAGACTATCATCGCCATGACTGGTGACATTGATTATATTACTGATGGTCATACGACTTACGCTATAGCAGGCGGTGATATTGCTTTAACCAAAATTACCGGAACAGGCTGTTCCTTATCTGCTATGGTTGCAGCGTTTATTGTAAATTCAACCGATCCACTTTTAGCCACAGCAGCCGCTTGCTTTATGATGAAAAAAGCTGGAGAAAAGGCAAATAAACAGCTTGGATTAGGCAGTTTTGCCGTATCGTTATTAGATCAATTATCACTATTTTATTCATCATACTAATAGGGACGTAGCATGCAGAAAAAGTTGGATCTTACTCTCTATTTAGTGCTCGATCCGACACTATGTGGAGAAATCAGTGGCATGGTCGACACAACCAAAATTGCCGTTGCCAACGGTGTAACCGCCGTACAATTACGATCAGAACAAGAATTGACAGGCAAAGATTGGTATAAAGCTGCTTTAGCCTTAAAAGAAGCACTCAGTCAGACATCGGTACCGCTATTGATTAATGATCATGTTGATATTGCTTTAGCTGTCGATGCAGATGGTGTGCATGTTGGTCAAAATGATTTGCCCGTTGATGTAGCTCGCCGATTGATCGGTAAAAATAAATGGTTAGGGCTATCTGTTTCGAATCAGCAACAACTTGAAACCGTGCCTTGGCAAAACGTCGATTATATTGGAATTGGTCCTATCTATCCTACCTCGACCAAGAAAGATGCATCCTCGGCACTTGGTATTGAGCAGTTAACTCAATTAGTCAAAACCAAACATTGCCCTGCTGTTGCCATTGGCGGTATCGACATAACAAAAGTAACAGAAGTGATGCAAACAGGAATTGAAGGCGTTGCAGTCGTATCGGCTATTTGTGGTCAATCCAATATTGAACAAGCAACCACTTTACTAATCAATAAAATACATCAAGCTAGATAGGAAGCAACATCATGACAATTACAGCCCTAACTATTGCTGGTTCAGATCCCAGTGGGGGAGCTGGCATCCAAGCCGATCTCAAAACGTTTTCGGCACTTGGTGCGTATGGCATGTCTGTCATTACCGCGTTAACCGCACAAAGTACCCAAGGTGTTGATGCGGTATTGGCAATTCCCACCGAATTTATCGAAGCAGAATTTAACACCTTATATCAAGATATCCACATTGATAGTGTGAAGATTGGTATGCTAATGAATAAAGAAATTGTCACAACTGTCTATCAGTTATTAAAAAATCATCCTATACCATCGATTGTACTTGATACTGTTATGATTGCTAAAGGAGGGCATGCTCTTTTAAAACCCGATGCCATCACCGCCATACGAGAGCAATTATTGCCACTGGCAACAATTATTACACCTAACTTACCCGAAGCCTCAGCGCTTTTAGATTGTGATGAAGCGAAAAATGAAGATGAGATGCTAAAACAAGGGCAAGATTTACTTAAACTAGGTTGTAAAGCGGTACTAATGAAGGGCGGGCACTTAGCCAGTCAAGAAAGTCCCGATTATTTAATCACCTCAGACCAAACAATCCGAATGACATCGCAAAGAATTCAAACAAAAAATACGCACGGTACAGGTTGTACCTTATCAGCTGCTATTGCGGCTTTATTACCTAAAAACAGCTTAGAACACGCGGTTAAACAGGCGAAAGAATATCTTCACGGAGCCATACGCCATGCTGATGATTTAAATATTGGTAAAGGGATTGGACCAACACATCACTTTTATCGTTGGTGGTGATTCAAAAACACAATTGACGCATATTTGCGAACACTCTCTTCAAATTTTTCAAAATATGAGTGATTAAAAGAGGATATAAAGTAGGTTTTGGACGTTTTAAACGTGTTAATGAAAACAGATAAATAAAAAAACTAACGTCCAAATTTGTTTGCTTTAATATAGGTTAATTAATATGAAATACCTACAAATTCATACCCAGCTTCATTGATAGCCGCTATAGCGGCTTCTTGTGAAATGGTCCCGCCTTCGATATCAACTTCATGTTTAGCCAAATCAATGGTTACTTTCGCTTTTGGATCAATATCGTTAATCGCTTTAGTAATCGTATTAACACAGTGCTGACAACTCATATTATCGACAATTAATTTCATAGTTGACCTCTCTTTTCAATTAAATCTTATCAGAATTCGGATCGCCTAAATTAGCGTAGGCTTTATAATTGTGTTCGATCCATTGACCCGCATTATTACTCGTTTGAAAATAATCAAACCCAGTAGTTTTCATCATACTTTGTGGGAAACAAAAAAGATTGCGTACAGTAAAAAAATGAAGCTAAATTTTTTGAAACGTCCACAATATTGTTTGCAAAAAGCATGCTTCAGTTACAAAGCCACAATGACATTATTTCTTTTATCATACACAATTTTTTATTCTGATAAAACTGGCTCTGACATATTATCATTTTGCGTATAAGGTATTGGCTTTGACATATCGAATTATTGCGTGAATGTTGCGAATTTTTTTGTTCGACGTTGTCATCGCAATACTTTTTAAAACTAGAATTTGTCAGGCATCTCTTTTATCGTTTCGATTTACTCATTTACGTGATTCACTTTAGCTTCAAATAAACTGGAATTTATAGGACACAAATAAAAACATCTCAATCATCTTTTCATGTTCAACACTTGGAATCAATATCAGATAACAAACTGAACAATCTAGAATTAATAGCGTCATTTTTACAAATAGTGAATGGTTAACAATCTAAGTTTATCCATGGTTATCATAATTTAAAACGCCAAGATAGTTTTTTATTGAAAAACTTTATTCGTGGCTTTAAGTTATTTACTCTCTGAATTAACAACAAAAAATGCTATAAATCCAGAACTTCTTTGACACTATTGTTTGTTAAACGTTATACTAAAGGCGATATTTTGTACATCTGAATAGTTAAGCACTTTTTTCAAAAGCAGTTTAAACATAGGGGGGTGTAATTTGGGTATCTTAAATAATATTTTTTCTAAAATCTTTCCAAGTGCTCAAGCGGCTGTCGGTAATGTCGCTGATGCCGTTAAAAATCAAGTCAACAGCATTACCGGTCATGATAAAGATGCCGCGTCAAATAATCAGAATCAAGACCAAAATCAAACTCAACCACATTCAGACAACCAAACGCCCATTTCGGACGTGGATGTTATGTCAATTCTTAATAATTTAGCGAGCAAATTTCCTGAAAAACTTAATTGGAAAACATCGATTGTTGATCTTTTAAAATTATTAGGAATAGACAATAGTCTAGATGCTCGTAAAAGATTGGCAAAAGAACTTAATTACACGGGTAGTACAGATGATACCGCGGCAATGAATACTTGGTTAATTAAAGAAGTATTTAAACGAATTGCCGAAAAAGGCGGTAATATTACCCATCTATTTTCTTAATCAAAGATTGTTACGTGATTTGTTATCCACCTGGTCTTCGGGTGGATTTTTTATATAGCATATTGTAATTCGTTCGACTCAATCAACGGCATTACGCTTTAAACGAGTGTAATCGATTCATTGCGGCTTCAAAGCTTTGTGATAATAAAATATCCGTGCAACGTGCAGATTCATCAATCGCTTTATCTATTAGTTCTTGCTCGGGCTTAGAAGGTTTATTTAACACAAAACCGACCACTTTATTTTTATCACCCGGATGCCCGATACCGATTCTTAATCGATAAAAATTTGGATTATTGCCTAATTTGCTAGCAATATCTTTCAAACCATTGTGACCACCATGACTTCCGCCAAATTTAAATTTCGCAATACCTGGATTTAAATCAAGTTCATCATGAGCAACTAAAATTTCTTCGGGTTTTATCTGATAAAATGAAGCCATCGCTTGAACAGCTTTACCACTTAAATTCATAAACGTGGTAGGCACTAATAAACGTATGTCATGTCCTGCGATATTGATACGTGAACTATAACCAAAAAATTTAGGATCATTTTTTAACGGTTGTTGATAACGTTGTGCAAGCAAATCAACATACCATGCCCCTGCATTATGTCGAGTTTGGGCATATTCATTTCCAGGATTGGCCAGTCCTACAATAAGTTTTATGGTTGTCATGATGTTTTAATTGTTAGCTGTTGTTACTTGAAGATGTTAAATTAAAAAGCCCCAAAAAACGGGGCATCTTTATCATTAAAAATCAATTATTGATGGAACATTGCAGAAATCGATTCTTCGTTGCTTATGCGACGAATTGCTTCTGCTAACATTCCTGATAATGTTAATTGACGTACATTTTTCAATGCTTTAACTTCAGCTGTTAATGGAATAGTATCACAAACGACTATTTCATCAATGGCTGAGTTTTTAATATTACTGACGGCTTTACCCGAGAAAATCGGATGCGTTGCGTAGGCAAATACTCTTTTAGCACCACGTGCTTTTAATGCATCAGCGGCTTTGCAAAGCGTTCCTGCTGTATCAATCATATCATCGACTAAAATACAATCTCTATCAGCAACATCACCAATAATATTCATCACTTCAGCTTCATTCGCTCGTTGACGACGTTTATCGATGATCGCCATATCGGTGTCATTTAACAGTTTTGCAATAGCACGAGCTCGCACCACCCCACCAATATCCGGAGAGACAACAATTGGGCGTTCAAAATCACGTTGAAGCATATCTTCTAAAATCACAGGGCTACCAAATACATTATCCACTGGCACATCAAAAAAACCTTGGATCTGTTCAGCATGAAGATCAACCGTTAATACTCTATCAACACCGACAGTTGATAAAAAGTCAGCAACCACTTTAGCTGTGATCGGAACCCGTGCAGAACGCACTCGACGATCTTGTCTAGCATAACCAAAATAAGGAATAACAGCGGTAATACGACCTGCAGATGCTCGACGCATTGCATCAATCATAACAAGCAATTCCATTAAATTATCATTGGTTGGTGCACAAGTTGATTGAATGATAAAAACATCCTCACCACGGACATTTTCATTAATTTGAACGTTCACTTCTCCATCGCTAAAACGACCAACAACAATATCACCAAGAGAAGTATAAAGACGATTAGCTATACGCTTTGCTAGCTCAGGTGTAGCATTGCCAGCAAAAAGCTTCATATCAGGCACGAGAAATCCTCAAGCATGTAATCATGATTACGTATCCGTAATCGGTTAAATCGGAGTGACAATTATATAATCATTTGGTGATCATGCTCAACCACATTATAAAAAATTATCAAAATAATTTAACCTGCCTAGCAAAATAGTGTAAGAGTCCATGGGTAATCAATATGTTTTTTGACGTCAACTTAAAATCGAGTAAACTAAGTAATCATCGCTATTTTAGAGTAGCTTTCAATTAGTTTAAATCAATTTTACAACACAAGTAGATAATCTAATGGCAGAACAATTACATACAGATATTGAAGAACAAAAACCGAAACGAACAATACGCAGTTTTGTGCTACGACAAGGTCGTTTGACCAAAGGTCAAGAACAAGCATTACAAAATTTATGGCCCGTCTTTGGTGTCGAATATAATGCGGGATCGCCCATTCACTTTGAACCTAATCAACACGTCGTTTTAGAGATTGGATTTGGTATGGGTGCATCACTCATCGAAATGGCAAAAAATGCCCCCGAGAAATCTTTTTTAGGTATTGAAGTACATAAACCGGGTGTCGGAGCTTGTTTAATGGCGATCGAAGAAAATCAATTATCAAACTTAAATGTGATGTGCCATGATGCAGTCGAAGTTTTAGAAAACATGATTGCAGATAATTCATTAGATAAGGTGCAAATATTCTTCCCTGACCCTTGGCATAAAGCAAGGCACAACAAGCGTCGAATTATTCAGCCTGCTTTTGTCGAACTTATCAGACGTAAATTAAAAGTTAATGGTATTTTACATCTAGCAACAGATTGGCAACATTATGCCGAACATATGCTTGAGGTGTTAAATCAAGCGACAGGTTATAAAAATTTATCATCAACAGGAGATTATATTCCAAGACCAGCAGACCGACCTATTACCAAGTTTGAAAAAAGAGGTCAAAATCTTGGTCATGGTGTTTGGGATTTACAGTTTCAAAAACAATAACGTTATTAAGGAGCCGTTATGGAAAATCAAACTCTTGATTTCATTTATCATCGTCGTTCAATTCGTGCTTATAAACCCACCCCATTGACGCAAAAGCAAATAGCATCGATGATTCAAGCAGCACAATCGGCTCCGAGTTCTAACTTTCTTCAATGTTCAACCATTATTCGTATCACAGACAGTGATAAGCGAAAAAAATTAGCTCACTATTCAGGTGATCAAAATTATATTTATCAAGCTCCCGAATTTTGGGTGTTTTGTGCCGATTTTAATCGACATTTTCAAATTGATGCAACGATTCCTCTTGAACGAGCCGAACAACTTTTAGTCGGTTGTATTGATACCGCCTTGATGGCGCAAAATACGGTTATTGCTGCGCAATCGTTAGGATTAGGTACAGTCTATATTGGTGGTTTACGTAATAATATATCTGAAGTGACACAATTACTAGCCTTGCCAAAATATGTTATCCCCCTTTTTGGTCTCTGTATTGGGTATCCAGATCAAGAACCCGAAATGAAACCAAGATTACCGAGTGAATTAATCTTTTTCGAAAATCAATATCAACCAATCAATCAGACATTATTGGCACAGTATGATGAGCAAATAGAAAATTATTATCAAACTCGTAGTTCTAATCAAAAAGAAGGCGGATGGAGTAACAAAATAGCTGAAACGCTCTACAAAGGACAACGAGAATTTATTCTCAACTATTTACATCAACAAGGCTGGGTGAAACAATAATGAACAATCACTATCAATTGGATAAAGTCGTCATATTAAGCCGACATGGAATCCGTACACCATTACAAAATACACTTGAATTTTTAGAACAAGCCACGCCGTTTAAATGGCCTAAATGGGATCATCCTTATGGTTATCTAACTACCCGAGGCGGTGCGCTAGAAGTTTATTTTGGACGATACTTAGCGACATGGCTTGAAAATCAACATATTCAATACCAAGCAACTTCTTCTGATGTGTTTGTGTATGCAAATAGTTTACAAAGAACGGTTGCTACAGCTCAATTTTTGACAGCAGGTGCTTTTGCCGGATATGACATCCCCATCAATCATAAATACCCTATTGAAAAAATGGATTCCATGTTTGATCCTAGTTTACGTAACGATTCTGACGAATTTAAACAAGTTGTTATTAAGGACATTGATGAAACTGTTACAGCAGAATCAATCTATAAAAATTTAGCGCCTGCTTATGAAATTTTAGCCGATATTTTAGACTATAAACATTCCAAATTTTATGCACAATATCAATGTGATTTAGCCGATATTCCTGTTGAAGTTTATTTGAAAAAGCATGAAGAACCTGCTCTGTTAGGTGCATTAGCGATTGGTGTTAGTGCAGTAGATGCATTTTTATTACAATATTATTCGGGCTTTCCCAAAGAACAGATTGCGTGGGGAAGAATCAACAGCCAAGCACAATGGCAACAACTTATTCAGATACGTAATCAATATCTAAACTTAGTCTGTCGAACTAAAACGCTTGCCAAACATTCTGCTACCGAATTGATTAATATGATAAACAATCTTATGCATCATGATGATCGAAAAATTCATTTACTTGTGGGACATGATAGTACCATTGCTTCATTATTCGGCGCATTAGACTTTGAACATTATCAGTTACCGAATCAATATGAAACAACACCAATCGGTGGTAAGGTAATTTTACAACGTTTTCGTCATTTAGAGTCTGGAACACACTATTTTAAAGCCGAATACGTTTATCAAAGCTTTGAACAACTATTTACCGGTGCTCAAATCAGTATGAATAACCCACCACAACATTTTACGTTGCAGCTTAAAAATGCCATGCAAAATCAAGATGGATTTTATGACTGGCATGATTTTGAGCAGCGTTTAAACATGTTTAAAGGATGATTTAATCAATTCACTTCTCACGTCAGCATTTATCCTACATGGCGTGAGATGATTTTAACATTTAGCTCCCTGTTATGGTTAAATACATCTGTTATATTATCTCACCTAATCACTATTCCCTACCTTATCTTCAAGGAGTGGATAAAATAGATAAAAACGGCTTCTTGTTTGCCAATGTAATCGATACCATAAAAGTTATCTTATTTTCGCTCAACATGTAAACTGCATATTAACGCTATATTTCATTTCGTTATAAGCAGAATCGCCTCATGAATAAATTGATAATATTAAATAGAATAGAGTTATCTTCTTGGATTCTTTGAGTTGAATTAAAACATCGTCATCAACAAAACATCTTACTCATAAACAACAAAATAATGTAATCGATTTCATAAAGTGTTATCTAGATCACTTTTTTCATCATTTTATGGTGATACTATCCACCATAAAAGAGAAACAAGTTCATCCATAAAAAATATGTAAACGATTTCCTAATGAATGCAGGTTCATTCAAATTCGATTAAAGGAAGTAAATTATGAATCAAAATACTAAGTCAGCAAGGCATAATAAGAATTATTGGATTTTCAGTTTTTATTTCTTTTTCTACTTTTTCATCATGGGTGCCTATTGCCCATTCTTTCCCGTTTGGCTGAAAATGAACGGGCTTGATGAAGCAAAAACTGGCTATGTTTTTTCGTTTATTTCATTTTTTGCACTACTCTTCCAACCTTTATTCGGTTTAATTTCAGATAAATTAGGACTGAAAAAACATCTCCTTTGGCTTATTACTCTACTGTTAGTCTTGTTTGGGCCATTTTTTATTTATGTGTTAGGGCCACTTCTACAATTTAATGTTACTGTCGGTGCGATAGCTGGAGGGTTTTATCTTGGCATGGTTTTTAGTGGTGGTGCGCCTGCTATTGAAGCCTTGGTTGAAAAAATAAGCAGACGCAGTGGATTTGAATTTGGGCGTTGCCGTATGTTTGGCTGTTTTGGTTGGGCAATTTGTGCATCATTTGTTGGAATTATGATTTCGAAGAACATTAATGCGGTTTTTTGGCTCTGTTCTGGTTTTGCATTATTTCTACTTATTTTAGTGAAATTAGCCGATCCCGCTAAAACTTCCACCACCGATATCGTTGAACAAATGGGATTAAATAAGCCTGAATCCTTTAATTTTAAACTCGCAGTCGATTTATTAAAAATGCCGAAACTTTGGTGTTTTATGCTTTATATAATTGGCGTCGCCTGTACTTATGATGTTTTTGATCAGCAGTTTGCAAACTTTTTTACGTCGTTTTTTTCCAGTGAACAAGTCGGTCAAGAAGCCTTTGGTTATGTCACAACTCTCGGTGAAATTTTAAATGCAACCGTCATGTTTTTTGCTCCATGGATTGTGAAAAAAATTGGTAGCAAAAATACGTTATTAGTTGCCGGTGCTATTATGTCAATTCGTATAACTGGCTCAGCATTTGCCAGCAATGCAGTTGAAGTTATTATTCTAAAAACCTTACACATGTTTGAAGCGCCACTATTACTTGTCGGGGCATTTAAATATATTACAAAACACTTCCCTCTACGATTATCGGCAACCGTTTATTTGATTGCATTTTGTTTTGCTAAACAACTTTCAACGATGTTTATGTCCACACTTGCAGGTCTAATGTATGTCGAAATTGGATTTACAGGAGCCTATCTGGTGCTTGGTTTGATTGCATTTAGTTTTACATTTATTTCATCTTTCACTTTATCCGGACGAGGGCCTTGGGATCTATTCATACCTAAAAATAAACACCCGTCTGAAATACAACAATAACCAAATTATTAACAATTTAAGATAAATTGAGGTTTCTATATGAAAGTATTCGTTACTGGTGGTTGTGGATATATAGGAAGTCATACCTGTGTTCAATTGATTAAAGCAGGTTATACGCCAATTGTGATAGATAATTTATTCAATAGTAAAGCATCGGTATTAAAAAGAATCCAACAAATTACGCATCAGCCAATCAATTTTTATCAAGGTGATGTACGAGATGCCAATTTATTAGCGCAAATTTTTAATGAACATGATATTCAAGCAGTGATCCATTTTGCGGGTTTAAAAGCCGTCGGTGAGTCGGTATATAAACCACTTGAGTATTATGAAAATAATGTCTATGGCAGCATTGTGTTAATGAAGGCAATGCGTGATGCAGGCGTCAAACAATTAGTTTTTAGTTCATCCGCAACCGTTTACGGTGAATCAGCCCCCGTACCTTATGTTGAAACCTTGCCACAAGGTTTACCAACCAGCCCTTATGGAAAAAGTAAGTTAATGGTCGAACAATGTATTATGGATTTGGCTATTGCCGAACCTGATTGGTCATTGACCCTACTACGCTACTTTAATCCTGTGGGGGCTCATCCTAGTGGATTAATAGGCGAAGATCCTCTTGGTATTCCTAATAATCTTATGCCATTTATTACCCAAGTTGCTGTAGGAAAAAGAGAATCATTGGCGGTGTTTGGAAATGATTATCCGACGCAAGATGGAACGTGTGTTCGTGATTTTATTCATGTTGTTGACTTAGCTGATGGTCATATCGCCGCATTAAAAGCTGATCATAATCAACCCGGTGTCCATATTTACAATCTAGGATCAGGTGTTGGGTATAGTGTTTTACAAGTCATCGAAGCATTTGAGAAAGCGTCAGGAAAACCGTTAAAGTGGCATTACGCACCCCGACGTGCGGGCGACCTACCCGCATTTTGGGCAGATGCAAAAAAAGCAGAACAGATACTCGGGTGGAAAACCCAATTAACGCTTGATGATATGGTCAGAGATTCTTGGAATTGGCAATCGAATAACCCACAAGGTTATCCTCAAGATTAATGAAAAAGATGAATACCAGCAATATGTTAAAAGAGGCAAACATGCAAATATTTAATCCTGTTGATCATCCCCACCGTCGTTATAATCCATTAACGGCTCAATGGGTCTTAGTGTCACCGCATAGAGCCAAGCGACCTTGGCAAGGTCAACAAGAAACACTAAATCAAGAACAAAAACCCAGTTACGATCCTAACTGTTTTTTGTGCCCCAGCAATAAACGGGTCACGGGTGATAAAAATCCGGACTATACAGGTACTTTTGTATTTACTAATGATTTTGCCGCATTAATGGATGATACCCCTGATTCGCCGCCAGCTGATGATCCTCTTTTTCAAATGCAAAGCGCCAAAGGAACCAGTCGAGTAATCTGTTTTTCCCCCGATCATAGTAAAACCTTGCCAGAATTAGACTTAAAGGCAATTGAGGGAGTAATTAAAACTTGGATATCACAGCAAAAAGAACTAAGCCAAAATTATCCTTGGGTGCAAATATTTGAAAACAAAGGTGCAGTAATGGGATGCTCTAATCCTCATCCACACGGACAAATTTGGGCAAATAGCTTTATCCCAAATGAAATCGCTCGTGAAGACCTGAATATGCATCATTATTTTGAAACCTATCACCGCAATTTATTAGTTGATTATGCCCAAAAAGAATTGATCTATCGTGAGCGAATAGTTGTTGAAACAGAGCATTGGCTTGCTGTCGTGCCTTTCTGGGCAACATGGCCATTTGAAACGTTATTATTACCCAAAACACATATTGCACAATTAACCTTATTAACCGACAGCCAACAGATTGATTTAGCGGTGGCGCTGAAAAAATTAACAAGTCGTTATGATAATTTGTTTAATTGCTCTTTCCCCTATTCTATGGGTTGGCATGGCGCACCATTTATGCAAGGTACCACTGACTATTGGCAAGTTCATGCTCACTTTTATCCTCCTTTGCTTCGTTCAGCGACAGTCAAAAAATTTATGGTAGGTTACGAAATGTTAGCTGAAGTACAACGGGATTTAACGCCTGAACAGGCAGCTGAAAGACTCCGCAATGTCAGTGATGTTCATTATAAAGATAAAAAGGATAAATAGATGAAAGCATTAATCGATAAAACTAAACAAGCTTTTGCAACCCTATTTGGTTATCAACCCGATATCACTGTGCAAGCACCAGGGCGAGTCAACTTGATTGGTGAGCATACCGATTATAACGATGGTTTTGTATTACCTTGTGCGATTAATTATGGCACAGTAATAAGCTGCCATAAACGTACCGATAAATTAATACGTGTAATTGCCGTTGACTATGATAATCAACAAGATGAATTTTGGCTAGATTCCCCTATTGAGAAACATTCACAATATCAATGGGCTAATTATGTTCGAGGTGTAGTAAAACATTTAAAAAACTATGCAAATACCCTTTATGGTGTTGATTTAGCAATTAGCGGTAATGTCCCCCAAGGTGCAGGATTGAGTTCATCGGCTTCGCTTGAGGTGACTATCGGCAAAATGTTTCAAGTTCTAAATAATTTACCTTTAGATGGCACTAAATTAGCATTAATCGGTCAGGAAGCGGAAAATCAATTTGTTGGTTGCAATTGTGGAATTATGGATCAATTAATATCGGCACTTGGACAAGATCATCATGCTTTACTTATTGACTGCCGTACGCTCTCTGTTCATCCGGTTTCAATACCCGATGATTTAGCTGTTGTTATTATTAACTCAAATATTAAACGTGGATTAGTCGATAGCGAATATAATACTCGTCGTAGGCAATGTGAAGCAGCAGCAACAGCGCTGGGCGTAAAAGCATTACGAGACGCCACATTATCAGATTTATTGAAAATTAAACCAACGCTTGATCCTAGCGTTTTTAAACGTGCACATCATGTCATTACCGAAAATGAACGGACTTTACTGGCATCTCATGCACTTGCACGTCGTGATTACAAATTACTATCGACATTAATGGCGCAAAGTCACAATTCAATGCGTGATGACTTTGAAATTACAGTACCTGCTATCGATTATCTGGTGAACATTATCAACAATGTTATTGGTGAACAAGGTGGAGTTCGTATGACAGGTGGCGGTTTTGGCGGCTGTGTTGTTGCACTGGTAAATAAAAATAAAGTTGATGCAGTAAAAACCGTTGTAAGCAATAATTATCAGAATAAATTTGGTATTAAAGAAGATATATATATCTGTCAACCAAGTGAAGGAGCGCACGCCATATGTCTTTAACAACGATCATTACACTATCTAATAAGCAAGGGATGCAGATTAAATTATCTAACTGGGGAGCGACTTGGCTTTCTTGCTTAATACCGGTTGATAATAAAAATCGTGAAGTACTTCTTGGTTGTAGTTCGTTAGCGCAATATCAACAACAACAGGCTTATTTAGGTGCAACTATTGGGCGTTATGCTAACCGTATTGCTCATGCATCTATTGAATTAGGCGATAAACGCTATCCGCTTGTGGCCAATGAAGGTAAAAATCAGCTTCATGGCGGAAAGTTAGGCTTTGATAAGCAATTATGGCAAATTGATGATCAATCTAATCAACAAGTCATTTTCAGTTTAATTTCTTGCGATGGTGATCAAGGTTATCCCGGTGAACTGAAAGTTCAAGTGACCTATCAACTTACCGATAATAATCAAGTTATCATCATGTTCAATGCCTCTACCACGCAAACTACTGTGGTAAATTTAACCAATCATGCTTATTTTAATTTAGATGGCGAAACAAGTAACACTATCCTCAATCACACTTTACAAGTCAATGCTAACCAATTTTTGCCCGTTGATAATCATGGCATACCTGATGACAATTTAGCTAGTGTCGCTGAATTTGATATGGACTTACGCCAAGCAAAACGATTATCAGACCGATTACTTGAAAGTTCTGAACGACAAAAAACAGGTGGCTATGATCATGCGTATTTACTGGACAAAACCCAGCCAATTGCCGCGCAATTAACCTCATCCGATAATAAAGTGACCATGAATGTCATAACGACCAAACCAGCGTTACAAGTTTATACCGGTAATTTTCTGCAACATACACCTAACCGTCATAATGGGGAATATGACAATTATGCAGGTATCGCGCTAGAAGCACAATTTCTACCAGATAGCCCACATCACCCCAAATGGCCACAACCTAGTTGTTGGTTAACACCTGATGAAACCTATCAATATCTAACGATCTATCAATTTTTAATTGAATAATATTATATCAATTGAGTATGTAAACGGAAAAATGAACACTTAATGCTATATGAGCTAACACCAATGGAGTTAAGTCCAACTGGATTTAATGGGACTTACTACCACGGTAACACCTCAATTTTATTCAATGCGCGTTTATAACCAACGATGAATATTCCGATAAAACCATCAAAGCTTTTTGTCAAGTTACCCTAACAATTTTGATAAGAATTCGGTATGATAGAGCTATCATGGCAAATGGACATTATGATTGATGAAAAGTAAAAGTTTAACTGCAATTTTTCCGGGAACGTTCGATCCAATTACTAACGGGCACATCGATTTGATTACTCGAGCTTCGCTGTTGTTTCCTCGATTAATTGTTGCAATTGCGGAAAATCCGAATAAAAAAACGTTATTTAGTTTGAAAGAACGGGTCAATTTAGCATCCAGTTCAGTTGAACACTTACTTAATGTACAAGTGATTGGATTTGATAATTTAATGGCAGATTTTGCACAAACTCATAATGCAACGGTCATTGTTCGAGGTGTTCGAACCACTCAAGATTTTGAATACGAAAGACAATTAGCCGAAATGAATCGCGCATTAAAACCGGATTTAGATACTTTATTTTTAATGCCATCAATGACTATTGGTTTTATCTCTTCAACCATTGTGAAAGATGTTGCTTATCATGGTGGCAATATTACCAATTTAGTTCCTTTACATGTCAAAACAGAATTGTTAAAACGGTTAACATAACGTTGAATTTATATGGTTATTTTTTATACTCCACCTTCAAAAAAACAAGCTCCACAAAAATTAACGGTCACCATCTCAGCGATAGATGCCTTCGGACAAGGAATTGCAAATCACAAAGGCAAAACTATTTTTGTTAAATCAGCCTTACCCGATGAAACTGTTGATATCCAGTTGACAGAAAATAAAAAAAATTATGCTAAAGCGAAGGTCATCAAATACCACAATCAAAGTGCCCAACGGGTAAAACCATTATGTGGCTATTATCAAAAATGTGGTGGCTGTGAATTGCAGCATATTTCAACGGATTTGCAGCAAAGTGCAAAGTATCATGCGCTCATTAATCTCATACAAAAAGAAAGTGGGCAATCGTTAACTCATATCACTGACTCAGCACCGCTTATTATTGCTGATCAACCTTATCATTATCGCCGACGAGCCCGACTTTCAATAAATATTGTAAAAGGTGAATTATTTATTGGTTTTCGTCAGGCTGAATCAAATCAAATTATCAATATAGAATACTGTCCTGTATTGGTCGAAAGCTTGGATCAATTACTCGCTCCTTTGCAAAAAATATTACGTCAAATTAAATCAAAAAAATCGCTTGGGCATATTGAATTGGTTGCTGTTGATAGTGGCATTATCATGGTATTAAGGCATACTTTGCCTATGACCAATGAAGACACTCAGTTACTAACAAACTTCGCTGAAAAAAATGGTATTTCACTCTACTTTCATGGCATAGATTTACAGCACATTACCGGCCATACGGAACATTATTATCTAATCAATCAGTTAAAGCTTACTTTTAGTCCTTTGAATTTTATTCAAGTCAATAGCAACGTTAATCAAAAAATGATTGAACAAGCGCTTGATTGGCTAACATTAACATCAACCGATAAAGTGTTAGATCTCTTTTGTGGTATGGGTAATTTTTCATTACCTATGGCTACCTATTGTCAATCATTAACGGGCGTTGAAGGCGTAGAAGAACTAGTTGAAAAAGCGAAATTAAACGTTATATTAAATAGCAACAAGGTTTGTGCCGAAACTCATTTTTTAACGAGTAATTTAGAGGATAATCAACAATTTTTTACATGGAATCAATCACAATTTGATAAAGTTTTATTAGATCCTGCCAGAGCTGGGGCATTTAATGCAACGACAGAAATTGTTAAAATGGCGCCGTCAAAAATTGTTTATATCTCATGTAATCCCGCAACATTAGCGAGAGATAGCAAAGTGTTAACTCAAGCGGGTTATAACATTGCTCAAGTAGCAATTTTAGATATGTTTCCACAAACTAAACATATTGAATCAATGTTGTTGTTAACCAAATCAGGATCATAATTATGGTATCAATTAGAGGAGCACACCAACATAGTGAAGAGCATTACTCTCTTGCACAGTTTGATGTCGAACAATGGGCAAAACAAGAATTACAACTGACTAACGCGGATAGTTATCAGACGTTTAAACAAGTCTGGGATTTTTGCTTTGAAAGCAGTGCCGGTGCAGCTGAGCAAGTCTACTGTTTTCAAAATGCCGTTGAAATGGTTGAAATATTATCCACACTTAATATGGATATCAACAGTTTATGTGCGGCTTTGTTGCTCCCTTTCCTTGAAACTAAGATTATACGTCGAGAAGATATTCCTGAAGATTTTGATCGTGAAATGATGCACATTATTTCTAGCATTGTTCGAATGAAAGAAATTCGTCAACTTCGCGCCATCCGCAATGGCAGTGCAACGTCTGAACAGATTGATAGCATCCGCCGTATGTTATTGGCAATGGTTAATGATTTTCGCAGTGTAGTGATAAAAATTGCCGAACGCATCACTTATTTACGTAATTTGTTAAATGCTCCACAAGAAGAACAAGTACTGGCTGCTAAGGAGTGTTTTAACATTTATGCACCGCTTGCCAACCGTTTAGGAATTGGTCAATTAAAATGGGAGCTGGAAGATTTTTGTTTCCGTTATCTCTATCCGAATGAATATCGCTTTATTGCTAAAAAATTACACGAAAAACGCCTTGATCGTGAATCCTATATCAATCATTTTGTTAAGCATCTACAAGCGTTAATGAATAAAGATCATATTCGTGCAGAAGTTTATGGACGCCCGAAACATATTTACAGTATCTGGCGAAAAATGGAACGCAAACACCTTGAATTTGAAGATCTTTATGATATTCGTGCTGTACGGATTATTTGTGATCGTATTGAAGATTGTTATAACGCATTAGGTATTGTCCATAGTCATTATAAACATATTGCTAAAGAATTTGATGATTATGTTGCCAACCCCAAACCAAATGGTTATCAATCAATTCATACCGTAGTGTATGGCCCCGAAAATAAAACGATTGAAATTCAAATTCGAACTGAGCAAATGCACAATGATGCTGAATTAGGCATTGCTGCGCACTGGAAATATAAAGAAGGCAGTACTGATAAAATGACTGCTTATGATCAGCGAATTACTTGGCTACGAAAATTATTAACATGGCAACAAGAGATGTCTGAAAGCGGTGAAATACAAGAAGCCGTACGTAGCCAGATTTTTGATGATAGAGTCTATGTCTTTACGCCTAAAGGTGATGTGGTTGATTTGCCTACTGGTTCAACACCGCTTGATTTTGCCTATCATATTCACAGTGATGTAGGTCATCGTTGTATTGGTGCAAAAGTTGGAGGACGAATTGTACCATTTACTTATAACCTAAAAATGGGCGATCAAGTTGAAGTAATCACTCAAAAACAACCTAATCCAAGCCGAGATTGGTTGAATCCAAATACCGGATTTGTAAATAGTAGTCGGGCACGAGCTAAAATACAGGCATGGTTTAAAAAACAAGATCGACACAAAAATATAGCAGCTGGTCAACAAATTTTAGAAGATGAGCTGGAACCTTTAAATATCAGTTTGAAAAGCGTTGAAAAAATGCTGATTGATAAATATAACGCCCATTCCTTTAATGAAGTTCTTGCCGGTATTGGTAGTGGTGATGTCAGAATAAATCAATTGGTCAATTTTGTTAATGCCCAAGTCAATAAACCTACCGCTGAAGAAGAAGACGAAGCGGCATTAAAACAAATTGTTCAAAAATCCAATTCACAAACGAAAAATACCAATAAAACCGGTAATAAAAAAGGAAGTGAAATTATTATTGAAGGTGTCGGTAATTTAATGTGCACTATTGCAAATTGCTGTCGTCCTATTCCCGGTGATCCAATTGTCGGTTTTGTAACTCAAGGGCGAGGTATTTCCATTCATCGGGCGGATTGTGAACAGTTACAGGATTTAAAAAATCACGCTCCTGAACGAATCACCAGTGCGGTTTGGAGTAATGAAACCAATTCAAGTTATACCATGGTGATACAGATCATCGCTAACGATCGGAGTGGCTTATTACGTGATATCACAACCATTTTAGCTAACGAAAAAGTCAATGTGCTTGGATTAATAAGTCGAAGTGATATGAAGCAACAATTGGCTAATATTGATGTCGACATGGAAATCTTTGATCAAGACTCGTTAAATCGTATACTCAATAAAATAAAACAGCTACCCGATGTCATTGAAGCAAGACGCCACCAAGGGTGAGCGATTTGCTAGGCTACCCTAAGTCTTGCTCAATAAAACATTATTCCGTTAGAAAGTTGAATTACGTTCTAACACTTCAAAGTAATAATCGTAAGGATTTTTATCATCAGCTTGATGATGTTCTTGGAAAACTGATTGCCAAGTTTCGGGGGCGTAATTAGGAAAATAAGTATCACCTTGTAAATCAGCATCAATATGGGTTAAATAAAGTCTGTCAATAAATGGCAAAACTTGTTGATAAATATTACCCCCACCGATAATAAACGCTTCATCGCAATTAAGCCTTTTGGCAAGAGAAATGGCTTCATCTATAGATGTTACCCAGCTAAGATTTGAAATTTTTTCCGATTCAAAATCTACTTTTGCTTGCCTTGAGATAACAATATTATGTCGATTAGGCAAAGGTTTTCCTATAGATTCAAAAGTTTTTCTGCCCATAATAACAGGCTTATTAAGCGTATTTTTTTTGAACCATGCCAAATCAGCAGGTAAATGCCAAGGCATCTGATTGTTAAAACCAATAACACGATTATGTGCCATGGCAACAATGATACTAAGTGTCATGTGAGTTTGTTTATACATAACCTAAAGCTTTAATTCGTTGATTTACATTTTCGGGAAAAACAGTTTGCGCCCAAAGTCGTTGACTTAAAGAAAGCAAAGACTCTTTTTGCCCATTAACAATCCAATTAGCAAGTTCAGTTGCAACATCAGGATAGACCGTTGGTTTTGGCGAAGGTAAATCTAACCAATACTTAAGTTTAATGCTATTTAAGGTTTCCATCACCGTTGCCATATCTAATGTATGTAAACATTGAGCATTATAGATTTGTTCAAACTGACCCGAGACAGGTTTAGTCAAAATCTTTTTACCCAAAACTAATGCTTCAGATATCAGTGCAAATCCCGTGTTAGAAATAATCCCCGAACAGCTTATTACCGCATCCATAAAACCGTCACGACAAAGAGGGTGCAAAGTAACATTATCGTTTTGTGATAATTGCTTTATATTTGGATGAAAACAGATAAATTGATGTTTAGGAAATTGTTTAAGTAATTCAACAATTTCAGTCATATTTTCAAATGGCAAATAAACAACAATGGAACCATTTTCGGTAGGCGCCACTTGAAATGAATCAATCATGGGTGGCAATAATTTATGTCCAAAATGAAACCAGTGTAAACCAATTGGCTTGGTTACTGGCGCATAATACTTCATGATCACATTTGCAATCAGTCCATATTCTTTGGGTTTTAAATACTGACAAACCGCCTGATTACTGATACCTAAGCATTCTCGATGCTGATGATGAGCAGCCCAAGCGCTTACCGGCTCAAAATCACTAATAATACAATCATACTTTGATAAGTCCAGTTCGCGAACATCTTTAATTAACCGAAAAGCACGGATGCGTTGAACCGTTTTACGAAAATTTATCTTTCCATTGACTGTTGCAAAGGTAACACCCCGAAAAGTCTTATAATGACCAAAAACGTCCATATCAAAATAATCTTTTGGATCACGCCCACTAAAAATATACTCAACATCAGCGCCTGCCTTTTTTAACGCTTTGGCTAAAGTTCGACATCGGCTAATATGACCATTTCCTGTTCCTTGAACACCAAAAAGAATTTTCATATTGTAATGATTAGTCAATTAAAATTACTGCATATCATACCAGAAGCCTAAACAATTATCTTGCTTATTTTAAACAATAAAGGGGAATTTTGAGACAAATTTGAAAATGAGTTTAAGGGTCAATCGCAATACGAATTTCATTAATTCGCCAAACTTAAAAAAAGTCTATAGTTGATTTTTATAATTAATATAGTTATTCAATCTGTTAGCTTTCAATTATACTGTTTAAAAATAAGAAATGTTTAAAAAACGTGCTATATCGTGACGTTTGAAGTACAATATTGCTTATTAGCGATTTGATGCGTTGTGAGATTGTAATATGTCAGTAAGGATCCTCAATATACAATTTAAAGGCATCGTTGTGTTAACAGCGGTTTTGTTGCTGTATGGTTATTCTGTACTACCATTATCAAAAATGGGAAAGTCTTTTGACTCGACTTGTTTTTTAACGACTCATTCCATTTTAACATTCGATCAAAGCTCGGATCCTCATCACGCTAAATCTTTATCATCAAAAATAAATTGTTCATTAATCAATCATTGTGCTGTATGTGGGGCAATCGTTTCAAACTATGCCATTAACCTCGATAGGCAAATCAACTTTACACATTTTTTATCACTTAAATTCATTGCAAATGATAATGAATTTATTCCTGAATTAAGACCACCACGAATTGCTTAATAAGTTATCGCTATTAGATAGTAGTTGTTAATCACTATCAGTTATAAACAAACGTTATCTATCGTTATGTTTGCTCACATCACGATTTCAGCGTTATTGTTAAATCAGTTAATTTATTATGGGAATATTATGAAACGTCGACATTTTTTAATGAATTTTACGGCTGCTGTAGGTGGATTAGTTGCAACCAAAGCCATTGCTAAAATGGAACATACCAAGATGACGGGTATGACCTGCGAACTCAATTCTGATGATTGTAACAAGGGGGATAATATGCACGAACATATGAATATGAATATGAATATGAACATGAATATGAATATGAATCACGATCAAAAACCACAAAAGCTTTTGCCTACTTCCTCACTAAAACAGAACGACAATTTACCCAGCTTGATCAATTTAAAAAATGAAAGTAATCAACCGGGTGTATTTGAAGCGACCTTACACCTCAAACCCGTCAAAATTGCCTTAACACCTGAAATTACGACGGAATTTTGGGCATATAACGGTATGATTCCCGGCCCTAAAATTGAAGTTAACGAGGGTGATCACGTTAAAATCACAGTAAAAAATGATCTGCCACAAGCCACGACCGTGCATTGGCATGGTTTACTTATTCCATCGAATCAAGATGGTAACCCTCAAGATGCCATTCCAGCGGGAAAAAGTCGTGTTTATGAATTTGACGTTCCTAAAGGAAATGCAGGCACATTTTGGTATCATCCTCATGGACATGAAACAGTAGCTGAACAAGTTTATCGAGGTTTAGCTGGAACATTCATCGTTCGAAGCAAAGATGATCCTTTAAATTCTCTTCCTGAACAACACTGGTTCTTTTCAGATTTAAAATTAACGGATAAAGGTGAAATTGCCGATAATACCATGGTTGATTGGATGAACGGTCGTGAAGGTCAATTTGTATTAATTAACGGTAGTTATCGACCTAAAATTAAAGTTGATTCAGCGACACGTGTAAGAATCTGGAACGCTTGTTCAGGTAGATACCTGAACTTATCCATTCCTGATTGTGATGTCTTTTTAGTGGGGACTGACGGTGGATTATTGTCTGAACCTGTATCACTAAATAAACCATTACTGTTATCCCCTGCCGAACGGGCAGAAATTGTTATTCTACCTAAAAAAACGGGGACGGTTTATTTGCAATCTATCGGTTACGATCGAGGCAAAATGGGCAATGTACCACCTGAACAAGATATGTTACTTGCAGAATTAGATTTAACGCAGTCAAACTCAATCACCTTGCCATCAACACTTCGTACCTTACCAAAACTTGGACAAGCCACCGCACACAAAAAACTGGAATATACCGAAGTGATGGACATGAAAGAGCCGCGTGGCGGAATGTTATTTTTAATCAATGGCAAACGCCATGATATGAATCGTATCGATCTTGAAAGTAAAATTCACGAGGTTGAAGAATGGACTATTCATAATAACTCTCATATGGATCATAACTTTCATATTCATGGTGCACAATTTATGGTCGTTTCACATGAATTTAATGGTACCAAAACACTCCCCCAATACGTGGCATTAAAAGATACAGTAAATCTTCGACCCCATGAAACAATCACGATAAAGATTCAACAAAATATGCCCGGATTACGCATGTATCATTGTCATATCATTGAACATGAAACACTGGGTATGATGGGTCAATTGATGGTAAAATAGTTTTTTATCTTTATCTATCTTGTCATTAAACGTTCGACAAGATAGATAAATTTCCTTTTTAACTGAATCTTCATTTTCTTGATAACAATACAAGTAATAAATGTTTTTCATTTTGGCAAATAATGCTAACATATTGCCACTATGATCATGACTAATTTCTGGCAAATACTCAGTAAACGCTTATCAATCAAAACAGCTTTATCGCACTTATTATTAGGTGTAATTGCTACTGGGTTTAGTTTATGCCAACAAGATGCTATTCCTAATGAGTCAACGGTTTCTCACGTTGGGATTATGGCGAACAATGAAATCGTTCAAGATCAACAAGTGTCAATCCGAAAGGTGTCACCATCGTTAACCAACCCCCAAAAATTCAGTACCAATACTGTCTTTATGGCGACTAATTACGATATTTTATCCACCAATAAACCCATTCAAATAACTTCACATAATGCGATAAGAGCAGGTCCTAAAAACACTATTTAATTTAAGAGTTTATTACTTAATTTTTATGTTGTTATCTAAGGTGTCGACCTTACATTCCCTATTAAAAGAAGAAAGAGAAATTTATGTTATTAAAATTATTAACTAAAGTTTTTGGTAGCCGTAATGAACGTGTGCTAAAAACCCTGCGTAAGCGTGTTGAAAGAATTAATGCATTAGAACCTGCAATGGAAGCATTAACTGATGATGAACTTAAAGCAAAAACAGTTGAATTTAAACAAAAATTAGCATCAGGTACCCGTTTAGATGATATTTTAGAAGAAGCTTTTGCCGTTGTCCGTGAAGCCAGTAAACGTGTTTTTGGTATGCGTCATTTTGATGTTCAGTTAATTGGTGGTATGGTTTTAAATGAGCGCTGTATAGCCGAAATGCGTACAGGTGAAGGTAAAACGTTAACCGCAACATTACCCGCTTATTTAAACGCATTAACAGGCAAAGGTGTGCATGTCGTCACGGTCAATGATTATTTAGCACAACGTGATGCTGAAAATAATCGTCCTTTATTTGAATTTTTAGGTTTAACCGTTGGTATTAACCTGCCCAATATGCCGCCAGCAATAAAACGAGAAGCTTACAGCGCTGATATCACTTATGGTACCAACAACGAATATGGATTTGACTACTTACGTGACAATATGGTGTTTAGTAAAGATGCGCGTGTTCAACGACCATTACATTATGCTTTAGTCGATGAGGTTGACTCAATTTTAATTGATGAAGCAAGAACACCGTTGATTATTTCTGGGCAAGCCGAAGACAGCTCAGATAAATATGTGAGTGTTGATAAAATTATCCCTCATCTTATTCGCCAAGAAAAAGAAGACTCAGATCAGTTTCAAGGAGACGGTGACTTTTCAATTGATGAAAAATCACGTCAAGTTAATCTAACTGAACGAGGATTAATTAAGGTAGAAGAACTACTAATTAAACAAGGTATCATGAAAAATGATGAGTCGCTTTATGCGCCAAGTAATATTGTGTTAATGCATCATGTCAATGCGGCACTACGAGCCCATCATTTATTTCATCGTGATGTCGACTACATCGTTAAAAATAACGAAATTATTATTGTCGATGAGCATACTGGACGAACAATGGAAGGACGTCGTTGGTCTGACGGCTTACATCAAGCGGTTGAAGCAAAAGAACATGTTAAAATTCAGAATGAAAACCAGACGTTAGCTTCAATCACTTTCCAAAACTATTTCCGTCTATATGAAAAATTAGCCGGTATGACGGGTACTGCCGATACTGAAGCCTTCGAATTCCATCAGATTTATGGTTTGGATACCATTGTTATACCAACTAACCGCCCAATGCAGCGTAAAGACCAATCCGATTTAGTCTATATGACTGAAAAAGAGAAGATTGCAGCCATTGTCGCTGACGTACAAGATTGTGTAAAACGAGGACAACCAGTACTAGTGGGGACTGCATCGATTGAAAAATCAGAATTGGTATCCAATGCATTTAAAAAAGTTGGCATTAAGCACAACGTATTAAATGCCAAGTTCCATGCCCAAGAAGCAGAAATTATTGCTAATGCAGGGAGTAAAGGCGCTGTCACTATTGCCACCAATATGGCGGGTCGAGGTACCGATATTATGCTTGGCGGTAACTGGCAAAGCGATTTAGCAAAACTTGAAAATCCAACTCAAGAAGATATCGAAAAAGCTAAACAAGCATGGCAAGTTAAACATGAAGAAGTTATTGCTCTGGGCGGGCTTTACATTTTAGGTACAGAACGACATGAATCCCGTCGTATTGATAATCAGTTACGCGGTCGTGCTGGTCGTCAAGGAGATCCGGGCGGTTCACGTTTTTATTTATCGCTTGAAGATCCGCTGATGAGAATCTTTGCGTCAGAACGTGTTGGTAATATGATGCGTAAATTGGGTATGAAAGAAGGCGAAGCGATCGAACACCCATGGGTCAATAAAGCGATTGCGAATGCTCAAAAGAAAGTTGAAAGTCGTAACTTTGATATTCGTAAACAATTGCTTGAATATGATGATGTTGCCAATGAGCAACGTAAAGCAATTTATCGTCAACGAAATGAGATACTGGATAATACTGAAATTAAAGATACCATTACCGTAATCCGTGTTGATGTATTTAATGCGCTCATCGATCGTTATATTCCACGGGAATCAATCGAAGATATGTGGGATGTACCAGGACTTGAATTAGCGCTAAAACGTGATTTTGATTTGGATCTTCCAATTGCTAAATGGTTGGATGAAGAACAAAATCTTTATGAAGAGTCACTTCGAGAACGTATTATTCAAATTGCTCAACAAGCTTATGAAGAAAAAGAGCAAGCAGCAGGTTCAGAAGCATTTAGACATTTTGAAAAAACAGTTATGTTACAGACGCTTGATAACTTGTGGAAAGAACACTTGGCTGCGATGGATTATCTACGTCAAGGTATTCATCTACGAGGTTATGCGCAAAAAGATCCTAAACAAGAATATAAACGTGAATCCTTTAACATGTTTGAAGACATGTTAGAATCACTAAAATATGAAGTTATTGGGATATTAAGTCGTGTTGTTATTCGTTCACAAGAAGAAGTGGAAGAAGCAGAACGTCAACGCATTGCTGAAATGGAAAAACTATCAGCTAAGCAACATGCAAGTCATGAATCAGCTTCTAATATCGAAGGTGAAAGCGAAAACAATACAAGCTCAACTCAACCTAGAGTTCGCACTGAAGCCAAAGTGGGAAGAAATGATCCATGTCCTTGTGGTTCAGGTAAGAAGTATAAACATTGTCATGGTGCTGTTCAATAAGCAAAAAATTTAGTATCATCAAACATTATTGATGATTTAATCAGCGATTATCATCGTCGTTTAAATTCAAGGGAAAGTGTTCACTTTCCCTAATTTTACGGATAGATAAACAGAATTATGAGAAAACATACTGAAATAGCAATAGGAATTATACGTTCGGAAAATTGTCAAATTTTTATTACCCAACGTGGAGAAGACTCTCATTTAGCGGGTTTTTGGGAGTTTCCCGGAGGAAAAATAGAAGTAGGTGAAACACCTTATCAAACTTTGCAACGCGAGATTGCTGAAGAAGTTGATATCCAAATCCATGATGCTCAATTTTTAAAAGTAGTGAAACACAGCTACGATGATCGTGATATTACCATTCACGCTTATTTAGTGGAAGAATGGGACGGCGTTCCATTTGCTAAAGAAGGACAACCCAGCCGATGGGTAGATCAAGAAGAATTGAATGCGGATGAATTTCCTGATGCAAATCGACCTATAATCGAAATGTTAAAGAATCTCGATAAACAAATTTAAGAAGTAATTGCCATAAATTGTTAAAATCACATCATTTTCAAATTAGCTATGCGCTTTTTTAGACTTTTGGTGAATTCTTTGTTCAGCTAACGCTAAAAAAATAATCCCGATGATTATACTTATTGCGCCTATAAAGCGTGTTAATGTAATCTTTTCATTAAACACCATTACCGACACTAACATTACCGTAACAACTTGTAAATGCGAGGCGGCAAAAGCAGGGCCAACCGGTGCTTTTTTTAACAGTACCATCCAGGTCACGAACGCACCAGTATAACCTATCATGACTAAATAAGCCCAACAGTGGCTAAAAATACGTAATAACCAATCGACACTCAATTCGAAAGGTAAAGCCGATATTGCTGTCAGCTTAAAACTGGTTTGACCAAAAGTATCAAAAAAAAGCAGTAATATAAAGCCAATTAAATAAAATTTTTTCATTCCGTGAGTCCTACTAAAACTACTCCTGCTGTAATAAAAAATATCCCTAACAACCGAAAACACGTTAGGTGCTCTTTAAATAAGATCCGTCCTGCTAACATGACCGTTATCATATTAAACGAACCCAATAAAATACCTTGTGACAAAGGCACTTCGCTTAAAAAAGCTAACCAGAAAATAAAACCAACAAAATAAGATCCAAAACCAATCCAAAGCCAAAAATTACCAAATAGTTTATGCCAATAATCTAAACCTTGATTATGCTTTGAGGTAATCGCTGCATATTTAAAGGCGATTTGACCGACCGTGTCACAGCCGATATTCAATAGCCAAAGAAAAATAATTAAGGTTGACACGACTGACACACTCCATGAATTTCCAACACGCTGTGTTTAATCAAAAATTGACTTTGTTGTGCCAGTTGTTTTAGTTGTTGTTCAATATTTGCTGAGTGTTTTTCAAAAATTTGTCGGCATTTATCACAAATAAAGAGAATTGAAAGATGATCGGGGTCTTGAAAATGTGGGCAAACAATATAACTATTGCTTGATTCAACTTTATGTATAAAGCCTTGCTCAAGCAGAAATTCAAGGGCACGATAAATAGTCGGTGGTTTGGCTTGGGGTTCACTGACTTTTAATAAATCTAAAAGATCGTATGCACTCATAGCCTTATTTGCCGTTAACATGATATCTAAAACTGTACGACGTTGGGTTGTCAATTTAATACCGCGTTTTTTGCATAAGGTTTCAATCTTTTCAATTATCAGATTATGCATCGTGTTTCCCTTGCCAGTAATCATTATTTATTTAATGCTGCTCTTCTTCGTCTTATTTCTTTAGGATCGTTGATTAAAGGGCGATAAATTTCAATACGATCACCCTCTTTCACTAGTTCATCAAGCGAACAACGTTTTCCATAAATACCAATTAGATGATCATCTAATTGAATGCGACAAATAGATAAGATATTGGATTTTACTATTGCTTGCAAGATATTCGTCGATTCTTCAACCTGACAATCAATTATTGTCGGATTATTCGGTAACGCATACACAACTTGAACCGTTATCATATTAATAAATCTGCCTTGCTCGATTGGAAAACGCTTTAACCATATTTATCATCACATCTTTAAACATTGGGGTAAAAGTCATGTCTAATAATTTATTTTGAAATTCAAAATCTAAACTAAAACTGATTTTACTTTGGTTGTCAGAAAGTGTAGTAAACTGCCATTTGCCCGAAAGGTGCTTGAATGGGCCTTCTAAAAGGGTTAAATCGATTGAATTAGGTTCATTAATTTGATTTAATGTGGTAAATGATTTTTTGAAACCAAATTTTTCAACTTCAATAAATGCAGCAATAATATTATCCTGTTTTCTAATAATTCCCGTTGCGATACAATCGGGAACAAATTCAGGATATCGCTCAATGTCATTGACTAATGAAAACATTTGTTCAATTGAATACGGTTCAATAACTTCGTGAAATATATGTGCCATAACATTAATTAATTAAAAATAAAATTTGTGGCATATATTAACACGTAACTCTATAATAACGCACATTATGACTAAGAAAAAATCACACAAACCCGGTTCGGCAACCATTGCATTAAATAAACGCGCACGCCATGAGTACCTTATTGAAGAGGAAATTGAGGCGGGATTATCCCTACAAGGTTGGGAAGTTAAATCCCTGCGTGCAGGAAAAGTAAATATTAGCGATAGCTATGTACTGCTTAAAGACGGGGAAGCATGGCTATTTGGTGCAACCATTACACCATTAAATGTGGCTTCAACACATGTTGTCTGCGATCCCATGCGTAACCGTAAATTGCTTTTGAATGAACGTGAATTAAATTCGCTATTTGGTCAAATCAATCAAAAAGGTTACACAGTTGTTGCGCTTTCATTATATTGGAAAAATGCTTGGGCAAAAGTCAAAATTGGTGTGGCTAAAGGCAAGAAAGAGTACGATAAACGAACGGATATCAAAGAACGGCAATGGCAGGTTGATAAAGCGCGTATCATGAAAAACGCTAATCGCTAATCATCTTATTATTACTTTTGTCTCTCATCGTAAAAGCTATGGATGGCGTTTAATTTGTGGTTTGATGAAAATCGCGTTATGCTTTAGCGCTTTAAAATTAAGCAGATCATCTATAGTGTTTACACACGTCAGTGCCATAGTTTGAAAATCTTGTGCAATAGCATCAATCGGATAATAAGAGTAATCCAGATAAATATTATAATCATACGAACATAAGCAAATTTGGTCTGGATTAACTTTAACCTCGACTAAATAGCTCAACACTTCCTGCAATAAATTACCGGACGGAGTAAAAATAGCTTTCGGTAAACGCCCTAATTTTTGATGCAATCGTTTGAGTAAGTCATAACCTTTATTTGGGCAATAACTATCACAAATGATCCAGTCAGAAGCTGGCGTTAAGCCTGCATTCGTTAAACCTTGTTTAAATCCTTGTAACCGAGCACGAATTGAAGTGAGTTGTGCATCACAACCAATAAAATAAAACTCATTTAATTTTTTTGCATAAGGTTCGATTAATTCAGCTACCGATCCTATTGCCTCACTTGTAATAAATGGAAGTGTGGTATGCTCAATATAACGATCAAAAAATAACACCGGAGTATGTTGATTAATACTCATGTAAAACTCATCGCTATCTAGTGATGTGACCACTATCATTGCATCCACTTTTCGTTCAACCAAATTTTGCGCTACATTAATTTCAACCTCTTTATTATAGTGGCTACAAGTAATTAAAAGCTGAATATTTTTTTCCCGAAATGATGCTTCTAAATGGTGTAAAAACATCGAAAAAAACGAGTTCGACATATCAGGAACAATGACACCAATTGTATTGGTACTCTTCGCCTTGACTAAGTATCGACGAATATGCGATTGCTCTTTATACTGCTCAGCTATTGCAAGCACTTTTTGGCGTGTAAGAGATGAGATTCGATATTTTTTATCTCGTTTATTAAAAATATGGCTGACGGTCGTTGCCGAAACGCCAGCCAAACGAGCAATATCATTGATTCTTAATTTATTACTCGCCATATTTCACCTTCCAGACTATCGTGGTGTGCGTTGTTGTTTATTGGGAAAAGTCGGGTTGTGATTTTCCGACGGATTTTGATACCAATACGCCACGCTGGCAATATCATCACAACGTTCATACAATCTTATATCATCATTTCCGATCTGTTGAAAAGCTAACTTAATATTTTTATGGAAAGCAACCGGATCAGGTAAATGCCAACGGTATAAACCATGCATCGGAAGTGCATCATCGCCGAAGCCATGTACCGGATTTGAATCACCTGTTTGAAAAAAATCCCGTGTAGCATCTCGATTAGTTTGATAAGGATAGCCCATAAACAGTGTTTGAAAACATTTTGCTTTAGGCTTACCTTGACTGTCACGATTATGAAATGCCCATGCCCCACCAAAATAGTCTTCTGAGCCAGTTGAATGTTGTGTTGGATACGCACTATCATCATCCAGATAAAATTTGAACTCGCCTTCTCCCCACCAATACCGTTCTAAAGCGGTTAAGGCTAAATACGTCCCCACATAATAGCCATGACCTTGTACGTTATCTAATATGACATAATCTTGTGCATACTGAGTTACACACTGACGACGCCATTGTGCATGAAAATAGAGAGGCTGTTCGAACGGTTTTGGCATGATGGCATAATTAATAGTGAAAAAGAAATGTTGTAAATCTGCTTCATGCTCGTTGTGAATTTCTATTCTGGCTTTTTTATTGAATGGCATTCTAAAATAACAGTTAAATCCCCCTGTTGGATTAACCACAATCGGTAATGAATTGATATCACATCTTGCTCCAAATCCATTACAGAAAAAATCACCAATTGGGCTTTCAACTGACGGTATTGTTTCGTCATCCCAGTAGATACGAATAACCACATCACGCAAGACAAAACTACCACGATGTGTTCTATCGGTTAAGGTAAACCACATATGTCTAATTTCAGCAGGCCCGCTAATTTCTGCAATTGTTATTTTTTCCCCTGCCGGAATCGAGATACACCCTTGTCCTTTACGGCTAGGGCCTAAAGCACTTGCTTTCATACAAGACTTACCCTTTTCGCCTGTCATATTTTCAGGTGAAATAGTTCGAGTTTGTTCAAAGTTAAATTGTGTCACTGAATTGAATATATTCATTTTTAATCCTTAATATGTCTTAATAAATTCTTATTATTACCGTCTAAAAGATATGTGTTTTTATTAATCTTTTTTTTATGTGTTCCCTTTTTGGTCTCGACTTAAGAAGAAAATGGCAAAAATCATAAAACCTAAAACCACCAAACCTAAATTATTAAACGTCGTTGCGGCGCCAGCGGTATCATAAATGTCGCCAACATAAGTTGAGAACAAAATAACCCCAACTGAACCTGCGACTTGATAACCAATCAGAAAAACAGTGGCAGAAAGACGAGCATTAAAATTGTTATCAATATACTTAAATACTGAGACTAAAATGGTTGAAATTTCTAAACAATGCATCAGCTTAATAATGGATATAATGACAATGCTATCAACATGAGCAGTTAAAAATATTCGTGATGCCGATATAAATGCAGCAAAAATAAGTGCATTTTTTGCGCCAACTCGATTAACAACAAAAGGAACACAAAACATGACTGCAGCTTCTAAGAACACTTGAAAAGAATTTAATAAACCATATAAATGATAACCATCATTTACATCGGTAAATTGTTGTGTGAAATAGACAGGAAACAGTTGCTGATCATAAATATTATAAAGGCTATAAGTGCCTAATACATAAATAACAAATATCCAAAACTTTTTGAGCGTAAACACAGAAAGGATTTCATTAAAGGTCAATTTTTCTTTCTTTTGAAATACCACACTTGAGGATTGAGTTAAGTCAGGTTTGAAATTGAGATTTAAAATCATAAAACAGAGACCGACAATTGACGCTGCCCAAAAATTAAGATGGGGATTAATACTTATTAAAATTCCGGCGATAAAAGTCCCTACTGCATAAGCAATACAGCCCCAAGTTCGACATTGTCCAAATTCAAATCCAAACGCCCGACTAATCTTTTCACAATATGAATCAATCAGTCCCATACCTGCCACCCAACCAAATCCTAAAAAGAAACTGCCAAAAATCACACCAACATAAAAGTTATGCTTTAAAAGTGGTTCATAAATATAAATTAATGCAGGTGCTGCGCAGGTGATGATAATACTTTGAAACCAAATAAGGTGTTTTTTTAAGACTAATTTATCTTGATAAACACCATATATAATCATGATAATTAACGAAATAAAGTAGTTAAATGAATAAATGATACCCGTTTGTTTCGCTGTTAAACCAATCTCTTTACTAAGCCAAATTGAGTAAAAAGAGAAAACAAAACTGCCTGCTGCGTAATACATAAAGCTATAACAGGAAGCAAACCAATAAGTTGGTTTTTTATAAAATTCACTTGTCATAATTTATCCTATGAAGAGTTAACCACTGATAAGGAATATAAAGAGCTAAAAATTTAGCTTTAATGGGTTTATTGGATAAATGTGATCCACATCAAAAATTATTTCTAAGACTTGCAATAAACAGCAAAATGCATCATGGTGTTTTGTTAACAATAGGTAAATCTGAAAGTAAGATAATCATTATGCTGATAAATTCAAAAAAATTTGAACGTTGAACTTTAAAACAAGATATCAGACAACTTTTTAATTCATAAATCGCAACAAGGTGGGTTTACCCATTGAATGATTAAAAATGTTTTAATTAGACGCCATTAACTGTGTTTTAAATGATCAAAAAATGAGGAATGTCGATTCAGCAACATGCGTGAGACGATAAAATGTAACACGGTTAAGTATCCCTAAAAAATCTAACTTATAACTGCAAGATAGTTAACCTATATTAGATATATAAATTTAGTGAAAAAGACATCAAATTTAACTCAAACATATATGACAATCTAAAAAGTTGACACACATGATATAGCTAAAATATAACAACAATTTAAGATGGTTTATCGACTTGTCAGTTATGTAAGAATTGATAAAAATAGTATAAAAAAAATTAGAGTTACATTATTTAACTCTAATCAATTAGATGTTATTTTAAGGTTATATTTAAACGACTTAGGTATTTTAAAAAAATAAATTATGACCGAAAAACAAAATGAATATCACAGGCTTTATCAAGTCATCGCATCAGAATTAAAAAATCGGATTATTAGCGGTATTTACCCAATAGGAAGCAAATTACCTTCAGAAAGATTGGTGTGCGAAGAGTTAAAAGTTAGTCGTTCTGTCGTAAGAGAAGCAATAATCATGTTAGAAGTTGAAGGTTTTGTTGAAGCACGTAAAGGATCGGGTATCCACGTTATTGGCAATAGCTCGCTTAAAAACCTTTCATCAACTTCAGGAGGATTAAATTTTGTAAAAAGTGGGCCTTTTGAACTGTTGCAAGCACGCCAACTTATTGAAAGTAATATTGCTGAATTTGCTGCCACACAAATCACCAAGGGAGATATTGTTAAATTATTAGAAATTCAACATAATGCTCAAAAAGAAGATCATCATCGCGATCCCTATTGGGATATTAAATTCCATACTCAGATTGCCATGATTACTCGTAACAGTGCTTTAACTATCATTGTTGAAGAGACATGGCAACAGCGCACGTTAAATCCTTTATGGAAAAAACTTCATGAAAATATGCCAGAACAAACCATTAATAATTGGGCAGATGAACATAACCAAATTTTGGAAGCTTTAATTAATCGAGATCCTAAAGCAGCAAAATTAGCGATGTGGCAGCATTTAGAAAACACTAAAAAAGCACTTTTTGATGCTGCAAATAAAGATTTTGAAACAAGACGTGATCACTATTTATTTTCTGATAATCCCGTCATTAGTATCAATAACAATGAATTAGACTAAACTAAACAAATCATCAAGCTTTAACTCACTCGTAGCTATCAACTAATTAAAAATAAATTTAGCAAAATTAATTGACGCTATCTTGTGTTTAAGGCTCAAAATGATAATCGATAATGACTTTTATTACTTTAAACGCATTGATCACTTATCGTTGATCGTCAATTTGAATGCCTAAAGGCGGTTCAAAATGAAACTTACTGAGTTCTACTTTTCCAAGTTTTTGGTGCGATAGATCATAAAAACTGCGTTGTCCATCTTCCTCAATAATCGTAAAATTGGAAATCATTCCGCTTGGTAACACTGAAATGATAAAATTCTGACTTGAACTGTCTGTTGGCTTTAAAGTGAATGAATCTTGTTTACGTGTAACTTGATAGTGGTTCCAAATAGGATTATGACTATCGGTAATTAAAAGCATTAAACGATTATCAACGGCTTTTTTTAAATCCATCACTGTGACTTGTTCGACTGTTGGCGTATAGACCCACATATTACTTCCATCCGAAATAATAGTTGTTTCCTCTGGCTCTGTCATTCTCCAATTAAAATAGTAAGGTCTTGTTACCCAAAGATCCCCCTTTCCTTCTTGAACTTGCTGATTATCTGCTGTTTTTACATCTTGTGAAAAGCGTGCATAAAATCCGTCAACTTTGTCTAAACGCTGTTGTAAGACCTCTTTATCACCTGCCCAAGCGGATACGCTAACTAATAATCCCATTAATACTAAAAATTGTTTCATAACGAATCCTTACTTTTTTTATCTATAACAAAGCGTTAAATAGTGTTCGTAAATCTGATTAGGTCAAAATATTACCGTTTTTCGTTAAGTTCGAAAAGTTATTTTCTTTTCTTTTTCACTTATCAATTAACAAGTATATAATATAATGAATTTTTCAAACTTGGATACCACCTGTTATGCCTAGCATGTCATTTGATTTTACGACCGATGAATTTCAGCCTTTAGCGGCAAAAATGCGTCCACGTAATTTATCAGAATACATTGGACAAACTCAGCTACTAGGAGCAGGAAAACCATTACCGAAAGCCATTGAAGCCGGAAACCTTCATTCAATGATCTTATGGGGGCCTCCGGGAACTGGGAAAACCACATTAGCTGAAATTATAGCGCATCATGCTCATGCTAAAGTCGAAAGAATTTCGGCAGTCACATCCGGAATCAAAGATATTCGTGAAGCCATTGAACGTGCAAAAATCAATCAGCAAGCGGGTATCCGTACGATCTTATTTGTTGATGAAGTTCATCGTTTTAATAAAAGCCAACAAGATGTATTTTTGCCTTATGTTGAAAATGGTACAGTTACTTTTATTGGGGCGACAACTGAAAATCCGTCATTCGAACTCAATTCAGCGCTGTTATCACGAGCTAGGGTTTATTTACTCAAATCATTAACCAATGCCGATATCGAAAATATTTTACAACAAGCCATTGATGATCCGGTTCGAGGTTATGGCAATAAACATGTCGTGTTACCACCAGAAACAAAAAAACAGATTGCTGAATTTGTCGGGGGGGATGCCAGACGTGCACTGAATACACTTGAATTATTAGTGGATATGTCCGGTGGCAATGAACTAACACCAGCGTTACTCAAAGAAGTCATGGGTGAGCGTAGTGCCAGATTCGATAATCAAGGTGACCGATATTATGATTTGATTTCTGCCGTCCATAAATCAATTCGTGGTTCTGCGCCTGACGCTGCATTATACTGGTATGCAAGAATCATTACTGCCGGTGGTGATCCCCTCTATGTTGCTCGTCGATTACTGGCAATTGCCTCTGAAGATGTCGGCAATGCTGATCCAAGAGCAATGCAAGTTGCATTGGCGGCGTGGGATTGTTTTACACGTGTTGGCCCCGCCGAGGGAGAACGCGCCATTGCGCAAGCTATAGTTTATTTGGCTTGTGCACCGAAAAGTAACGCCGTCTATCTTGCTTTCAAACAAGCTATGAGTGACGCGCAGTCTAAGCCAGACTATGATGTACCTGAACATTTACGTAATGCACCAACCAGTCTAATGAAAAATTTGGGCTATGGAGCACAATACCGTTATGCACATGATGAACCTAATGCTTTTGCAGCAGGTGAAAATTATTTTCCGCCTGAAATGGCTGATAGTAAATATTATCAACCAACTGATCGTGGTGCAGAAAAAAATTATGCCGATAAACTTGCATGGTTAGAAGCCCAAAATAAAGCAAGCGCAATTCAACGTTATAAAAACCAAAAATGATCCATAAGTAAAACCTTTCTAAACCATTTTATTTTATTACAGAAAAAAACGTTTACTAACCGATAGTTAACAAAATAAAAAAATGTTAACTGACTAATAAATACACTATATATAGTAATAAAATGATTAATAGGCACTATATATTGTATATTTTGACAAATATCAATTATGATAAGCTCCACAAAAAACGGGATAAAACTGGATGGAAAATGAATAAATCAATATTTGTGACCAAGCGAGATGGTAAGAAAGAACCTATCAATCTTGATAAAATTCACAAGGTAATTACATGGGCAGCAGAAGGATTAGAAAATGTTTCGGTATCTCAAGTTGAATTACGTTCACATATTCAATTTTATGATGGGATCCGAACATCTGATATTCATGAAACAATTATTCGAGCTGCCGCCGATCTTATATCGCAAGATTCACCAGATTATCAATATTTGGCTGCACGTTTAGCCATTTTTCATTTACGTAAAAAAGCGTATAACCAATTTACTCCTCCACCACTTTATGAACATGTAAAAAAACTAGTGGCAAGTGACCGTTATGACAAACACTTACTTGAAGATTATACGCAAGAAGAGTTTGAACAAATGGATAAAATTATCGATCATTGGCGTGATATGTCTTTTTCGTACGCAGCAGTAAAACAGCTTGAAGGAAAATACTTAGTTCAAAATCGGGTAACAGGCGAGATTTATGAAAGCGCACAGTTTTTATACATTTTAGTCGCAGCTTGTCTTTTTGCTAATTACCCTAAAGATACGCGTCTTAGCTACATCAAACGCTTTTATGATGCAGTCTCAACTTTTAAAATTTCATTACCAACGCCAATTATGGCCGGTGTTCGCACCCCAACACGCCAATTTAGTTCATGTGTACTTATCGAATGTGATGACAGCTTAGATTCTATTAATGCGACGGCAAGCGCAATTGTCAAATATGTGTCACAACGTGCAGGCATTGGGGTTAATGCGGGCAAAATTCGAGCGCTTGGTAGTTCAATTCGTGGTGGTGAAGCTTTCCACACCGGTTGTATCCCATTCTATAAATATTTTCAAACAGCGGTAAAATCCTGTTCACAAGGCGGTGTTCGTGGTGGTGCTGCAACGGTATTTTACCCGCTTTGGCATTTAGAAGTCGAAAGTCTATTGGTTTTACGTAACAATCGAGGTGTTGAAGAAAACCGTGTTCGACATTTGGATTATGGTGTTCAGATTAATAAATTAATGTATCAACGCTTAATCCAAAACGAAAACATTACCCTTTTTAGCCCGTCAGATGTTCCGGGTCTATACGAGGCGTTTTTTGCCGATCAAGCAAAATTCGATGCGTTGTATCATCAATATGAACAAGATGTAAACATTCGAAAACGTGTAGTGAAAGCGGTAGAACTCTTTGCCCTGTTAATGCAAGAACGTGCATCAACTGGACGTATTTATATTCAAAATGTTGACCACTGTAATACTCACAGTCCATTCAATGCTCAGCTTGCGCCTGTACATCAATCTAATTTATGTATGGAAATTGCGTTACCAACTAAACCGCTGAACAATGTCAACGATGAAAAGGGTGAAATAGCACTATGTACACTGTCCGCCTTTAATTTAGGTGAAATTCAATCGTTAGATGATTTTGAAGAGCTTGCCGATTTAACGGTTCGTGCCCTTGATTCACTGCTTGATTATCAGGATTACCCTGTTCCTGCTGCTCGCAATTCATCTATTAATCGCCGTACATTAGGCATTGGTGTCATTAACTATGCCTATTATTTAGCAAAACATGGGGTAAAATATTCAGACGGCAGCGCTAATAATTTAACCCACCGCACGTTTGAAGCGATGCAATATTATCTTTTAAAAGCATCAAATAACCTAGCGAAAGAAAAAGGTGCATGTAACTTATTTAACGAAACGACCTATTCACAAGGGATATTACCGATAGATACCTATAAAAAGGATCTTGATACCATTACAAAAGAGCCATTACATTATGATTGGGAAGCACTGCGTGAATCAATTAAAACTCATGGTCTACGTAATTCAACCTTATCGGCGTTAATGCCTTCTGAAACGTCTTCGCAAATATCTAATGCGACTAATGGTATTGAGCCACCTCGAGGATATGTCAGCGTTAAAGCATCGAAAGATGGCATCTTAAAGCAGGTAGTACCTGACTATAAAGATTTAAAAAACTTCTATGAACTACTTTGGCAAATTCCTAATAACACGGGTTATTTACAATTAGTTGGTATTATGCAGAAATTTATCGATCAATCAATTTCGGCTAACACCAATTATGATCCGACAAAATTCCCGAATGACAAAGTACCGATGAAACAGCTACTTGCTGATTTATTAACCGCATATAAATTTGGTGTCAAAACACTCTACTACCATAACACACGCGATGGGGCTGAAGATATTCAAGGGGATATTGCACTAACTGAAAGTGATGACGGTTGTGAAGGCGGGGCTTGTAAAATTTAATTGCCCTTTTAGACAAAACAAAGCATCACTTTAAAAACATTCAATGGGGGATTTTGATCCCCCAATATTGCCCCTTTTCCGCTGTCGACAGGTAGTGGTAAAAGTAACTAAATTCAGTTAGGAGTACGATTATGAATATGAATTACAGTACCTTTTCGCATGTACATAACGATCAGCTTAAAGAACCCATGTTTCTTGGTCAACCTGTTAATGTGGCGCGTTATGACCAACAAAAATATGAAATGTTCGAAAAATTAATCGAAAAGCAACTTTCTTTTTTTTGGCGTCCGGAAGAAGTCGATATATCTCAAGACCGCATTGACTATGCGGCACTACCCGAACATGAAAAACATATTTTCATCAGTAATTTAAAATACCAAACGTTACTGGATTCGATTCAAGGTCGTAGTCCAAACGTTGCTTTACTCCCTTTAATTTCAATTCCTGAACTTGAAACTTGGGTAGAAACGTGGTCGTTTTCAGAAACAATTCACTCTCGCTCTTACACACACATCATACGTAACATTGTCAATGATCCCTCAGTGGTATTTGATGACATTGTGACAAATAAAGAGATCCAAAAACGTGCGGGTGACATTGCGGGTTATTATGATGATCTGATTAGTTATGCAAGCTATTACAACTTATTGGGTGAAGGGAATCACACGGTTAACAATAAAACCATTACTATAAGCTTACGTGAATTGAAAAAGAAACTGTACCTTTGCTTAATGAGTGTTAATGCCCTTGAGGCCATTCGTTTTTATGTCAGCTTTGCTTGTTCATTTGCTTTCGCTGAACGAGAACTAATGGAAGGAAATGCAAAAATCATCAAACTCATTGCCCGTGATGAAGCCCTACACTTAACGGGAACTCAATTTATGATTAATACGCTTCGTAGTGGTGAAGATGATCCTGAAATGGCTGAAATCGCAAAAGAGTGTGAACAAGACTGCTATGACCTGTTTTTACAAGCAGCGAATCAAGAAAAAGAGTGGGCAACATACTTATTTGAAGGCGGTTCAATGATTGGCTTAAATAAAGATATTTTATGTCAATATGTTGAATACATCACCAATATTCGTATGCAAGCGGTCGGATTGAAATTGCCTTACGAAGTAAAATCTAACCCGATTCCATGGATCAATAACTGGTTAGTATCCGACAATGTACAAGTTGCGCCACAAGAAGCCGAAATGAGCTCTTATCTAGTTGGTCAAATTGATTCTGAAATCAATGAAGATGATTTGAGTGATTTTACTTTATAATTTACGCTGTCATTAAAACTTCCTATCCTGACTTGCACAGGTTTAGTACTAAAGCCTGTGCATGTTTTGCCTTCATTGGTTAACCAAATCCAAATAATTACAATCCAATTTCTTTTTTTAATTTATATTACATTTCTTAATGTTTGATTAATAATCTTTTTAATTGTATTATTTAACCAATATTAGTTAAATAAATCAAAAGGAAGTAAGAAGTAAAATGAATAAATTCATGATAAGTTTAATTGCTATTACGTTACTATCAGGTTGTAAAGTTGAATTAGCACCGACAGTAAACCTTAGCGACGTGCAAAGTGAAACAGCAAAAACCGTACAGTCAAAAATATTGATTGAAGTTTCATCATGTACTGACTTTAAAGATTCACGACAAGAATCATCCACGTTAATAAAAGCAAAAAATGAAATTCAAAAAATTTTTGCGGATGCAAAATATATTGAATGTTATCGAGAAAAAATGGATTCTAAAGCAGTATTTGAAATACCGATTATGGTAGGAGGAAAAACGGGTAATGGTGATATCCAAATACGCAATAACGAGTCAGGTGGTATGGTTGTTGAAATGTCAAAAAAATTAGAACAAAAGATCAGTAATCACCAAAATTCGACATTTCGCAAAATCAATACATCAATCAGTATTAACGTCAATAATGATTTGAATCAAGCACAACAAATTATTGGTTATGCTATCTATCTTGATAACAATGCGATTCCTGTATCTAAGTATGATTTAAAACCAGGTCAGCATACGATAAAATTATCTGATGTTTCGGTATCTGCAATATTAACTAAGGGTTCCGCTTTAGTTTATGAAAATGCTAATGATTCAATCGATACAAAAAATTAGCTATAACTAAAATAAAAGCCTATCAACGCTTTTATTTAGTTTATGATATTTAAAATGTAAGGTAAAAACCATCGAATTGCTATTTAGCTTGACGAAATTATGTTGTTTTTTTGGGGTATAAATCATAATAGATAACAGTAAATGTTTTCGTGTTAATTACTATCAATATTTGAAGCATAATTAAATAAAACTGTGTTATATTGTAGTTGCACTAACGTTTGAAACAGTACTATTCATCGATCTTGAAAAAACTTACTTCATTTTTACTTACATTAATTATAGGTTTTAATATGAAAAAACTTTTATTGAGTAGTCTTGTCGGTTTAGTTTTGGTTGGTTGTGGTGAAAAAAAAGTAACTGAAGAAATGCTTATTGGTGAGTGGGATTGCACATTTTCAGGGCAAGAGGCAAAATGGGAAAATGGTAAATTTTCTGACTATGCACCACTCAAACAAGATAAAGGGATGATTAGGTATTTTATGAAGGACAATACCTTATTTTTCAATTTTGGTACAGATACATCTTATCCATATAATTTAAAAGCTTATTATAATGATTCAATGGATATAAAATCCAATAATGGTGTTACATCAAAAACGCAAAAGACCATGAACTATTTATCACCAGACAAATTCAAAACAACGGAAGTAACTGAAATTCTTATCGATAATGCTCCAAACGCAAATCGAAAAATGAATGTAGAAATAAATTGTGACCGTGTAAAAAATTAAAACAAAAGTTCAAGCAACAAACTAAACTGTTGCTTGACAGTCTGTGAAAATCAGGTGACGATATGATTATTGAATGGTCTTAATTTTATTCCTATGACGCAAGTGCATTTAATTTATCCTATTTCACCACTTGATTTTAGTGATACTGAGATAAATATTAACTTTCTCAAACAACACCTTGACCAATTTCAACAATGGTCGATGAAGCAATTTAAACAAAATGCAGATATTGATGAATTAGTGCATCTACGCAGTCAATTTATCGATAAATTACTTGCACGATTATGGTGCTATTTTCAAATTCCCGATCAAACTTCATCAGCTTTAAAAAATAATCGTATTGCATTAATCGCTGTCGGGGGGTATGGGCGAGCAGAGCTACACCCTTTGTCAGATATTGATATTTTGATATTAAGTGATTACCCGCTTAATTATGACATCGAAAAACAAATCGGCAAGTTAGTACGGCTGCTTTGGGATCTTCATTTGGATATAGGTCATAGTGTCAGAACGCTAAAAACGTGTTTGCAAGAAGCTAAAAACGATATTACTATCATGACCAATTTAATTGAATCAAGATGGGTTGCGGGTAATAATCCATTATTACAAACCCTTCGACAACACATTTTTAGTGATAAAATTTGGCCTTCTCCTGCTTTTTATCGTGCTAAAATTGCCGAACAACAAGCCCGGCATCAGCAATATCACAGTACAACTTATAATCTTGAACCTGATTTAAAAAATAGTCCGGGCGGTCTACGGGATATGCAAATTATTCAATGGATTGCGATTCGTCACTTTGGCGATGAATTTTTGCAAAAAATTGCTGATTTTCATTACCTCACTCCAGAAGAGGTAGACGAATTTAGAACTTGTCGTAAATTTTTATGGCGTATTCGTTTTGCCCTTCACAGTGTCATTACTCGCTATGACAACCGATTGCTTTTTGATCGTCAATTAAGTATCGCCAAGCTTTTAGGCTATCAAGGTCAAGGAAATGCACCTGTTGAACAAATGATGCATGATTACTACCGAATTGCACACAACGTTACTGAACTCAATCAGATGTTACTTCAATTATTTGATGAATCTATTCTTGAAGTTAATCCAAGCAATAAACCCTATGCTATCGATGAACACTTTCAAATCCGAGAAAAATTAATTGATGTAAAAGATGATAGTATCTTTAAAAAAGATCCGACAATGATACTGCAACTGTTTTACACCATTTTGCTCAATCCTCAAATCATCGGTCTCTATTCTAATACCATTCGTCAGTTACGCTCTGCAAGGCGAAAACTTACCACATTATTATGTGAACAGCCTAAAGCCAGAACACTATTTATGTTAATCATTAAGCATCCGGATGCCATTGCAAAAGCAATTTTACCCATGCATCGTTATGGTATTTTAGCGGTCTATATACCTGGTTGGAAACATATCGCTGGTATGATGCAATTTGATCTATTTCATACCTATACAGTTGATGAACATACGGTACGATTATTAATAGAGCTTGATAGTTTAAAATCAGAACAAGGGAAACAAAAGCATCCTAATAGCTCAAACGTTTTTGCTAAATTATCCAAACCTGAACTGTTAATTATTACGGGTTTATTTCATGATATCGGTAAAGGTCGACATGGTGATCATTCTGAAATTGGTGCTAAATTAGTTGAAAAATTTTGTCAATTACATGAGCTTGAAACAAAAGATACTGATCTGATTATTTGGTTAGTACGCTATCATTTACTGATGTCAGTCACGGCACAAAATCGAGACTTACAAGATCTTGCTGTGATTCAAGAATTTGTTCAACAAGTTAAAAGTCGGCGTCGCCTTCAATATTTACTCTGCTTAACCGTTGCTGATGTGTGTGCGACGAACGAAACACTTTGGAACAGTTGGAAACAAAGCTTAATACGTCAACTGTATTTTAATGCCGAACACTTATTTGATATTGGAATAAACCAAATACCGGAACAGCGGAGTATTGCTCGTCAACACAAGCAAGAAGCACTATCCATCTTAATCGCTCAAAATTATGATGAGCAACACATCAAAAACTTTTGGCTAAACTATCGGGTGGATTACTTTTTGCGCTACACTACCGAACAGATTGTGTGGCATGCTCAAAATTTGTTAAACCACGACTTAACGCAAACACTAGTTATGATCAATCCGACGCCGTATCATGGTGGTACAGAAATCGTTATTTACTCACCAGACCGACCTTATTTGTTTGCTACCGTCTGCAACAACTTAAGTATGCACAATTTAAATATACTTGAAGCGCTTATCATCACTAATAAACAAGGATTTGCGCTTGATACCTTTATTGTACTGGAACCTAACGGCAATACCGTTCAATCTGATCGCCATGAAGGTATAATAAATGCACTTGAAAAAACATTACAACAACCGACTTATAAAGGTGTTACGGTAAAACCGCCTAAACAACGATTACGCTATTTTTCAGTGCCGACACAAATTAACTTTTTATCATCCTTTAACGAAAGTCAAACCTATATGGAATTGATTGCTTTAGACAGACCTGGACTTTTAGCTTGTGTTGGAGAAGTTTTTGCGAACTTAGAAATATCTTTAAGGAGTGCCAAAATTGCCACTATCGGCGAACATATCGAGGATCTGTTTATTTTGACCGACAAACATAACCATGCCCTTGATGATGATACTTGCCATAAACTAAAACAATCCATCATTGTTGCGCTCGATGCAATGAATTAATCACATAAATTAAAGATAATAACTATGCAATTTTTTACTATTTTGTTTCCTATTTTTTGTATTTTCGTGGTGGGATTTATTGCGCAGAAAAAATTACATTTTGATGTGGCAAACCTGTCCAAAATGTCACTGTATGTGCTTTCACCCTTTTTGGCATTTAAAACATTTTATACACATACCTTAACAACAGAATACTTATTCTATATTTGCTATATTTTTGGTCTCTGTTTTGCTCTAGTCATCATTATTTCGATTTGGTCTATTTTGATGAAATATTCCAGCAAAGAACGCTGTGCAATGATTTTAAGCGCTTGCTTTATGAACAATGGTAATTATGGCACACCCGTATTGCTTGTCTTTTTTGGCACAATAGGATTTGATCTGGGCGTAATTATGATGGTGCTACAACAATTTGTCATGAGTACTGTTGGTATCTATTATGCGGCAAAAGGTAGCGCACGAGATGATATCGTTACGCAAAAAGATGTCATTAACAAAGTTATTCGCATGCCTGTGGCGTATGGGGCGTTTTTAGGTATCCTTTTTCAACTTTGTAACATTCCTCTATCTAAATCGATTATGACGTCCATTGGGATGATTGGTGACGCATCTATCGTGGTGATTATGATTATATTAGGTATGCAATTAGCAAAAATAAAAATCACCCAACTGGATTATCCTAAATTATCTTTTGCACTCCTCACAAGGATGATTCTATCGCCAATTGTTGCTTGTGCCATGGTCTACTTCATGCCTATTGCACCGGTATATAAGCAAGTGCTAATAGTACTAGCGGCAATGCCAAGTGCGGCAAACACGACATTAATGTCGGTACAATTTGACACGCACCCTGAACTTGTATCAAGTGCCACTTTTTTCAGTACTTTAATCAGTTTAATTACCCTACCGATTGTTCTATCCTTAGTTGGGGCGCCCATTCCTTACTGATTCATGATCTCTCGATAAGAGAGATCTTATCTTTTACCATCAAAAACCATTTTTTTGATAAACGTTATCTGGATTCGGCCCTACGCGTTGATTTTGGTTAAGTCCATTAATCGCTTGTATTTCATCTGAAGTGAGTTCGAAATCAAAAATATTAGCATTCTGCATAATTCGATCCGGATGTGCTGATTTAGGGATCACAATGTAACCATTTTGAATATGCCAGCGTAATGTCACTTGTGATGCTGATTTCTGATATTTATTACCAATTTTAATAAGAAGCGGATCATTAATGACTTTGTTACGAGCCAACGGTGACCAAGCTTCAATAGCAATCTTTTGTTGTCGTAAATATTCCACTAATTCGATTTGAGTTAAATAAGGATGAATCTCGATTTGATTAAGCATGGGTTTAATATTTGCTTTGGTTGAGAGTAATTCTAAATGTGAGATTTGAAAATTACAAACGCCGATTGCCCGCACACGCTTTTCTTCATACAGTTTTTCGAATGCCTTCCATGTATCAAAAAAAGTGTCACTTAATGGCCAGTGAACTAAAAAAAGATCGAGGTAATCAAGCTGTAAATCTTTTAGCGACTGATCAAAACCCGCTAATGTTTTATCATAACCTTGATTGCTATTATTGATTTTAGTGGTAATAAACAATTTATCACGTGCGACATGGCAATCTTTAAGAATTTGCCCGAGTTGCTTTTCGTTCTGGTAAAGCTGAGCGGTATCAAACGCTCGATACCCCGCATTAATAGCCGCATTTACTGCACATGATAATTCATCAAAATCAGTTAATTGATAAGTGCCAAAACCGAGTTGCTGCATTGCTACATGATGACTAAGCATTACTTTACTGTTGATCGAAATCGTCATGATAACCCCTTCTATTTTATTCAGATTATTGATCAATTATATCGATCATATCGATATTATCAATTAATTTAGAGTATTATCTCTTCTTCATCACCATCCCAATCTTTTTCGAATTGATTCACAAACTCAACCAATATAGCGTGACGTTTTAATGCGATTTTTTTAGCAATTTGTGTATTCATCCTATCTTTGAGTAAAAAGAGTTTTTCATAAAAATGGTTTATTACTGTATTAGGTTGTTTATAGTTTTCTTCATTTAATGATGTTCTGGGTAATATAGTGGGATCATACATAATATTGTGCTTGTTACCCCCATAGTAAAACGTCCGAGCGATACCAATAGCACCAATGGCATCTAATCGATCTGCATCTTGTACAATTTGCCCTTCTAACGACAATTCTTTTTTTTGAGTAAGATTTTTTCGATATGACATATTTTCAATAATGTCAAAAATATGTTTAATTTCGCTTTGACTGATCGTTTGTTGAATTAAAAAATCGTGTAACTCACTCATGGCGTGATTCACATCTGATACCACTTTTTCATCGATAACATCATGAAGATAGGCACTTAAAATCACGATAAAGTAATTGGCTGTTGGCTCATGTTTTAAAATTTGTTTTGCCAATTTAACTACTCTTTCAATATGCGCCATATCATGACCAGAAAAATCGTCAGCAAGTTTTTGTTTAACAAAAGTTTGAACATTATTGATAATTTTTTGTTGATCGACCATTTTCTTTGATTCCTGACTCATTCGATTTATCACTTCCTTAATGTGGGACACTATTTTGAGATATGATTAACATTTAGGTCAAATTATGCTTGATGCCATTGATAAGCGAATAAACTAAGATGACCTAAAATTTTAGTTAACAAAAAAGAGGCGATTTTTTTCTACTTTTTTGATTTGATAGAATGATATAAATCAAACTATCTTTTTAATTTAACTTTTCGCTCGGATAATAACACACCACAGAGCGTAAATAATGTGCCAAACGCAGCAAGCCAAGTAAACGGCTCATTCAATATAATTACCGCACCAATAATCGTTAACACAGGGACCAGATAGAGATAAATGCTAATCTTTACAGCCCCCACTAATTTCACCGCATAATTCCAAGATACAAAACAAATTGCAGATGCCCCTACGCCTAAAAACAGGATATTAAATAGATTGGTTGTATTGCTAAATCGGGCTAAATTTAGTTTAAAATCGAATAAATAAAGTGCTGGAAGCATGAGCAATAAACCATAAAAAAAGAATCGTCGGGTTAATAAAATCGTGTTATACCCTCGATGACTACTTTTTTTAGTTAAAATCGAATAACATGCCCAAAATAAACAGGCTAACATAGCGAGCAGATCACCAAGCGGATTCATGGCAAGCACATATTTACCATTAAAACAGATTAATCCAACGCCAATCGAGGCAAATAAACAACCAACGTAAAAACGCTTAGGTGGTGTTTCAGCCTTGAGAAAAAACATAGCTAATAGCGCAGTAAATATGGGGGCTAATGTTGTGATAATTCCTACATTTGAAGCAGTAGTATAGGTTAATGCAATATTTTCACATAAAAAATAACAAGTAATCCCACATAATCCAGCACATAAAAACATGAACTCTTGTTTTACTCCTTGCCAAACTAACAAACGAGGGCATAGAATCCAGAGCGTTACATAACCCAGTAAAAAACGAAAAAATAAAATCTCTATCGGTTTAAACTCAATTAATAATGTTTTGGTGGAAATAAACGTCGTTCCCCAAAAAAACACAGTCATTAATGCAATTAAATGCCCCTGTGTTCTTTTTGTTAATAACATAAAGACCTCAATCTTACAGCAATGTAGCCCTTTCTGAGTAAATTTTTACTCACTTTTTAAAGGCATTGATAAATATATTAGGAATAATACAAAAATTATGTCTAGTGCTTACTTGATTTTGTTAAAAATAATGCTATTTAAGAATATGCACTTATACTAACGCTATGCTCTTTTGTGTGCAAACAATTTCAAGTCGTTATAATGATAGGTAAATATAAAGAAGAAAGATGACAGATAAAAAAAATCCACCCGAAATTCGAGTGGAGGGCAAAAAATGAAAAAACGTAATCTGTTAATATAGACAAGCAAAAACCCAAAAAGTTCAATTTAATTTCAGATATTTTTGAAATTTTATTAAAATAATTTTTAATTATTTGATTTATCTTTATTTGTTTAATTAAATTTTTTTCAAAAAAAGTAAAATTTTTTACTTTTTCAACATCCACTAATTAATCATGTCAGCTTTGTAACCCATCCCCTCTAACGCTAGTTATAAAGTCACATTTACAAATGAAACTATTTAACGCTTTTAATAAGAGCAAAACTATCATAAAACAAACATTTGATTGCCTAACCCAAACTAAGCTAACTTGTATTCATGCTTGATTTCACCTATAATGCCCCGATATTGTATTACGTTACTTATCACAATTGGGGCTGATTCTGGATTCGACGGGATTTGCGAAACCCAAGGTGCATGCCGAGGTGCGGTAGGCCTCGTAAATAAACCGCAAAAAAATAGTCGCAAACGACGAAAACTACGCACTAGCAGCTTAATAACCTGCATAGAGCCTTCTCTCCCTAGCCTCCGCTCGTAGGACGGGGATCAAGAGGAGTCAAACCCAAACGAGATCGTGTGGAAGCCTTGCTTGGGGCGGAAGCATTAAACTTAATCAAGCTAGTCTATCGGTAGCGTGTTTGTCCGCAGCAGGTAGGCGAAATTTAAAGACAAACTACGCATGTAGTACCAAGGATGTAGAAATTTCGGACGCGGGTTCAACTCCCGCCAGCTCCACCACTTATTGTTCCATAGCAGGCTATTAAAACAATTAATTAATTGAAAAATTAATAATTAAAGGTTTGCTGTTTGTAACCCATCCAGATTAACGCAAGTGAATCCAACCCAAATTGGTACATTTTTAGGACACAATTCTATATTACAAAATTTCGTGTAACAATTTCTTTGTGATCTATATAAGGAGTATTGATAGGAAGAGTAACTAAATCCCCTAAGCAATACCGAGATCCACAAGAAACATATCATTGATAAAGAAATCACCTTGCATGATGGGGATCGCTTATTTTAAACAATTACTATCATAACAAATACAGTTGACAGTATTTTTCAATCATAAAGTTAGGACTTTTTATTTCAGATGATTTAATTATGACAATCCGTTATGTCTATTATTAATTTTTTATCAATGATCAACTCTCCTATATTCGATTGAATTTTTCTATTTACCAAATTTTGTTATAATTACTGCTAGAGCTCTCCTTTTAAAGCGACCAACATTGGTAAAAATAATGAAATTTAATGAAGATACTCGTGTAAAGATTCCTGTTATTCTGCATTTAGTCCGTTTGGGATATCAATATCTATCACTTAAAACTCAGCAATGGGATAAAAATACCAACATATTTCCAATTCAATTTCATGAAGCCATGTCTCGAATTAATCCAGATCTAAGTCATGACGATATTAATCGTCTGTTACAAGATATTAGTTTGAGCCTTGACAATGAAGATCTTGGTAAAGCTTTTTATAAAATGCTAATTAATCGTTCTGGTATCAAACTGATTGATTTTGAAAATTTTAATAATAATAGCTTTCATGTTGTGACAGAGTTGACCTATCAAAACGAAGATGAAGAGTTTCGGCCCGATATTACTTTATTGATTAATGGTTTACCACTTATTTTTATTGAAGTAAAAAAACCGAACAATCGCAAGGGAATGCAAGATGAGTATAATCGCATCAATAGACGTTTTCAGAATAAAAAATTTAGGCGTTTTGTTAATATTACACAGTTCATGATTTTTTCTAATAATATGGAATATGATGAAAATGCATTGCAGCCAATTGATGGCGCATTTTATGCTAGCCCATCTTATCATAAACTGAGCTTTAACTACTTCCGAGAAGAAGAGAATTTAAACTTTTCAACGTTACTTAAGCCACTAAAAGAAGAACAAGAGCTGACCATTTTAAAAGACAACAACTTGGAAGTTATTCGTGCCAGTTCGGAATTTGATATTAATAAAGACCCCAATCGACCAACTAATCGAATTTGTACGTCCCTATTAAGTCGGCAACGCTTAACTTTCATCTTACAATATGCTTTAGCTTATGTTTCTGAACGAGATGGTTTGCAAAAACATATCATGCGTTATCCGCAGATCTTTGCTACTAAAGCTATTGAAGAGCGACTTAATAGCAATATTAAAAAGGGTATTGTTTGGCACACTCAAGGTAGTGGAAAAACCGCATTAACCTATTATAATGTACAATTTTTAACCGATTATTTTCAAAAAAAGCAAATTATTCCTAAGTTCTATTTTATTGTAGATAGGATTGATTTGCTGGAACAAGCTCAACGCGAATTTACTAACCGAGGATTAGTCGTCCATGTTATTAATTCTCGAGAACAGTTTAGCCAAGAAATTAAAAATCAAAAAGCGATTCATAATCATAGTGGTCGTCCTGAAATTACGGTTGTTAATATTCAGAAATTTAAAGACGATCCTGATGTTATTTTAAACAACGATTATAACCTTTCAATTCAGCGTATTTATTTTCTAGATGAAGTCCATCGCAGCTACAAACCCACGGGTAGTTTTTTAGCTAATCTTACTGAGTCTGATCGAGATGCCATTCATATTGGTCTAACCGGAACACCACTGTTAGGCGACAATAACTCACGTCGTTTATTTGGTAATTATATTCATAAATACTATTACAATGCCTCTATTTCTGATGGTTATACATTACGTTTAATTCGTGAAGACATTGCAACACGTTATAAATGTTCACTACAAAAAGCGATTGATGAAATTGAAGTTAAGCAAGGTGAAATTAACCGTTCTTTAGTGTATGCCGATCCCCATTTTGTCGAGCCAATGCTTGATTACATTATTACTGACTTTGAAACCAGTCGTCATGCCTATAATGACGCATCAATTGGAGGTATGGTAATTTGTGATAGTGCCGAACAAGCAAAGCAAATGTTTACGATTTTTAATGAAAAATACGCTGGGCAGTCAAGACAAGCACCACTCAAGGCGGCCAATGAAAGTATTTATTCTGTTTTAAAAATCGCGGAACCGAATAGTCATTATGAGACTAAAAAATGGCAAAATTGTCGGGTGAATTCTGCTGCACTAATTTTACATGATGTTGGAACCAAAGAAGATCGTAAAATATTGGTAGAAGAATTTAAAGCAGGAAATATTGATTTTCTATTTGTTTACAATATGTTACTTACTGGTTTTGATGCTAAACGGCTTAAAAAGCTCTATCTTGGACGTATTATTCGCCAACATAACTTGCTACAGGCACTCACACGAGTTAACCGACCTTATAAAGATTTTCGTTATGGCTATGTTGTCGATTTTGCAGATATACGTAAAGAATTCGATGCAACAAATCGCGCTTATTTTAATGAGCTACAAGAAGAGTTGGGTGATGAGATTGAGCATTATTCACACTTATTTAAGTCGTCTGAAGAAATTGCAGCAGAAATCGAGCATATCAAAGATGTATTATTCCGTTTTGATTGTGAAAACGCAGAAATTTTTAGTGATCAAATCAATCAAATTGATGATAAAAAAACGTTAAATATATTAAAAAGAGCGTTAGAGGATGCCAGAAGCCTTTATAATATTATTCGTTTACAACAAGATTATGTTTTTTTAAATCACCTTGATTTTGAAATGCTCAATCATCTTTATCGAATGACGGTCGATAGGTTAACTACTTTAAATTATAAAGAAAGCATTGAACTAGGCAGTGATGATTTCAACTTAATCAATATCGCTCTGGAAGATATTATTTTTGAATTTATCAAAGTCGGGGAAGAAGAACTAATACTTTCCGATGAATTTAAAGAAACACTTCGTAAAACGCGTGAAGCATTAAGTAACAATTTTGACCAAGAAGATCCCAAATTCATCACTCTCAAAGAAGAGTTAGAAAGACTGTTCAAAAAGAAAAATTTACGTGAAATCAAACAAGAAGAGATGAAACAAAATATACCAGTATTAAATCATATCTATCAGCGTATTAAAGAACTTAACCGCCAAAATGAACTACTTCGGAAAAAGTATCAAGGTGATCGAAAGTACACCCGATTACATAAACGTCTGTTAGAAAATCATCAAACTCAAGCATCGGAACGCAATATTTATGAAGCACTATTAAGTGTTAAACAAAATACGGATGATTTGGTTTTGCGTAACTTACAAATATTGGATAACGAAAGTTATTTTAAACGAATGGTTATGCCAAATATTATTGAACATTTTGTGGAATGCCAAAATATCAATCTTAGCATTAACGCATCTAATTACCTCAATCAATTGATTGTAAATGAATATTTAAAAGAATTTAATTATGGAGCCTATTCGTGGTAATAGAAACTAAGTTACAAACTAATACCCTAAAACTTATTGATGATTTAAAAAGCGTTTGTGCTAACTATGGGTTAGGCAACGATGGCAATGAATTTAAAATCATTACTCAAGCATTTTTATACAAATTTTTAAATGATCAATTTATTGCTGAGGCTAAAAAGAAAGATAAAAATCTTGCTAAAGTCAAAGATGCTGAAGAGTTTTATAAGTGTATATCAGCAATGAGTGCAGATGAGTTCGCTCGATTAGAGCGAAAAATGGATGGGAATATTGCTAAATTGGAGCCGATTCATTTTATCCGTTTTTTGTTTCAGCGGCAAAATGAAGGTGACTTTGCTAAATTAGTTGATGATACCTTGCTTAATATAGCGACATTGAATAATGATATTTTTGCAATCAAAACGGAAGGGGAAGCCAAGGTCGTTCTTTTTGATCGTATCAGCCAATTTATTGCTGATCCCGCAAAGCGGGATGAATTTTGTCGAGCCATTATTAATAAACTGGTGAACTTTCAATTTAGTTTTGAAGGTAGTTTTGCAAAAGGCTATGATTTTTATGCCACAATCTTTGAATATCTAATCAAAGACTATAATAGCAATAGTGGTGGTAAATATGCCGAATATTATACACCTCACTCAGTGGCACGTATTATGGCAGCAATATTAGTACCTAAGGAGCAAAAAAATACCTTAACCAATATAAGTTGTTATGACCCAGCGGCAGGATCAGGTACATTATTAATGAATCTTGCTCATGCGATTGGTGAAGATCGCTGTACTATTTATACGCAGGATATTTCGCAAAAATCATCTAACCTTCTACGCCTTAACTTAATTTTGAATAGTTTGGTTCTTTCTATTTCTAATGTGATTCAAGGCAATACACTACTACATCCCTATCATAAAGAAGGCAATCGATTAAAACGATTTGACTATATCGTCTCTAATCCACCGTTTAAGCTCGATTTTAGTGATTTTAGAAAGCAATTGGATTGTGATGAAAATCAACAACGTTTTTTTGCTGGCATTCCAAAAATCAAACCTAAAGACAAAAGTAAGATGGAAATTTATCAGCTCTTTTTGCAGCATATTATTTTTTCACTGAAGCCAGAAGGCAAAGCGGCTGTCGTGGTACCCACTGGATTTATTACCGCCCATTCTGGTATTGATAAAGCGATTCGTCAGTATTTAGTCGAAAATAAAATGCTAGCGGGTGTGGTTTCAATGCCTAGTAATATTTTTGCGACAACGGGAACCAACGTTTCAATTTTATTTATCGATGGCGCTAATAAAAGTGATGTTGTTCTAGTTGATGCCTCCAATTTAGGTGAAAAGATTAAAGATGGGAAGAATCAAAAAACCATTTTAACGACAGCTGAAGAACAACAAATTATTGACTCTTTTAACCAAAAACAAGTAAAAGATGATTTTTCGGTAGTAGTGAGCTATGAGGAGATTGCTAATAAGAACTACTCATTAAGTGCTGGACAATATTTTGATGTCAAAATTGATTATGTTGACATTACCCCAGAAGAGTTTGCCGCAAAAATGAAAGGATTTAGTGATAATTTGGAAAGCTTATTTAGTGAATCTCGCCGCTTAGAAGATGAGATTACAAAGCATTTGGTAAAGGTGCAATATGAGTAAATATCTTCGTATAGATGAAATAGTAGAAAGTATTTCCAAGACACATAAATTTGATATAGATATATTAAAGTTCTTAAACACTTCAGATATCTATTCAGGAAAGATAATAAATATTAATTATTTACCATTATCACAATTAAAAGGGCAAGCCAAAAAAACTATAAAGAAGAACGATATACTATTCAGTGAAATACGTCCTCAAAATAAAAGGTTCGCTTATGTGGATTTTGATGAAACTTACGATTTTGTCGTTTCAACTAAGCTTATGGTATTAAGAAATATCAATCCACTTGTAGATAATAAGTATTTTTATTATTTTTTAACTAATGATCATATGCTTTCAGTATTACAAACCCGAGCTGAAAATAGAATATGTTCTTTCCCTCAAATAACGTTTGATCTGCTAAGTGATTATAAAGTAAGAGTTCCTGATATTAATGAGCAAAAAAGAATTAGTAGCTTATTAAGCAGTTTAGACAAAAAAATCGAGCTCAACAATCAAATCAACGCTGAACTTGAATCAATGGCTAAAACACTATATGACTATTGGTTTGTGCAGTTTGATTTCCCCAATGAAAATGGTAAACCCTATAAATCATCAGGTGGAAAGATGGTCTATAACTCGGTGCTTAAGCGTGAAATTCCTGAGGGGTGGCAGGATAAAAAATTGTCAGATATTGCTAATATCACTATGGGGCAATCACCAAATGGGGGATCATATAATGAGAATGGTGATGGTGTTATTTTTTTTCAAGGTTCAACTGATTTTGGTTGGCTTTTTCCTAGTATTAGACAATTTACAAATCAACCGATTAGATTGGCTAAAAAAGGAGATATTTTATTAAGTGTAAGAGCTCCTGTAGGCGATATGAATATCGCAAATAACGATTGTTGTATAGGAAGAGGTCTGGCTGCAATGAATAGTAAAGAAAGTTTCGATGTTTTTTTATTCTATGTAATGAAATACTTTAAAACAATATTTGAAAGAAGAAACTCTGAAGGAACCACTTTCGGATCTATTACTAAAAATGATCTACATTCTTTACAACTTTCCTATCCATCTTCAAGTATTTTAAAAAAATATGAGGCTATTGTCTCAAATTACAACAAAATGATTTTTGAAAAAAGTCTAGAAACCGAAAAATTAACTAAACTTCGAGATTTCCTTATCCCCATGCTGATGAATGGTCAAGTAACCATAAAAGAGTGATTAATCCTATTAGGCCGTTTTTATGACGGCTTGTTCATTATTTTTTACTAAGCTTATTTTATGTTCTTCAAGTTGAAATCAAAATAGTAATATGTTTAGTTATATTTTAATTTTTAAAAATTAAAAAAAATTTATTAATTATAGTGATATTCAATAAATTCAACTGACGCCAGCTTTTGTTCTATAGTATTCCATTAAATCCCATAATTAACTTAAAAATAAACAATTACTGTTTTTCATATCCATCCCCTATCCAAATTAATCCCCGATGAAGTCTAACTCAAATTAGCATACATAATAGTGATTATACTTTATCAACGTCCTAACATTGGAGAAAGAACTGGTTTTGGATTAGAAAATTATCCTCAAATATCATTCGCCGATTCTCGTAGTATTCTTCATGAATTTCGGTCTTTATTAGCAAAAGGCATAGAGCTACAAGTCTAAATAGCTTAGCAAGAAAAGCAATAAAGTCATTTTCACACTGATTATCGACATAAACGACACTGACACTTATAAAAGAAAAGATTGATTAAAAAACACTCATAATAATTTTTATGATTATAATAATTATTGATGAATTACTAATGATTGTCGATTATTTTGCCATAGTTAAATATTAAATAGAAATGGCGACCGATATCATATATATCCTTGGGGTAATATATTCAATGTTTGATAAGCTCAGTGTGACCATTATTTTGTCATTTATGCTAGTTGAAACTTTTCTTTCAATCTTTTTAAAAGAAGGCTTTCAATGTAAAAATAAAAAGAAATCATTAACTGTTCGAGTGAAATATTATATTCTAATATAATAAAATCCCTTGCATTGAATACATCATTTATTTTTTGTACTACCTTCTCGCCATTACAATCTAAATTAAAAAATGTCTTGTATAAATTATATAAATCTTTTGCGTTTACTGATTCAATTGCAAACACTCTATCTGTATTCTGAGAAACATATGGTAAATTATGAGTTAAAAATAAATCATGTTTATGAGAATTATGTAATCGATTTAGTAATTTTAGAAACAGTGTATGCTCTATATGTTGGTCTTGAAAGTTAATAGTTTCTTCTTTATCTTTATTTTTTTCCCTTATACTTTGAGATTTTAATAACTGTCCTATCGATTCGATCTTAGTGTTGTTATTTCTAATATAACAGTCATACTGAATAATATTATCTATAATTCTTTTCATATTAAAAGTAAGACTCATTAATTCATAATTTAGTGTTTCATCACTAAAAAAGTCGGAAGATAAACTTAGTTGTTGTATATTAGTGTTTATAAACTTAGGATATTTTTCAAAAAATAAATATGAAAATGCATTATAAAATGAATAAAACTTTATAAATTCATAATCTAAATTTCTACTCATTGATAACGTAAATTTATTCTTTATTGAAATATATTCTTCCGTTCCCTTTTTTATTAATTCTAAGGAATAATTTTTTCCATAACCTGTTTGATAACTGACCTCTAAATCGGGGTTAGTTAAGACGGTATCATCACGAGGAAGTGTTAGAATAACGGCTTGAGGAACATCAGTATTTTTAGTCATTATTAAATTCCTTTTATTATTACTTTGAACTAAATTATATTATTTCTACAAAAAATATAAAGATTCTATTTTAAGTGAACTTATTGTTCGCTTTAGTTAAAAGCAATTAAGCGCTAAAGCTATGTATTTTTTAATTAAATCCACAAATTTCTTTCACTTTTTCTAAAAACAACTTACTTACATTTGATAAAACTTGATCTTTTTTCCAGATAATATTCAAACTAGGCCCAAGGTTTGTTGCAAATGGTTTAAAACATATTAGACTTTCATCGCTGGTATTGACTAGTTCATCAAGAGTGAATGCATAACCAGTACCTTAACGCACCAAAATTGGATAACTCTTTATCCTAATAAAGATTCTATACTACTTTCAAAAGATGGTAGTGTCGGCATTGCTTATAAAGTTGAAGAAGATATGAAAATTATTACTTCAGGGGCATTATTGCATTTAAATATAATAGATGATGAGTTCTTACCTGATTATTTAACTTTAGTTTTGAATTCACCAATTGTTCAATTGCAAGCTGAACGAGATGCGGGTGGATCTATTATTCAGCATTGGAAACCATCCGAAATTGAAGAGGTTATTATTCCTAAATTATCATTAGATAGTCAGAAAAAGATATCTGATCTAGTTCTACAATCGTTTAAACTCAAAAAACAATCCGAACAACTTTTAGAGGTTGCTAAAAAAGCGGTAGAAATAGCGATTGAACAAAATGAAGCAACAGCGATTGATTATATCAACTCATACAGTGAGTTAATGCAAGAAGATATAAACTTGCACTAAACTATTTTTGTAATGTAAAAACTCAGCAGACTTGAATTTATCTGCTGAGTTTAATATCCGCATTGATAAGAAACGTACAAACAGTAATTCACTTTGGTCATCAATAAAAGATTATTCAAGATAGTTTTGGCAGATTTAAACGTATTATTAAGTATTTTGCTATTCAAGCAAAATACTTACAACACCTGCTTTACCAAACTCATAATATATTCTAAATTTTTAGTATCAGACACAGTTAATTCATAATCACCCGTCGCCCAATGACCAACATTAGAAACGTCTTTTGTTAATTTTTTAGGATCGTCAAGATTGCCTTTTTTAGCATTAATCCAGATTTTTAATGATTTATTTTGTAAGTGTATAGAGACAATATTATTTTTACCCTGTTTAAAAGCAATATAAAATTTTTTAGGCGAAATTTCTAGATCTGTCGATAACGCTAAAATAGCATTCTTAAAGCTTTCATAAAGCTCTAGAACGTCATCTGATTTATCATTCAAATGGTAGTCTTCATCATATACAACTAACTCTTTGGTTACTTTATCTAATGCCGAATCTTTCGTATGTTGCACTTGTTTAATACTTGGTGCTGATTTAGAACGTTTAATAGGGTTAATCGAAATTAAGTCATTATCAAACCGTTTAATTTCCCATAGTTCTATGGCTAAATCTTTAAAGTTAGTCGACTGTTTTTGATAGTCAGTAAACGCAGGGGAAACAAAAATAATTTTACTTTGCGACCAATCAATTTGATGACGTTTTAAATTTGCTTGGCAAGATTCATTATACTCGACAATAAAATCAGCTTGATAATCCAGCATAAGATTTAAGTAGGTTACACCCTGATCGATAACACTAAAATTACGTTCACGTTTATATTCAATAATGACAAATGCATTTGCTTCGGTATCATAAGCCAAGGTATCAATGCGGTAATCTTTGATTTTGAATTCAGATTTTACAAAGGTTAAATTACCAATAATATCTAAATTATGTTCAAATAATGACTGGATCTCTTTTTCTAGTTTGAACGGCTTTTCTTTTAAGATAGTCAATTTATGGCTTTTATTTGCGAAAATTTGCATTATTACTTCCTAATCAATTACATCACTTTTCATAGAATAAACGATTCCGTATTTTTTTGCATTATTTATAAAAATAAAGATATTATGAATATCAATCCAATGATCCCCCTAAATTGGACTACGATAAAATGAAACTATATCTAATTTCATTAACCAGATAACTATGAAATAGTTCAACGTTCACCAGCTCATCAATGCATCATTTATTGATATTCAATCAACAAAAGAAAAGTGGTAATATCTTTATGATTTTATATTAATCAAGCGTTTTAGTTATATAATTGATATTACACAAATGTATAATTAAATATTGTACTCTCCTCTTCTCTCGGATACTAAAATCAAAACAGTCAAACCACAAGAGAAAGCATATGCCTAACAAGTTGGCATAAGATTATCTTCTGCTCATTAAACCTACTGGTACAAAGATCTGAAAGATTAACTGTTAATGGCTCGTTTCAGAAAAAACGAGCTTTTGTTAGTTTTCCCGAATTAAATTTAGCTCAAGATCGTATAAAACGCATTACAAAAAAAGTTATTATCTAAAGGTAATAATCCTCAAACCTATAAAAATTTGAACAACGTCATTCATTAGAATGAACAATAGAATACTTTTGAGAAGGTCGCCATATCTGCATTAAAAGATGGAAGAAGAATTTGATCCTAATGCTATTGAAGCAGCATTAGCTGATATTGTAGTTAATAAAATAAGACGCAAATATCATCGATCAACTTATCTAAAACAAAATTATAAACAAATCTAACTTTTTGTAAAATTTAGTATTTATTTATAAACGATAACCAATTATAATGTCAAGATTATACAATTAAGGAGATAATGATGGTTAAAAATTCAGACTTAAAAAAAATTATAAACATGGTTGCTGAAGAGCAAAATTATAACGTTAAGGAGGTTAATACAAAAACCCAATTATACTTAGATGGTTGGCATACTGTTGCATTTGAAATTAGAGAAAATAGCACAGGATACTTACAGGCACATCCATGGGAATCTGTTGATGAAAATGGTGATGGTCGATATGGAAGGGCTGTGTATTCGCTACGCTCAGTTAGTGATGTTATTCAATTTTGTTCCATTTTAATTTCTAGTTCAAAAATTCGAGCTAAAAGAAAGGAATAAATTTACTAACTATTTCTTACATCGCATACTTATAAGGTTTAATTAGTAGATTGTTAGAGCAATTTGTATCACACTCTATTAACCAAAACAAATAGTCCATTGAATTACATTTTCTAATACTGGTTAAAAGGTGAATTTAGTTAATATTTTCATTGCGTGCTTCTAAGGTTTCATCAATAAATAACCCAAGGATTTGTGATGATATAATTCACCGTCATCGCCTTTTATAAAGATTATGGTATCAGGGTATGTTCTATTGGGTAGAAGTACGGAATTTCTACCATATAACTCATTAATCTTATCTTGCCCATTTAATGCCCAATCAGGGGTATCCAATACTTGAAAATCGATATCGACATACACATTTGTCTGATTTTTTCGATATAACCCACTTTCATACGTTTTTTCTGTTATATCCGTTACTTTTACTATTTTTTTAGGGCCATAGCAAAATGAACTATTGTAAAAAGGTTTCCTTCCGCTATTCCCTCTATTATCAATAAATTGATGCCAGTATTCACGCCCCAAATCAGTTAAGTCATAGCGATAAATACCTGATTGCCCTTCAACCGGCGTTTGGCTTAATAAGCCTAATTCAGCAAACAGTGGTAAGGTTCGTGTCAGGTCTTCTTTATTCCAAACCGTCCATTGACTGTCACTTTCTAATACCGGTTCATCAGTATACGGAAGTTTTACTGAACCGAGATAATAGCAAAAGTCGCCTTTAGCTTTATTTGTGGCTCGTGATTCATCATATTCTTTTTGAATATGCTCCCTTAGTTTTTCTTTGTTATAACAACCCAATAGTGAACAGGTGATTAATGTCAGTAAGGTGAATTTAGTTAATGTTTTCATTGCATACTTCTAAGGTTTAATCATTAAATGAGTTAAGGGTTCATGATATAATTCACCGTCATCGCCTTTGATAAAAGTGATCTCATCAATATAAGTTTTTCCGGGTACTTTTACCTTTATAGGATCATACAAAGCATTGAGTTTATCTTCCCCATTTAATGCCCAATCAGGGGTATCCAATACTTGATAATCGATATCGACATACACATTTGTCTGATTTTTTCGATATAACCCACTTTCATACGTTTTTTCTGTTATATCCGTTACTTTTACTATTTTTTTGGGGCCATAACAAAAAGAGCTATAGTAAATAGTTTTCTTACCATTATTATTAATATATTGATACCAATATTCACGCCCCAAATCGGTTAAATCATAGCGATAAATGCCTGATTGACCTTCTACTGGCATTTGGTTTAATAAGCCTAATTCAGCAAACAGTGGTAAGGTTCGTGTCAGGTCTTCTTTATTCCAAATCGCCCATTGACTGTCACTTTCTAATACCGGTTCATCGGTATACGGAAATTTAACCGCGCCTAAATAATAACAAAAATTGCCTTTGGTTTTGGTTAACGACATTGACCTTTCATATTGTTTTTGAATGAGCTCCCTTAGTTTTTCTTTGTTGTAGCAACCTAACAGTGAACAGGTGATTAATGTCAGTAAGGTGAATTTAGTTAATGTTTTCATTGTGTGCTTCTAAGGTTTAATTAGTAAATAGGCTAAGGGTTGATGATATAATTCACCGTCATCACCTTTTATAAAGACAACAGTTTCAGGATAATTTTTTCCTGGCAATTTGACTTTTACTGTATATAAGGCATTAAGCTTATCTTGATTATTCAACGCCCAATCAGGGGTATCCAATACCTGATAATCGATTTTTACATTAACTTGTGTTTCCTTTCTTCCTGTAAAACGACCTTTTTCATACGTTTTTTCTGTTATATCCGTTACTTTTACTATTTTTTTAGGGCCATAGCAAAATGAACTATTGTAAAAAGGTTTCCTTCCGCTATTCCCTCTATTATCAATAGATTGAAACCAGTATTCACGTCCCAAATCGGTTAAGTCATAGCGATAAATGCCTGATTGACCTTCTACCGGCGTTTGGCTTAATAACCCTAATTCTGCAAACAGTGGTAAGGTTCGTGTCAGGTCTTCTTTATTCCAAACCGTCCATTGACTGTCACTTTCTAATACCGGTTCATCAGTATACGGAAGTTTTACTGAACCGAGATAATAGCAAAAGTCGCCTTTAGCTTTATTTGTGGCTCGTGATTCATCATATTCTTTTTGAATATGCTCCTTTAGTTTTTCTTTGTTATAACAACCTAACAGTGAACAGGTGATTAATGTCAGTAAGGTGAATTTAGTTAATGTTTTCATTCCGTGCTTCTTGGTTTCATCAAATAATAAGCTAAGGGTTCATGATATAATTCTCCGTCATCGCCTTTGATAAAGGTTATCGTAGCAGGGTAAGTTTTATTGGGTAGAAATACAGAACTTCTACCATATAATTTATTAATCTTATCTTGCCCATTTAATACCCAATCAGGCGTATCTAATACCTGATAATCAATTTTTACATACACATTTGTCTGATTTTTTCGATATAACCCACTTTCATACGTTTTTTCTGTTATATCTTTTACTTTCACTATTTTTTTAGGGCCATAGCAAAATGAACTATTGTAAAAAGGTTTCCTTCCGCTATTCCCTCTATTATCAATAAATTGATGCCAGTATTCACGCCCCAAATCGGTTAAGTCATAGCGATAAATGCCCGATTGACCTTCTACCGGTGTTTGGCTTAATAAGCCTAATTCTGCAAACAGTGGTAAGGTTCGTGTCAGGTCTTCTTTATTCCAAACCGTCCATTGACTGTCACTTTCTAATACTGGTTCATCCGTATACGGTAGTTTTACTGAACCAAGAAAATAGCAAAAGTCGCCTTTAGCTTTATTTGTGGCTCGTGATTCATCATATTCTTTTTGAATATGCTCCCTTAGTTTTTCTTTGTTATAACAACCCAATAATGAACAGGTGATTAATGTCAGTAAGGTGAATTTAGTTAATGTTTTCATTCCGTGCTTCTAAGGTTTAATCAATAAATAACCCAAGGATTTGTGATGATATAATTCACCGTCATCGCCTTTGATAAAAGTGATCTCATCAATATAAGTTTTTCCGGGTACTTTTACTTCAACGCTATATAAGGCATTAAGCTTATCTTGTCCATTTAATGCCCAATCTGGGGTATCCAATACTTGATAATCGATATCGACATTAACTTGTGTTTCTTTTCTTCCTGTAAAACGACCTTTTTCATATGTTTTTTCAGTTATATCCGTTACTTTTACTATTTTTTTAGGGCCATAGCAAAATGAACTATTGTAAAAAGGTTTCTTCCATCTATCATCAATAGATTGATGCCAGTATTCACGTCCCAAATCGGTTAAGTCATAGCGATAAATGCCTGATTGCCCTTCTACCGGTGTTTGGCTTAATAAGCCTAATTCTGCAAACAGTGGTAAGGTTTTCGCTAATTTACCTTTATTCCAACTCGCCCATTGAGTATCACTTTCTAATACCGGTTCACCCGTATACGGTAGTTTTACTGAACCAAGAAAATAGCAAAAGTCGCCTTTAGATTTATTTAGTGAGCGTACTCTGTCATATTCTTTCTGTATATTCTCTTTTAACTTTTCTTTATTATAACAACCCAATAGTGAACAGGTGATTAATGTCAGTAAGGTGAATTTAGTTAATTTTTTCATTGTGTGCTTCTAAGGTTTAATTAGTAAATAGGCTAAAGCTTCATGATATAACTCACCGTCATCGCCTTTTATAAAAGTAACAGTTTCTGGATAATTTTTTCCTGGCAATTTTACTTTTACTGTATATAAGGCATTAAGCTTATCTTGATTATTTAATGCCCAATCAGGCGTATCTAATACCTGATAATCAATTTTTACATCCACATTTGTCTGATTTTTTCGATATAACCCACTTTCATACGTTTTTTCTGTTATATCTTTTACTTTTACTATTTTTTTAGGGCCATAGCAAAATGAACTATTGTAAAAAGGTTTCTTCCATCTATCATCAATAGATTGAAACCAATATTCACGCCCCAAATCGGTTAAGTCATAGCGATAAATGCCTGATTGCCCTTCTACCGGCGTTTGGCTTAATAACCCTAATTCTGCAAACAGTGGTAAGGTTTTCGCTAATTTACCTTTATTCCAACTCGCCCATTGACTGTCACTTTCTAATACCGGTTCATCCGTATACGGTAGTTTTACTGAACCAAGAAAATAGCAAAAGTCACCTTTGGTTTTAGTGATTGATCTTGCCCTATCATATTCTTTTTGAATATGCTCCCTTATTTTTTCTTTGTTATAACAACCCAATAGTGAACAGGTGATTAATGTCAGTAAGGTGAATTTAGTTAATGTTTTCATTGCGTGCTTCTAAGGTTTCATCATAAAGAGGGTTATGGGTTCATGATATAACTCACCGTCATCGCCTTTGATAAAGGTTATGGTATCAGGATAAGTTTTATTGGGTAGAAACACGGAATTTCTACCATATAACTCATTAATCTTATCTTGCCCCTTTAATGCCCAATCAGGCGTATCCAATACTTGAAAATCAATTTTTACATACACATTTGTCTGATTTTTTCGATATAACCCACTTTCATACGTTTTTTCTGTTATATCCGTTACTTTTACTATTTTTTTGGGGCCATAACAAAAAGAGCTATAGTAAATAGGTTCCTTATCGCTATTGTTAATATATTGATACCAATATTCACGCCCTAAATTGGTTAAGTCATAGCGATAAATGCCTGATTGCCCTTCTACTGGCGTTTGGCTTAATAAGCCTAATTCTGCAAACAACGGTAACGTTTTAAATAATCTATTTTTATTCCAAATATCCCACTGAATATCACTTTCTAATACCGGTTCATCGGTATACGGAAATTTAACCGCGCCTAAATAATAACAAAAATTGCCTTTGGTTTTGGTTAACGACATTGACCTTTCATATTCTTTTTGAATGTGCTCTCTTAGTTTTTCTTTGTTATAACAACCTAACAGTGAACAGGTGATTAATGTCAGTAAGGTGAATTTAGTTAATGTTTTCAATGTGGTTCTCCTGATATTCTTAAAATCCGCCCAATTTGGAGTGATGATGTTTGTAACTGTCAATAAACACCAACGGTTTATTGGTGACGGTTTGATTTTTGCTATTTGTCGACGTTTTGCCCTGTGGCCAGTAATTAATTTGTAAATAAAGCTCTTCAATGCCGTCATAACAAAACTCGCCCATTTTATAAACAATTTTAAAATAACCCAGCTCTTGTTGTGTTTCTTCGTCAACCGCATTACTGTAAGCTTCAACTTTACCTATTTGGCTTATTTCTAATTTATTTTTTTTATCAACAGGCTCTAATGGTTTTTCCCGTTTAATTAATAAATCCGTGGCTGAGCTATCGGCAAAGGTTAAAATTGGGTATAGTTTTCCTTTGCTTATATGCAAGGTAATGGGCTCTTGATAGTCATGATTATAAGCGCGAAGCACCCCTTCGTAATGGCTCACTTTTGGTTTGTAATGGGGCAATGCCACCGACAGATATATTTCGCGACTTCTGGCTTTAACACCCATTGCTTGTATTCCTGCAAGGTCAGGACAATCTTTATTTTTATATATGACTTTATATTGGTCTTTATATTTGTCTTTAATTTTGTCAATATTGTTGACACCTTCTAAATATTGACGCATTTTTTTGACATAATAAATCTTCTCTTCTTCTAACTGAATAGCAACATTAGCACCAAACATGGCAACCATAAAGTCATTAATTGCCATTGCCATACTGTCAAACGTAGGTAAATAAGGTAGACCTTTATCCGGGTGTTCATTTAAACCCAATAAACAGCGGTTAAACCAAAGTTGCATTTTATCCCATTTGTCTGATTTATCTTCAAAGATAATGAGTAAAATGACTGATACTATCCCCGCAATTAAACCTAACACAAAAATCCCCACCCCTAGCGGCCCTAAAAAGGCGGTTATTTGTAACCACGTACCTATCGTGCCGGCTAAGCTTAATACACCAGCCAGTACCTGAAGCCCTCCTGCTACACAATACGCTGTTTTGGTTGCTCCACTTTTTTGTTGTCCTTTGGCAATTAAGAAAATACCCTCCATTATCGATATCGCACTACCTAATACACCCACGACACCCGCTACCATGGCAGAGGTTTTAAACACCCCATTGACTAAAAGACTGAGATTGGCTTGTGTTGTAGCAACCTAACAGTGAACAGGTGATTAATGTCAGTAAGGTGAATTTAGTTAATGTTTTCATTCCGTGCTTCTTGGTTTCATCAAATAATAAGCTAAGGGTTCATGATATAATTCTCCGTCATCGCCTTTGATAAAGGTTATCGTAGCAGGGTAAGTTTTATTGGGTAGAAATACAGAACTTCTACCATATAATTTATTAATCTTATCTTGCCCATTTAATACCCATTCAGGGGTATCCAATACTTGATAATCTATTTTTACATACACATTTGTCTGATTTTTTCGATATAACCCACTTTCATACGTTTTTTCTGTTATATCTTTTACTTTTACTATTTTTTTAGGGCCATAGCAAAATGAACTATTGTAAATAGGGTCTTTATCTCTATTATCAATAAATTGATGCCAATATTCACGCCCCAAATCGGTCAAGTCATAACGATAAATGCCTGATTGACCTTCTACTGGCATTTGGTTTAATAAGCCTAATTCAGCAAACAGTGGTAATGTTTTCGCTAATTTACCTTTATTCCAACTCGCCCATTGAGTATCACTTTCTAATACTGGTTCATCCGTATACGGTAGTTTTACTGAACCAAGAAAATAACAAAAGTCACCTTTAGCTTTATTTATGGCTCGTGATTCATCATATTCTTTTTGAATATGCTCCCTTAGTTTTTCTTTGTTATAACAACCCAATAGTGAACAGGTGATTAATGTCAGTAAGGTGAATTTAGTTAATGTTTTCATTGTGTGCTTCTAAGGTTTAATTAGTAAATAGGCTAAGGGTTCATGATATAATTCACCGTCATCGCCTTTGATAAAAGTGATCTCATCAATATAAGTTTTTCCGGGTACTTTTACCTTTATAGGAGCATACAAGGCATTGAGTTTATCTTCCCCATTTAATGCCCAATCGGGAGTGTCCAATACTTGATAATCGATATCGACATACACATTTGTCTGATTTTTTCGATATAACCCACTTTCATACGTTTTTTCTGTTATATCCGTTACTTTTACTATTTTTTTAGGGCCATAGCAAAATGAACTATTGTAAAAAGGTTTCCTTCCGCTATTCCCTCTATTATCAATAAATTGATGCCAGTATTCACGCCCCAAATCGGTTAAGTCATAGCGATAAATGCCTGATTGACCTTCTACCGGTGTTTGGCTCAATAACCCTAATTCTGCAAACAACGGTAACGTTTTAAATAATCTATTTTTATTCCAAATCGCCCATTGAGTATCACTTTCTAATACTGGTTCATCCGTATACGGTAGTTTTACTGAACCAAGAAAATAACAAAAGTCGCCTTTAGCTTTATTTATGGCTCGTGATTCATCATATTCTTTTTGAATATGCTCCCTTAGTTTTTCTTTGTTATAACAACCTAACAGTGAACAGGTGATTAATGTCAGTAAGGTGAATTTAGTTAATGTTTTCAATGTGGTTCTCCTGATATTCTTAAAATCCGCCCAATTTGGAGTGATGATGTTTGTAACTGTCAATAAACACCAACGGTTTATTGGTGACGGTTTGATTTTTGCTATTTGTCGACGTTTTGCCCTGTGGCCAGTAGTTAATTTGTAAATAAAGCTCTTCAATGCCGTCATAACAAAACTCGCCCATTTTATAAACAATTTTAAAATAACCAAGACTTTCTTTGGTTTCTTTATTTATTGCGTCGCCATAGGCTTCAATTTTACCTATTTGGTTAATTTCTAATTCATTTCTTTCTGTTATCGGCTTTAATGGTTTTTCCCGTTTAATTAATAAATCCGTGGCTGAGCTATCGGCAAAGGTTAAAATTGGGTATAAATCTCCTTTGCTTATATGCAAGGTAATGGGCTCTTGATAGTCATAATTATAAGTGCGAAGCACCCCTTCGTAATGGCTCACCTCAGAATCATAATGAGGCAATGCCACCGACAGATATATTTCGCGACTTCTGGCTTTAACACCCATTGCTTTTATTCCTGCAAGGTCAGGACAATCTTTATTTTTATATATGACTTTATATTGGTCTTTATATTTGTCTTTAATTTTGTCAATAATGTTGACACCTTCTAAATATTGACGCATTTTTTTGACATAATAAATCTTCTCTTCTTCTAACTGAATAGCAACATTAGCACCAAACATGGCAACCATAAAGTCATTAATTGCCATTGCCATACTGTCAAACGTAGGTAAATAAGGTAGACCTTTATCCGGGTGTTCATTTAAACCCAATAAACAGCGGTTAAACCAAAGTTGCATTTTATCCCATTTGTCTGATTTATCTTCAAAGATAATGAGTAAAATGACTGATACTACCCCCGCAATTAAACCTAACACAAAAATCCCCACCCCTAGCGGCCCTAAAAAGGCGGTTATTTGTAACCACGCACCTATCGTGCCGGCTAAGCTTAATACACCAGCCAGTACCTGAAGCCCTCCTGCTACACAATACGCTGTTTTGGTTGCTCCACTTTTTTGTTGTCCTTTGGCAATTAAGAAAATACCATCCATTATCGATATCGCACTACCTAATACACCCACGACACCCGCTACCATGGCAGAGGTTTTAAACACACCATTGACTAAAAGACTGAGATTGGCTCGGTTTGCAATAAACGACCCGGCTAAATGAGGTAACCCCATATTGATAAAGGTTAAAACTTCGTTGACTAACAGTGCAAAACTTGCTCCAACTTTATATATGCCAAACTGTAAATCGCGTTTAATTTCATAACGCAGGGTTTCGCTTAAGTTTGCATCTTCCAGTTTTTGCAAGTTTTCTTTGTAGTTGATGTAGGTGGCGGCTGATTGTAATCCGGCTGAAATCGATTTAACAAAAGCTATGCTACCGCCAAATGCCGTCATTTTAGCCGTCGGGTCAAAACCGGCATTTTTTATACTGTCTAAGATTGACTCGCCTTGTAGTTTGGCTATCCGATTATATATTGACACACCGGTATTTTTTAATGTTCGGGCAGGAAATATTGAATTCGAATTTATGCCTGAAAATCTATCGAGTATATAGTTTTCTAATCGTTGAAATAATACCGAGCCATTTCTAAGCACGGTACGGTCATTGATGACATCGACTAGTTTTAAGCCAATATCGATATAGTCGTTGGCTGTTATCACAAAATTCCAATCAACCACCCCATTTTGACTTTCTTCTGTTTGCGAATAAGCCGGATAAGGTGAACTTGTGCTACTGTATCGCAACGGTTCGAAATATTGATTAAATTCACGTAACTCTAACACCGGAATATTTTTCATTTGAAAATGAAAAATCAATTCGCCATTTATCACCAACCCGCTTTCAGCAATCAACCTTGATAATCGTTTTTGAATAATTAGATAGGATGATAGGGCTAGGTCTTTTTCTGTAAAGTTGGAATGCCATGAAAGTACACGTGATATGAGTATCGAATAAAGCTTCAACATAAGCTCGCCTTTTTCACAGAAGAATTTTTTATCTAATTGGTTTGTCTTTGTTTCCGCTTCCAGCTCTTGTAATATCGTTTTGGTTTCCTGCAATCGCTTCGCTTTCGCCTTTAATTCTTTTTCTTCCGCTTCGCCTAGATATTGCGCTATTTGTTCGTCGGATTTGTTTTCTATCGGCGAGTATAAATCACTGTGCGCTTCCAGCTCTTGTTTCATGATATTAAGGCGTTTTTTTATGATTAACTCCCAAAAACTGTTACTTCGTCCATCAAGCAGATGATAAAAAATACCATCGTCATACAGGATTAAGTTCTCCCATAATGCTATTTGTATTGGGTTCGTCACGCCACCTATACATGTAAAATCAATGATTGCTAAAAAATCTGAAAGATAACCTACATGGTTGTTAGAGCAATTTGTATCACACTCTATTAACCAAAATTTGCAATCATTAAATTGACTCATTTTGTCCGGAGTATGTTTTGACAAGATTGGAAATCCCAATAACCATAGCAAATAATACAAATAGTCCTGCGAAAAGTGATTAATCGAACTGATTATAGCGTTATATCTGTTTTTTTCTAAATTGGTAAATTGAGTTTCAGCACCCGGTTTTAATAGCTTTTCATATTTTTCCAAATGTTTGCTGGTTCTCATTAAAGCATCGAGTTCGGCACGACCATTTATTATGCTGTTATGTTTAAAAGCTTTGACATCGAAATACTCAGCTTTTTTAAAAAAACCATCCTTTTTATTAATTTTTTTCAGATGGTTAATTTTTTCTTCAGCTGTCATCGGAACTTCAAAATATCCCTTTGATAGTAAGTATTCTGTTTTTGGCCAAACACTAGTTTGCCTGTTAATTCCTATCCTGGATTCTGATATATAGTCATACTCTAGCTCTTCTCGTGCTTTTGATAATTCTATTGCTTTGATTTGATTGCGATATTCATTTATCAATGATAACGTTTTACGTTTATGCAGTGTTTTTTCTCTAAAATAATCTGCATTTACTCCCGCAGCCAAAGTCGCATTGTAATAGTAATTATAATCTTGGCTTATCATTATGTTATTTGAATTTGGGGTATTTTTGTGTTGATTGACATTTTCATCATTGTCATCTTCATGACTTGGTATATCCACACGTTTAGATCCCAAGATTTTATTGAAATGTTCATCAATTTTTTGGTTATAAATCTCTTCGGATTTGATCACCAGTTGCGCTATGGGCTCAATCCTTAATTGTCGTTGTAAGCTCAGTTCTTCCGCTATACCAAACGTATCTTCTAGAACCACAACAGGGACTTTGTATTCACGCGTTTGTTCTAATTTCTCAATTTGCGCATCTAAGACAAAGCTTGTCGCTAAAAACTCTTTATTATTTGCGTTTGACCTGTCTCGTAATGAGTTAAATTTGTGGGCTGTGATAAAGTTTTTCGAACTTAACAAACGTTTTTTACCGTCATGTGTGATGATAAATCGTGGATCAGCAGCCAGCTCTAATAATGAATTATCGGATTTGAATTTTTGAAACTCAAAACTTCGCTTGCCCCCGTCAGTTAATTTGCTTGGATCTTTGTATGCTTCTTGATTCAGGTTAATTTTAGTAAAACGTTTAATCGCTTTTTCTAAACGAATATCTCTCTCAAAATGTTCTTTTGTCGAAGAATCACCGGTTGTCGAAGAAGATCTTTTTCTAGAAGGTACTTCAATTGTGATCGACGATTCATTCATTAATTTTAGGTATTTTTCTATTGTACTGTTTTTACCTTGAGACCAGGCTCGACGAGTGTAAGCAATGTAGGCTTCGCCTTCATATATTGAGGTGTCAATATTGATAAAAGAACCGGGTATATGGTGATTGCCGTCTTTGGTACAACTTTCTGGGATCTCTTTAATGTTTCGCTCTTTTAAGTCAGTAATGGTTTTATGGCGAAATACGCCTGAAGGCGTCACTTCATATCCTAAAAACTCCCACCCTTTCGTTTTATGTTTGACTAAGATATAAACGTAACCCACGCGTAAGGTTCGATAGACATATTTGTGGGTGACTAAATCAATGGGTGGCTCTCGATTGTCTTCCAATAATTTAATGGTTTCACCCATTTTTTGGGCTAAGTTGAAATTTTTACTAATCGGCGCTTTTCTGACCAGAAAAATGGGAAATCCTTGACGTTCGCAAACGCCACAACCACCATTTGCTAAAGCTGAACGAGAATCTTTGCCATCCTTGTTTGCTTCAGCATAAATAATGCGATCTTCGAGTTCAGCGGCTTGCTCTTCTTTTTGTTTTTGAAGTTGTTCTTCTTTTGTGGTTTTGGTGGTTGTATGCTTTTCCATTTAATTCATTCCAATTTTTTTTAATATTCCTTTTAACTCAACTTGGTGTGAGTTATTTCCGTGTGATAAATATAAAAATATTTATTTTGCGATATTTTGAATAAGATATTGTTAAAATTGAAGCGATGAGTGTGAAGTTTACAATGTGGCAGGTTTTTACCTATTAATATATCTGACCTTAAGGCAAGATATTATGATTTATTTTGTATTCACAAATTAAGCTTAATTGATTTAATATTAGTTAAAAAATCAATAATCTAAAAATTTTTCTAGTTTTTCAGTTACTGCTTTCAAATTTATACAATTTTATATTTTAAATATTCTTTAAAAATTGTTAACAATATCTAAACGTAAAATTACCCTTTTTTTGAACATTTTGCAATAGTTAATTTTAAAGAGTAACACTATGAAAATTCATTAAATTTAAATGCAGTAACCTAGTTAAGTCTTATTTTCCAATACAAAACGAACTGAAGATACGACCTAATAAATCATCTGAAGTGAATTCACCAGTGATTTCGCTTAGCGCTTCTTGGGCAAGTCTGAGTTCTTCGGCAAGAAGTTCACCAGCATGGAAAGCCGTAAGTTGGTACTTACCATTGTTGAGGTGTTCTGACGCTTTTTCGAGTGCTTGCAGGTGTCGTCGACGTGCTAAAAAGCCGCCTTCAGTACTACTGGTAAAACCCATGGCTTGTTTTAAGTGATCACGAAGTAACGTTACCCCTTCCCCTGTTCGTGCAGAAAGTTGGATAAGTGAGTAACCATTGACTTGATTGTAACCTAATGCTTCACCAGTTAAATCTGCTTTGTTGCGTATGACTGTAACAGGCATATTTTTGGGTAGCCGTTCTATAAATTCTGGCCATAACTTTTCGGGATTGGTTTCGGTTGTGGTGGTGCTATCGACCATAAATAGTACCCTATCTGCTTGTTCAATTTCTTGCCAAGCTCGTTCAATACCAATGCGTTCAACTTCGTCACTGGCATCACGTAAACCCGCAGTATCAATAATATGTAGGGGCATACCATCGATATGAATATGTTCACGTAATACGTCACGCGTTGTGCCTGCAATATCGGTAACAATCGCCGCATCACGACCCGCCAACGCATTAAGTAAGCTTGATTTACCGGCATTTGGACGACCAGCTATCACCACTTTCATCCCTTCTCGTAACAGTGAGCCTTGTTTTGCTTCTTGGCGAACTTCGTTTAAGCGAGTAATCACTTCATTAAGTTGTGCTTCTATTTTGCCATCTGATAAAAAGTCGATCTCTTCTTCAGGAAAGTCTATTGCGGCTTCGGTAAAAATGCGTAAATGAATTAATGATTCAACCAATTCATTAATTTTTTTCGAAAACACGCCTTGCAAAGATGAAATCGCTGATTTTGCAGCTTGCTCAGAACTTGCATCAATTAAATCGGCTATGGCTTCGGCTTGGGCTAAATCTAATTTATCATTCAAAAAAGCACGCTCTGAAAATTCACCCGGCTTTGCAATACGGACGTTAGCAATCTCTAATACCCGTTTTAAAAGCAAATCTAAAATGACAGGCCCACCATGCCCTTGTAACTCTAGTACATCTTCGCCCGTAAAAGAGTGAGGATTAGGAAAAAATAGCGCTATTCCTTCGTCTAAGGTTGTGCCGTCAGAAGCTAAAAAAGGAAGATACTCCGCATAGCGAGGTTTTGGTATTTTACCGAGTATCGCTTGCGCAACGGTTTGCGCCTGTGGCCCCGAAATTCGCAAAATGCCCACACCACCTCGACCGGGTGGCGTTGCTTGTGCAACAATGGTATCTGTTTTCATATATGTTTGTAGCTGATTTAAATTTGAATGCCTAATAATAGCATGGACGCACGGCAAAAACAGTAGTGACTATGGGTTTTGCCGTTATTCATTGATTATTTAAGTGATAGAATCAGTCGGCTGATTATTCATCTTTCTTTGGATGATCGAATAACCAAGAATTTGCCAATGCTAGGGGTTCTCGGATTAATGCGACATATTTTTCTTCATTTCCCCACCCTAATGGTGCCGATAAACCTGATATTTCGTTAAAGCCTGAACGTTTAGCCAGCATTAGCGAACGCAGCATATGAAAATCATTAGTTACCACAACTGTCTTGCCTAACGGCAATACACGATTGGCATACACAAATTGTTGAGCTGTTCGCGTCGATTTATCTTCTTGGTATACCCGTTTTGGATCAATACCTTTATTAATTAGATATTGTGCCATCACACTTGCTTCGGTCGCCGACTCATTATTACCTTGTCCCCCACACACAACAACTTTCGTTCGTGGATTACGTTGTAAATAATCGTAGGCAACATCTAATCGTTGGGCTAAGGTGTAATGAGGAACAGCAGGCTTACCTACAACAAGTGCGCCTAATACAACTAAGGTGTCGGCATCTGGCGCTGGCTTTTGTTTAGAATAAAGATAAATAACGATGTTAGTGATAACAAAATAAGTCAATATTAACGCTAAGCCATACTTAAATAATTTGGCGATCATTTCTTTTAACTCCTATTTTTTATAACAATGTTCAAAATGGTCATTGACTAATCCCATTGATTGCATAAAAGCGTAACAAATTGTTGACCCAACAAAAGAAAAGCCTCGTTTTTTTAATGCCTTTGATAGTTTATCAGATATATCGGTACTGACAGGCACTTCACTAAGGTCTTTGTAGTGATTGATAATTGGTTTACCGTCGACAAAAGACCAAATAAATGTCGAAAAATCTTCATTATTACTTTTCATTGTTAGATAAGCTTGTGCATTTTTTATAATACTATTTAGTTTTAATCGATTTCGAATCAGTCCTTTGTTTTCGAGTAAACGTTCAACATCTTTTTGGGTTAATGTAATAATTTTTTCAGGGTTAAAATCAAAAAAACAGCGCCGATATTCTTCACGTTTTTTCAATACCGTGATCCAAGATAATCCCGCTTGTTGTCCTTCTAAGCAGATTTTTTCAAATAATTTTAGACTATCATACTGGGCAATTCCCCATTCGTTGTCGTGATAATTTATGTATAAAGGATCGTTTGAAACCCAGTCACAGCGTATTTTTGTTTTAGTCATCATCCCCAAATTCATCCTTAGTTAAAATAGTTTATTGATAGTACAACATAAAATAATTAAATGTTTTAATTATTATAAATCAAATGTTCAGTTTTACCGCATTCATTAAATTTTTTTATGATGAAATTAAATACAATTTTTTATGGCAGAATGTTATTTTTATAACAAGTTTTAGTTATAAAAGAGTCATTTTCTTTATTTTCTATTTTATATTAACCATACAATTAAGGTTTTTTCATGAGTCAATCTGAAATTAACGCAGAATGGCAGCCTGCTGCAAGGCCATTAAACAGTAAAGATTTAAAAACATTAGTTTTGTCTTCTTTGGGGGGAACGTTAGAATTTTATGATTTTGTCATCTATGCCCTGTATATCGATACGATTGTCAAACCTCTTTTTTTACCTCATACGTTATCACCTTTAACTTTAGATCTTTTTGCATGGGGAATTTTTGCTGCTGGCTACTTGGTTCGCCCTGTTGGCGGTATCATTATGGCTCATTTTGGCGATAAAGTCGGTCGCAAAAAAATGTTCACACTTAGCGTGGCAATGATGGCTTTACCCACATTTATTATTGGTATTTTACCCACCTACGAAACCATTGGAATTTTTGCACCGTTGTTATTATTAGTGATGCGTATGTTGCAAGGAGCAGCCATTGGCGGTGAAATGCCGGGCGCTTGGGTTTTTATTGCTGAACACGTGCCAAAACAACGTTATGGCTTTGGTGTCGGAACCTTAACTTCGGGTATTACTGGGGGTATTTTACTTGGTTTTATTGTGACCATTATTATTGATCTTTGTTTTAGCCACCAAAATATTTTAGATTATGCTTGGCGGATCCCTTTTATTGTTGGTGGTATTTTTGGTGTCATTTCGGTTTATTTGCGTCGGTTTTTATCCGAAACCCCTATTTTCAAAGAATTAGCTGCCCGTAAGGCAATTGAAAAAAATATTCCTGTCATCTCTGTTTTAAAAAATCATAAAACGGCGTGTTTGATTGTAGCACTTTTAACTTGGTCATTATCCACTGCGATTATGGTGGGTATCTTAATAACACCTGGTCGTATTGTTGGTGGGATGTATCATTTTGCTAATCTGGATTGGCGAATCGGTGGTTGTATTGCAGCATTAACCTTAACTATCGGTTGTGTTATTTCTGGTTGGTTAGAAGACAAACTGGGGACAACAAAAACAGTGATCATAACATGGGGTGGTTTAGCTGTGATGAGTATCTATTTTTATAGTACTTTGTCACCAACAATTTCACTTACTGAATTATATTTAACTTGGGCAATATTTGGTTTATTTATTGGCGCTGTCGCCATGACACCAATCATTGGTACAAGAACTTTTCCACCTGCGATTCGTTATTCGGGTTTATCGTTTTCTTATAATTTAGCCTACGCTTTATTTAGTGCCATTACACCCACTTTAACAATTTATCTTTTAAGCCCCGACCATTTACTGGGTCAATATAGTTATCTTGGTGCAGGTATTTATATCTCGTTTGTCGCGTTAATTGCAGTTGCGGTGGGTTTTTATCCGTTAGCAAAAAAAGGTTGGTCAAATAAACCCAATAATAAATAATTCTATCAATAAAAAAGCAGGATGTTTCCTGCTTTTTTATTCTATTTTAAATCCAGACAAATCGACATTTACCGCATGGTGACAAATTCTTCTGCGGCGGTTGGATGAATGGCTATGGTGTTATCAAAATCTTTTTTGGTTGCGCCCATTTTGAGTGCTACCGCAAAACCTTGTAATATTTCATCCATACCATAACCGATACCATGAATACCGATAATTTTTTCTTCATCACCAACACAGACTAATTTCATTCGACAAGGTTGGCGATGCTGTGTTACAGCTGTATACATCGCGGTAAATGTTGATTTATAGACTTTAACGTTTTCTTGTCCATATTGCAAAATCGCTTCAGGTTCTGTTAATCCAACAGTACCAATTGCAGGATGCGTAAAGACAACAGTTGGAATATTGTTATAATCTAGATGTTCATCAGGTTTATTATTAAATAACCGTTCAGATAAACGACGTCCTGCAGCCACAGCAACAGGGGTTAGGGCTGTTGCGCCTGTATCATCGCCAACCGAGTAAACACCGGCAACATTAGTGTTTTGGTACTTGTCTACAACAATAAATCCATTATCGTTAACCTTAATACCTGCCGCTGCTAAATTCATATTTTGTGTTGCGGGTTCACGACCAATTGCCCAAATTAGACAATCAACAGTATAACTTTCTCCATTTTCAAGGTGTAATGTTAACGAGTTATCACTATTTTTAGTCACTGATTTTGGTATCGCAAACGTGTGGAGTTGTTGACCTTCGCTGGCTATGACTTCCATTAAGGTTTCAATGATGAGTGGATCAAAACTGCGTAATGGTGTCGCTTGGCGTATAAATTGATGAGTTTGAGAACCTAATGAATGTAATACGCTGGCTATTTCACAAGCAATATACCCAGCCCCCACGACAGCTACACGTTTAGGTAAAGCTTTGAGTGCAAAAAAACCATCCGATGTAATACCATATTCCGCACCAGGAATATTTGGTATACTCGGTTTTCCACCAACGGCTATTAATATGTGATCGGCGGTATATTGTTCGCCATTAACGTCAATAGTGTGAGAATCAACAAATTTGGCATAACCATAAATGACATCAACTTTATTATTAGTTAGTACACGGTCATAAGATTGATGTATTCGGTCGATGTAGGCGTTTCGGCTAGCCAGTAGTTTATCCCAACTAAATTGATTGATAGTCGTATCGAATCCATAATCAGAACCATAATGATTGATTGCTTCAGCAATTTGAGCGCCATACCACATGATTTTTTTGGGCACACAACCCACGTTCACGCAAGTCCCACCTAAAGATTTTGCTTCGATGATTGCGCATTTTTTGCCATATGAAGCCGCTCGGTTTACCGATGCAATGCCACCACTACCACCACCGATTGCAATATAATCATAATGTTTAGTCATTAAATTTCCTTCGTGCTGATTACTAAAATTAGCTATTAGCTTTGCATAAAGTGAAAAATAAAAAAAGTATTTATTTTAAAATTTAACAATAGTTATTAACGATTAATAATTACAATTAGTAGATTTTTATTTAATAAATCATTTTTCTAATGGGTTAATTTTTAATAATAATTTATTGGTTTTAAATGATTTTTTAACAGCGTTGTTTCCCAGTTATTGTGATAGGATTTTTAGTAATACATAAAAACATCAAAAATTAGGGACTATGTTAAAGCATTCGTTTTTTGTCGGTATTGGTCGATGCCGCCCCCTTAGGATCGGTTTATAGAAGGGACAAGTGTTCCTATTGTTGACGTAATTTTATGCCAGTCTCAATATTTGTACTTTTGTGCTTTCTTTGCTTGCATCAAAGCCCGTATTTATTGTGTTTGTTATTCATTATTTTCGTCTTCATCATGTTTACGGGGTTGATAAAAACGGGCGAAAAAAGTCCCAATTTCGAAAAGTAAACAAATTGGTATCGCTAATAATATTTGCGAAAACACATCAGGTGGGGTAACAAACATAGCAACGGCAAACACAGCCACAATGATGTAAGGTCTTTTTTTCCGTAGACTTTTTGGTGTGGTCACGCCAGTCCAACAGAGTAGTATAATGGCGACAGGGACTTCAAAAGCAAATCCGAATACCACAAATAACGTCATAACAAAATCAAGATATTTGGTGATATCGGTATTGATTGCAACATCAATCGGTGCTGTGTGGATAAAAAAGTAAAATGCAAGTGGGAATACCACAAAATAAGCAAAAGCAATACCTATATAAAATAACACTGTGCTTGATATAATCAGTGGCACGACTAAACGTTTTTCATTTTGATATAACGCGGGTGCAACAAATCCCCACACTTGATAAAGTACATAGGGAATAGAAATAAATATCGCCACCACTGCCGTTAATTTAATCGGTGTAAAAAAAGGGGCTGCGATATCAGTTGCAATCATGCTACTACCTGTAGGTAATTGACTAATTAACGGATTAGCAACGATGTGATAAATATCATTAGAAAAGTAAAGTAGACAAATTAAAACCAATAAAATGCAGATAATACAACGTAAAAGTCGTGTTCTGAGTTCAACAAGGTGTCCAATTAAAGGTTGAGATGCGTCGTCTGTCATGGTTTGTCTTTATTTGGGTTTTCAATATCGGTTTGGGTTGCTGAATCAATCTCTTTTTGTAACGATTCTGTCACACGTTTTAAATCATCAATTGATTCTTGAATTTCAGGTGTTAAGTTGGTTAAACCACTTTGTTCTGCTTTTTTTAAACTATCTTGTAACTCTTGCAGTTTTAGCTCTTTGTTGAGTTCAAGTTGAACCGTTGCCGACATTCGTCGTAATACTTTAATCCAACCTGCAACGGTTTTAATTGCAATAGGCAAACGCTCTGGCCCTAATACAACCAGTCCAATAATTAAAACTAATAATAATTGACCAAAGCTGATATCGAACACAACCTACTCTTTTTTTGTCGTTTGTTCATCGTTAGAGGAGTCTACAGTTTCAACTTTATTTGGTTGTTCTGTTGATGTTTTTTTATCATCATCCTCATTCATTGCTTTTTTAAAGCCTTTAATTGATGCACCAAGATCCGAACCTAATGAGCGTAATTTTTTGGTTCCAAACAGTAATACAATAACTGCAATTAATATGAGTAATTGAGGCCAACTTGGCATCATGATAATTATCTCCGACGTCATTTGTGATTTGATTATACACTTAAATTATCAGATTCCCAAATAACTCATCTAATGAATAATTAGCATAGAGATAAATGATATAATGAGTATTCCTATTGCACTGTATAAAATTCGTTCTCGTTTTTTTCGACACGTTAGTTCGTGATTAATCTGTCTAATTTGATGATTCATCTGTTTTGTCATGCGTGCGTAATCATTAAGTTTTGCAGGCAGTTCGGGCAAGAGCGTTCGCCATTGTGGTAATGAAGCCCATGCTTGCTGAATAATTGTTTTAGCACTATATTTGTCTTCATACCATTTTTCTAAGAATGGTTTAGCGGTTTGCCATAAATCGAGTTCTGGATATAGTTGACGCCCCAAACCTTCAATATAAAATAGCGTTTTTTGCAACAAGATTAATTGTGGTTGAATTTCCATTTCAAATCGTCTGGCAACATCAAATAATTTTAGTAAAATTTGTGAGAATGAGATTTCAGCCAACGGTTTTGCAAATGCAGGTTCACATACGTTGCGCATAGCCATTTCAAAAGCAATCGGATCGGTAGATTCAGGAACCCAACCCGATGCAATATAGGTTTCAGCTATTTTGCGATAATCTTGATTAAAAAAGGCAAGGAAATTTTCAGCAAGATAGTACTGATCATCTTCTGTTAAAATTCCAATAATAGCGCAATCAATTCCAATGTAACGGGGGTTTTGTGGCTCGGTAATGTCAACAAAAATATTGCCCGGATGCATATCAGCATGGAAAAAATTATCTTTGAAAACCTGCGTGAAAAAAGCTTGAACACCTCGTTCAGCAAGTAACTTCATATCAATGTTGTGTTGTTTAAGTGTTTGGCTATCACCAATTGGCACACCTTTAATGCGTTCCTCAACTAAGATGTTTTCTCGACAGAGTTCTTGATAAATGTAAGGTATATATAATATGTTGCTATTAATAAAATTGTCACGTAAGCGTATGGTATTATAAGCTTCTTGTTTTAAGTCTAACTCTTTCATTAAGGTAAGTTCATAATCACGTACGATTTCAATTGCTCGTAACTTTGCACCGAACTTAATGCGTTTAGTAAACTGTTTGGCAAGCCAATACATTAAGCCAATATCCGCTTTTATGACTGGTATAATGTTAGGACGCAATACTTTAATGACAATTTCAGCTTGGCTGCGTTTTAATATGGCTGTATGAACTTGTGCAATCGATGCCGATGCCAATGGTTGTTCATCAAAATCTGAAAAATAATGATCAATTGGCTGACCTAGTGCTTTTTCGATTAATTGTTTTGCCACCTTCCCGTCAAAAGGATCAACTTGGTCTTGTAATTTAGCTAAACTGTCTGCAATATCTTTAGAAAGCACATCTCGACGAGTTGATATCATTTGACCAAATTTTATCCAGACTGGCCCAAGCTCTTGCAATGCTTGACGTAATCGCTCGCCAATTTCTTCATGTTTTGCTTTCGGCCTTATCCAAAATAAACATGATATTAAAATTGGTAACCACTTTGAAAATCGATTAGTTGGCAATAATTCATTTAATTGATATGCACGAAAAACGGTTAATATTTTATAGAGTCTGAAAAATGTCATTAGATTTCATCGCTTAAAATTTAAAACCAGTATGTAACGCCACAATACCACCTGTCATGTTGTGATATTTGACATCTACAAATCCTGCATCTTCCATCATTTTTTTCAATGTTTTTTGATCAGGATGCATCCGAATTGATTCGGCTAAATAACGGTAACTGTCAGCATCATTCGCAATAACTTTGCCCATTAACGGTAACATAGTAAATGAATAAAGATCATAAGCTTTATTTAAAATTGGGTATTGCGGTTTGGAAAATTCAAGAATTAATAAACGACCACCAGGTTTTAATACTCGCCACATGGATTGTAACGCTTTATTTTTGTCAGTCACATTACGTAGACCAAAAGAAATGGTAATACAGTCAAAAAAATTGTCCGCAAAAGGTAACTCTTCAGCGTTAGCTTGCACATATTCAATATTTTTGAATAATCCTTTGTCTCGAAGCTTTTCGCGTCCAACTTTTAACATGGATTCATTGATATCAGCGAGCACCACTAATCCGTCATCGCCGACTAATTGTGAGAATTTTGCAGTTAAATCTCCAGTGCCACCAGCAAGATCTAATACTTTTTGACCTTTACGCACACTGCTATATTCAATGGTAATTTTTTTCCAAATACGATGAATACCAAATGACATTAAATCATTCATTACATCATATTTGTCGGCAACGGAATGAAAGACATCCGCAACACGTTTTACTTTATCTTGTTTTAAAACTTGCGTAAAACCAAAATCTATTTTTTCTTGATTATCGTTATTTTGTTTGTCAGAAGATTGAGACATAAAATTTACCCATCACAAAGATTTAGGCTATTTTAGCATAAGCCAGAATAAAAGTGATGAACTAAATCAACAACCTTTCGACCATATTGGATACGGTTTCAAAATATTCTAATGATGAAAGATTTGGGTCAAAATCTTTTTCATGGATGACCAAATCAAAATGATAATTTTCTTTTAATGCGTTTAAAACTTGATGTTCTTTATCAAACACTTGCTGATAATAATGTGCTAACGTATCAAAATCGATTGAAGCAAACAGTAATTTATTAGCCTGTACTTCAGCACTCGATATCCGTTCAACATGTAACATTGCAATTTTAAGGTAATCAGCCTCACTCAAATAACGCTTATTATGTGAGTTTGTTAATTCCCGCTCGATATAATTAATATAGCCATTTGATACGTATTGCGTGTTATAAATATTAGCGAGCTGTATTGGGAGTTCTTTAAATATTCCTTGTCCTATAATCGCCACTTTTCTGACAAAAAAAGGCTTGGCAGCTTGTGCAATAAAAGACCAATTTTGGTAGGGGTTTTCGCGTATTTGAGTAGCACTAATATTTATAAAGTTGCGATCAGCATCAATAATAATTGCTGGGCAACCGAAATAAAGCTCATGATTTTTTATATCTTGAGGTTCACTGGTAAATATAACCGTTGGTTTGATTTTATATTCATTCAAAATAAGTTTGACACGATCACTCCAGTCTTTCCAGCCATTTGGATAAGACTGGATTCCAGCTTCATCTAAAACATGAATATGAATATTATGACGGTCTTTGAAGGTTTCTTTCAGCCATGTGAATCGATCACTGACTTTAGGTTGTTTTGATAAATGGCTTTTGTCAAACAGTTGTTGATCACGTGATGGTTCACAACCAAGAAAAATATGTAATTCATTGACCTGACTCATCGCTTTTTCAATTAAATATATATGTCCACTATGTAGAGGATAAAACTTACCAAAAATTAAACCAACTTTATGTTTAGACTCCATACCGCTTACCAATGCATTTAAAACTTGTTAACAATCTACAGAAAAAATATTCATTTTCTAACCAATTGATGCTATTTAACATATACTCTATTTTATCAAATCCCATTAACCTTTATAGGTATTAATGTTTTGAGCAAAAATAAAGTAATCATATTTTTTAATTATAATGTTGATAATAAGATACCTGTAGCAACAGAAATATTTAGTGCCGCCATATTATCATTACCGTGTAAATGTACAACTACATCTGCACATTCTACCAGTTTTCGATTAATTTGTTGAAAAATAACGATAGCGACTTTTTTATTGAATTTAATTTGGTGTAATTCACTCGATTTAATTGACTTAACCGGGCATGGTAATAAGGCAACAATCTGATAATCATGTTGTTTTAATCGTTCAAGCGAAGCAACAAAGTCATCACTTTTTATAGACTCAATCGCTTCGATTCCCCCTTCGGCAATACGCATTGCTGCGCCACTATTGAGTAAATTAGTCTGACGCAATATGACCCCGTTTACACCATAAAATGCGGCACTTCGAATAATTCCACCTAAGTTATGGGGATTATTCACATCATCAATTGCTAAAACACAATCTTGGTTTTTGCCACTATTTTTTTCGAGGTAATCGACTAATGTAAGTGGTATACGTTTTTTAACAATTAAACAGATCCCACCATGATGCTCCGTTTGGGTTATTTTCGCAATTTGTTCAACCGATACGACATCATAGCCTAAACGTTGATTGACTAACCAGCTAATTAAATCTTTAAACTGATAGGTCATATCTTGAGTAATAAATAATTTGACGATTGCTGAGCGTCGATGTTTGAAAACAGCTTTACAACTGTTTTCACTATAAACGAGGGTTTCTTCTTTACGTTGACGATATTCATCATAACCATAAGTAGGCGTTTGCTCATTATCACGAACTTTTTTCTGCCATGGGGAATCATGCTCGACAAATTGACCATACTTAAAATTTGATTCTAAATTACGATTCAGTTTTTCTGTCCCGGGTTTATTGGTTTTAGGTTTAAATACTTCTATACGGTCATTTACTGATTGTCTAATTTTGGTTTTAGACTGAAATGAATCTTTTTTAAAATTGTCTTTACGACCCGTCATTTTCTGCTGAGTTGAGCGAGAACGTTTCTGAGGTTCACTGTTCTTCGCATAAAAAATGGTTGGTTTATTTTTTTCAGAATTGTTGTTCATTTCAATCTCACTTTTGGTCAGTTATCGTGTACGAATGGTTGGAGCTATTTTATCTAATACACCGTTAACAAATTTGTGGCTATCAGCAGCACCAAACGTTTTTGTTAGATCGATTGCTTCATTAATCACGACTTTGTACGGTACATCTTGGCGTTTGGTTAATTCATATAGCGCAATTCGCAATATTGCTAATTCAATTAGACCTAGCTCTTCAACTGTACGTTCAGTGAGGTATGGCGCCATTTTATCATCTAACTCTGCTGTATTTTTACCCACCCCATTTAAGAGTTCTCGAAAATACTTGGAGTCAACGCCTTTCATATCTTGTTCTGCAATAAAACTGGTCTCAACATCGGCAAGATCATTTCGGGAAACTTGCCAAGAGTATATTGCTTGTACCGCACACTCTCTTGCTCGACGACGAGGATTGACTGATGCCACTAACTTACTCCTTAATTGCTTTAATAACGTTTAGCATTTCAAGCGCAGTTAATGCTGCTTCAGCACCTTTATTACCCGCTTTTGTGCCTGCACGTTCAATAGCTTGTTCTATAGATTCAGTTGTTAAAATACCAAATCCAACTGGGATCGAATAATCTAGGCTTGCACTTAATAAACCAGAACTTGATTCGCCAGCAACAAAATCAAAATGCGCCGTACTACCTCGAATCACGGTTCCTAATGCAACTATTGCATCATATTTTTTGGATTGTGCTGCAACTTTTGCCGCTAGTGGGATCTCATAAGCACCAGGTACCCAAATGACTGTAATGTTTTTATCATCGACTTGCCCAATACGTTTTAATGCATCGGTAGCGCCATTAACAAGACTATCATTTATAAAATGATTAAAACGTGCCACAATAATGGCAACTTTTGCTTTTGGTGCGATAACTTTAGCTTCAATAGTTTGCATACTAATTCCTTATCAATTGATTTTTAAATGCAATTTCACTATCTTTATTCGTGAAAAAATAACTGCCAAATTGTATCACAAACTGCAGATTTCTCCTATTAGCAAATAGCGCTACGAGCAAGATCTTTACATCAAATATCTAAAAATAAGACTGTACTATTTTTAAAAATAATTTAATTAAGCTCATATTGTAGATAATCAATTTAGAATAATTGATGTTTTAAGACTGATCACTCATTTTAGTTTTTATTTTCAAGACGATGTTTTAATTGACCAGTCATGAAAAATAAAAAAATGAATGAGAATTAAATTTATTTTTTAGTACTTGCAAGCTATTTTGAAAGAATTACAATGGTGGCTAAATTTTTTATGAGGGTAAGATTAATGTATATTGATAATATTCGAAATGAGTTAAATGAAGCAGCTGATGTGTTAAATAAATTTATTTCAGATGATAAAAATTTAGAACATATTCAGCAAGCCGCTATATTATTGGCTGATTCGTTCAAACATGGTGGTAAAGTGCTATCATGTGGGAATGGCGGTTCTCACTGTGATGCTATGCATTTTGCAGAAGAGTTAACAGGACGTTATCGCAACAATCGCCCTGCTTATCCTGCAATAGCGATATCTGATGTTAGTCATATTTCGTGTGTAGGTAATGATTTTGGGTTTGATTCGATTTTTTCTCGGTATATCGAGGGTGTAGGTCAAAAAGGTGATGTACTACTAGGTATTTCTACCTCAGGTAACTCTGCTAATGTGCTAAAAGCAATTGAAGCAGCAAAACAAAAAGGGATGAAAGTGATTACGTTAACCGGTAAAGATGGCGGTAAAATGCATGGTCTTGCTGATGTGGATATTCGAGTTCCCCATTTTGGTTATGCTGATCGTGTTCAAGAAATTCATATTAAAGTGATTCACATTTTAATCATGCTAATCGAAAAAGAGATGAGCAAGTAAATGTGCGAATTATTGGGCATGAGTGCGAATGTGCCAACAGATATCTGTTTTAGTTTCACCAGTTTAGTCAAACGTGGTGGTGATAAGGGCCCGCATAAAGATGGGTGGGGTATTACTTTTTATGAAGGTAAGGGGTGCCGTACATTTAAAGATCCTGAACCTTGCAGTTATTCGCCTATTGCCAAACTTGTTCAACAGTATCCAATAAAGTCAAAAGCAGTCATAGCCCACATTCGCCAAGCAAATCGAGGAGGCGTAGCACTTGAAAATACGCATCCTTTTACGCGTGAGTTATGGGGAAAAAATTGGACTTTTGCCCATAACGGGCAGCTAACAGGTTATGAAGATCTTGATATGGGGATATTTGAACCTGTAGGTCTGACTGATAGTGAATATGCATTTTGTTATCTCATTAATCAACTTCACAAGAAATATCCGCAAAAACCCAGTAATGATCTGGAAGTATTCAGCTATATTAAGCAATGCGCTGACAAACTAAGCCAACTTGGGGTATTTAATATGTTACTCTCTGACGGTCAATATGTTTTTGCTTATTGTTCAACTGACTTACATTGGATAACACGTAAAGCACCTTTCGGAAAAGCAAAACTTCTTGACGAAGATGTTGAAATTGATTTTCAAAAACACACTACGCCTAATGATATCGTCACAATCATTTCAACGTTGCCATTAACTTCTAATGAAACATGGTACAAGCTGAATACTGGAGAAGCGATTTTATTTAATAAAGGGGAAATTAATCCGTTTTCTTCATTTTAACTCACAATATTGAAACTTTATTTTAAATTAATACTGTAGAAAGCCGACAACTGTCAATTCGATTAGTATTAAAATTATTAAAGTTGCATACCAAAATCCGATTTTTATATCGAGCAACTTATATAAATAAACGGCGATAGGTATAAGCCAACAAACTTCGCCATAGCCAATTCGAATTAATTCAATCCCACGCAATAGTTTTACTTTTAAATTACTCTGATTTGTTGTTCAACATTCTCTTACAGGCTTGGCAATAAAAATACCTCATTTAAACAATGCAATTAAAAGTGGTACTACCAATAATGTTTTTGTAATACCAATAATCAGAATCCCAAAAGACATTAACAATAAAGCCGGCATGTTAGACCCTTTTTCTGTGGCAATATTTGCCCTTTCTGTTATGTAGTATTTGGGATTATATTGGCAATTATTTTAATCTTTCAGCTAAATAACCTTGATAGTCAGGAATTTCAATTTCTATTTCTTGCGTAAAAATGGAGGATTGAATCAGTGCATTAGCGGTTGCTTGATTAGTCGCAACCGGAATATTCCAGACCGTTGATAAACGAAGTAAAGCTTTGACATCAGGATCGTGTGGTACCGCATTGAGCGGGTCCCAAAAAAAGATAAGAATATCAATTTTTCCTTCGGCAATTAATGCGCCTATTTGTTGATCGCCACCCATAGGGCCACTAAGCATAGGTGTAATATTTAGACCTGTTTCTTGTTTAATTAATGTTCCCGTAGTTCCTGTACCACATAAATGATGATGAGAAAGCTCTTCTCGATTTTTTTTACACCAATTTAATAATGACTCTTTTAAGTGATCATGTGCGACTAAAGCAATATTTTTTTTGGCAGCTAACTGACGAGTGGTATAACGCATAATGTTGTCCTAATCTATTATTATTGCTGATGTTTTTAACAGAGTATCAATTAAAATTCAAGTTTTATTTGATTAAATTAGGGACAATAAAAAAGGCACCGAAGTGCCTTTCAAAAATATCAAATTGCAATTAATTAGAATTGATAGATTAAACCAAGTGCAACAGTATCTTTTGTTGTCGCTTTAATTTCTGATTTGCTAAATGTGCTGCTATCATATAATGCACGACGTGCACCGATATCATCTTTATCTAACAAGTTGATTTTATAATCTACAATAGCTTGTAAGTTTTTGTTGAATGCATAAGTTAAACCAACATCAACATATTTAACAAGGTCATTACCTTTAAGCCCTGCATCGCTAGAATAGCTAGAAGCATCTTTAACTTTGTGTTGGATATAAGCAACAGATGGAGTTAAACGACCAATATCGAAGTCGATTCCGTATTGAGCAACAATTTCAATACCTTTGGTTTTTAAGTCATCTGCATTGTGGTTAGATGATGCATTATCCCAACCATATTTTTGTTTACCTTGAATATATAGCGCAGCTAAATAAACATTGTCATTGTCGTATTTGATACCTGCTGACCATGCTTTAGCATTTTTGTGACCACTAGTTTGAGTGTAACCAGCACCAACAGATAAACCAGTATCAAGCACATCCCAATCGATAACAGAACCCCATGCTTCCGCACTATCATGACCGTTGTTACGATTCACTGCATTGAAATGGCTAGTTGAGCTGTTATCACCGTTATCAGCATATTGAACAGCAAAGCGTAAACCATCAACTAAACCGAATAGATCAGTATTACGATAAGTTGCTACAGCTTTAGTACGTGCAGATAATGCATAAAGATCATTATTTGAAGCATCACCACCAAATTCTGGTAAAACGTCTGTATAAGAAGTTAAAGTTTTTAGCACACCGTCATTACGACCATAATCGAATGAACCAAAATCACCAAAATTCAAACCAGCAAATGCATAACGAGTTTCGTTGTCAGCATTTTTACCAGTTTTAGCTTCGTATTCCCAACGTCCGTAACCAGATAACCAGTCAGTAACTTGAGTTTGACCTGACATACCTAAACGTGCAGTCGTTTTATCACCTTCGCCTGTTTGGTTGTTTCTGTCAGTAATATAGTTTAATGCATAAACTCGACCATAAAAATCGACTTTATTGCCGTCTTTATTCCACACTTCAATAGAAGCGTTTGCAGTACCTGCAATTAAAAGAGCAGGAATAGCGATTGCTAATAGATTACGTTTCATTTTGTTACCCTCATAGGTATTTATATTTTTAAAGATGCAAATTACTTTGCTCTCGGTTAATAAATAACTGCAAAATTAAGCAATTATATTATTACTGTGATATCTTGTATTAGATATAAGATTTCTGCTTACATTGCAGATAAACAATGCAAATAAGTAAATTTCTACGAAATTTAGTTTATTTTAGTACCTACAATAAATTTTTTTAAGCATAAAATGTTTTTTTGGGCGGGAATAAATTCAAAAGGCGATAAAAAAGACACCTAAGTGCCTTTTTTATAATTTAAGAAGAATTAGAATTGGTAGATTAAACCAACACCTAACACATCTTTTGTACCTGGAGTATTTGCTTTCTTATGACCACGATTATTAGTCGTATTCATCGCTGCACCAATGTCTTTATGGTCAAGTAGATTAAATTTATATTCTACGATAGCGCTGAAATTTTTGTTAAGATCATAAGTTGCACCTAAAGATACGTATTTAGCCATAGGTGAGCTATGAGATCCTGAACGGTAATGCGCTTTATTATCACCATCATAACCACTTGTTAGTTTATGTTGAACATAAGCTAAAGATGGAGTTAAACGACCTACATCTAATTCAATGCCATATTGAGCAACTAATTCGATACCTTTAACTTTTTCATCTGCAATATGACCTTTATGATCGATATAACGATTTTTTAACTTGCTTTGGAAATAGTTAGCAGCTAAATATAAATTATAGTTATCGTATTTAATACCAGTAGCCCAAGTATTGTGACGTTGATCACTTGAAGTTGATTGAGCATAACCAATACCTGCAGTTAAGCCTGTGTCAAAAATGTTCCATTGAACGTTTGTACCCCAAGCTTCTCTTGATTCACCACGAATATTATCTTTAGTAAGTGAGTTATCACCATTATCAGCATATTGTACAGCAAAGCTGATATCATCATTTAAACCAAAGAAGTTATTGTTACGGTAAGTTGCTACAGCTTTAGTACGAGCAGAAAGCACGTTCCAATTGTTGTTTGCAGCGTCACCACCAAATTCTGGTAATACGTCAGTATATGCAGTAATTGCTTTTAATACGCCATCATTACGACCATAATCAAATGAACCGAAGTCACCAAAATTTAATCCAGCAAATGCATAACGAACTTCGTTATCTGAATTTTTACCAGATTTAGCTTCATATTCCCAACGACCATAACCAGATAACCAATCTGTGATTTGAGTTTGACCTGACATACCTAAACGAGCAGAAGTATCGTCACCTTCATCTTTTTGACCACGATCAGTGATGTGGTTAGCTGCTTTTACACGACCGTAAAAGTCTACTTTATTACCATCTTTGTTCCAAACTTCAATAGATGCATTTGCGCTAGCTGCAACTAAAAGTGCAGGAATAGCGATTGCTAATAGATTACGTTTCATTTCTTACCCTCATGGTTATTTATTAAAAGACACTAACTGAAAAGTTTAGTGCCTATTTATGTACAATGATTATTCATCCAAAAATAATATTACTATTATTTTCTTCCACTTTTTACAGTAGTGTAAATTATGTATAAAAATTTTTTAAAAGCAAGTGAACTTTTCGTTAATTTTGATGTCTAACCCCAAAAACGAAACCGTTTGATTATAATTTATACATATTTGCTAATTATCACTAATTTGCGTTTTATCATAAACATCCAAAAATGTTTGTTTATTTATACCAGTTAAAAATTTGCATTTCGTGGCGTTCTTGGGAAAGGAATCACATCCCTTACGTTTTGTACGCCAGTGACATAAACAATTAAGCGCTCAAATCCAAGACCGAATCCAGAATGAGGAACAGTACCATATCGACGTAAATCACGGTACCACCAATAATCTTCTTTTTTAAGCCCCATTTCGTCCATGCGCTTATCTAACATATCTAAACGCTCTTCACGTTGCGATCCGCCAATGATTTCGCCAATGCCTGGCGCTAACACATCCATTGCAGCAACCGTTTTACCATCGTCATTCATACGCATATAAAATGCTTTAATATCTTTTGGATAATTTTTAACAACGACAGGCGCTTTAAAATGCTGTTCAGCTAAATAACGTTCATGCTCTGACGCTAAATCGATTCCCCAACTCACTGGATTTTCAAATTTGGCATCACAGTTTTGTAAAATAGTAATGGCATCGGTGTAATCAACTTGAGCAAAATCGGCATTAATAAAGTTTTCTAAACGATTGATTGCTTCTTTATCAATATGCTGAGCAAAAAATTGCATATCATCAGCACGTTTTTCAAGCACGGTTTTAAAGACATACTTCAACATATCTTCTGCAAGTTTTGCATTATCATTTAAATCAGCAAACGCAACTTCAGGTTCCATCATCCAAAATTCAGCTAAATGGCGTGTTGTATTGGAATTTTCAGCTCTAAAAGTTGGCCCAAAAGTATAAACTTTAGACAATGCACAAGCGTACGTTTCTGCATTTAATTGCCCTGACACCGTTAAAAAAGCTTCTTTTCCGAAGAAATCTTTATCAAAATCGACTTTCCCCTTGTCAGTTTTAGGTAGATTTAACATATCAAGGGTGGATACACGGAACATTTCACCTGCACCTTCAGTATCTGATGCGGTAATAATTGGCGTAGAAAGCCAAAAAAAGCCTCGTTCATCAAAAAATTGGTGAATGGCTTGCGCTAATGTATGACGTACACGAGTAATCGCGCCAACAATGTTGGTTCTTGCTCTTAAATGAGCAACTTCTCGTAAATATTCAATTGAATGACGTTTAGCAGCCATTGGGTAAGTTTCAGGATCATCAACAAATCCATAAACCTCAACTTGTGTTGCTTGTAGCTCGTATTTTTGTCCTTGTCCCGGAGATTCAACAACTTTACCTGTTACTTTAACTGAACAACCTGCCGTTAACCGTAAAATATCTTGTTCATAATTTGGTAGATCTTTTTCTATAACAGCTTGAATGGGATCAAAGCACGAACCATCATAAACAGCTAGAAATGAAATACCGGCTTTCGAATCACGGCGTGTTCTTACCCAGCCTTGAACAGAAATAGTGCTACCAACAGCAATTTTGCCTTGTAACACATCAACAATAGGAGCAACTGAATTCATTTTAATTATCCATCTCTATATTAATTAAGTTAAATAGTATTAAAAATAATACAAGTATATTCTAAATGCCACTTAGTTACCTAACTTTAGTCTCAGTTGGCATTAAATTAAATTTTTAAATAAAACATTTATAATTTGATTTACGTTTTTTATAAAAATAAGTTTAATGATTAACGTTAAACGTTCTTTTTAATTCCTTAATAAAAGCTAAATCTTGCGATATTGTCTTACCTGGACTGTCTGACAATTTTGCAACAGACTGATTATTGCATTGCGTCAATTTCAATACGATATTTAAGGCTTTGGTATTTGCTTCAGTAGACGGAATATCACACGCCAGAAAGCCCCCGATACCAAAAGACAATTTTACTCGATGATGAAAATGTTGATAAATCTTTATCGCTTTGTCAAAAGTTAAACTATCGGAAAATACTAACATTTTTGTTTTAGGATCAATCCCTAATTGTTGGTAATGGGCAATCGCCTTTTCACCCCATTCAATCGAATCACCCGAATCATGGCGTAATCCTTGATAGTGATTAGCAAAGTAAGTATCAAAATCACGCAAAAATGCGTCCATGGTAATACAGTCTGTTAGGGCTACCCCCAAATCTTGAGGATATTCCTCTAACCAAACTTTAAGCGCTGTTTTTTGGCAATCTTGCAAAGTTGGGGTTAATCGCTGATGAGCTTGAAACCATTCATGTGCTTGAGTACCAACAGGGGTAAGTCCTAGTCGATAAGCCAGTAAATAGTTACTGGTACTATGAAAATTGTCAAAATGGTTTTTTAGGTAATCGACAACAGCTGATTGTACGGCAAATGAGTAACGCCTTCGGGTTCCAAAATCCATTAAATTAAAGCCCGACATATCCATATTTGCAGTTTGCTCGTTAAATCTTGTCAATTTATTTTTGAGTTGGGCTATAGCTTCCGACACGCCAATATTAGGAGAACGATCTCTATGTGCTATTTCGCTAATAACTGCCAGTAATGGGACTTCCCATAAAATTACATCCAGCCACTTTCCTTCAATTCTTATATCAAGTCTTCCTTCTTGATTAGTTATCGTCAATAATTGACTATTAAAACGCCAATTCTTGAGCCAGTTTAAATAATCAGATTTAAAAAAGGAGATGCCAGATAGATATTGAAATTCATCATCGGAAAGCGTTAATGATTCCATTAATTTGACTTGATGTTTTATTTCATCAGCATATTGACCTAATAAATCATCACTTCTACAACGAAACTCCGCAACGACAGTGGTATCTGGGTAATGATGAAAAACGGCTTGCTGCATATGCAACTTATAAGCATCAGTATCTAAGATTGATGTAATTATAGCTGGTAACATGTCTTTTTGTTGTTAATACTCTAAAAAAATTCTAGAGATTATAGCAGAATAATATTGAAGATATAGATTAAATATATAATAACCTATCTTCATTAGGCTATAATATTAATAACAAACCAGATTAAATAATATAACTTAACTATACTCAAAAGAATTAATTAAACATCACCAATAACGATAAGTGCAGTTGTGAAAATCATGCAATATTTATCGAATTTTAATTATTTATAAAAATAAAAGGCACAATAACTATGACAACGAATAATACCAAAACACAACCAACTGCAAAGTATCGACTGGACTATAAAGCACCCGATTTTACCATTACGGATATCGATCTTGATTTTAACTTATCCGCAGAAATCACAACAGTCACGGCTCGAAGCCATATTATACAAAAAAATGCTAAAGCCTCAGACTTAGTTTTAGATGGAGAAGACTTAACATTAATCGCTATCAATATCGATGAACAGCCTTGGCAGGATTATCACATTACCAACTCAGGCATTATTATTCATAATGTTCCATCAGATGAATTTACACTAACCATTGTCAATGAAATAAAACCGATTGATAACACTGCACTAGAAGGATTGTATGTTTCTGGAGAAGCACTTTGTACACAATGTGAAGCTGAAGGTTTTCGTCATATCACATACTATTTAGATAGACCCGATGTTTTAGCGCGTTTTTCAACTCGTATTACCGCCAATAAACAACAATACCCATATCTGCTTTCTAATGGTAACCGCATTGCACAAGGAGAACTTTCAGACGGTCGTCATTGGGTACAATGGCAAGATCCATTTCCTAAACCCGCCTACTTGTTTGCATTGGTTGCCGGAGATTTTGATATTCTTAAAGATCAGTTTATAACTCGTTCAAACCGTAAAGTTGATCTGGAGATTTATGTTGATAAAGGCAATTTAGATCGTTCACATTGGGCAATGACCAGTTTAAAAAATGCTATGCGCTGGGATGAAACTCGTTTTGGATTAGAATATGACTTAGATATTTTTATGATTGTTGCCGTTGACTTTTTTAATATGGGCGCAATGGAAAACAAAGGTCTGAATATTTTCAACTCAAAATATGTTCTTGCCAAACCAGAAACGGCTACTGATGATGATTATTTAGGTATCGAAAGTGTTATTGGTCACGAATACTTTCATAATTGGACAGGTAATCGTGTTACTTGTCGTGATTGGTTTCAACTTAGCTTAAAAGAAGGTTTGACGGTTTTTCGTGATCAAGAGTTTAGCGCAGATATGGGCTCTAGAGCCGTTAAGCGAATTGATGATGTTAAAATCTTACGTAGTGTCCAATTTGCTGAAGATGCAAGTCCGATGTCCCATCCTATTCGTCCTGATCAAGTCATAGAAATGAATAATTTCTATACGGTAACTGTGTACGAAAAAGGGGCTGAAGTGATACGAATGATGCATACCTTGTTAGGCGAAGATAAGTTTCAAGCTGGCATGAAACGCTATTTTGAACGTCATGACGGAAGTGCAGCAACTTGCGATGACTTTGTCGCTGCGATGCAAGATGCTTCAGGCATTGATTTAACACAATTCAAATTATGGTACAGCCAATCAGGTACACCAGAATTAACCATTACAGATAGCTATGATGAAAAAAGCAAACACTATTATTTAACTATCGAACAAAACACGCCTGCAACCTTAGATCAAGCTGAAAAGAAAGCTTTGCATATACCTGTTGATATTGAATTATATCAACATAACGGCGAAATCATTAAACTTGAGCATAACCAACTGCCAATTCATCACGTTTTAAATTTAACACAAGCAAAACAACAATTTGTTTTCGATAACGTGAATGAAAAACCGATTATTTCATTATTACGTGATTTTTCTGCACCGGTAAAAATGACCTATGATTATCAAGATAGTGATTTGATTTTTTTGATGCAACATGCAACCAATGCTTTTAGTCGTTATGATGCTGCGCAAATGCTATTAATTAAATATATTCGGGAAAATGTTAGAAATTATCAAGATAATCGACAACTAAGCCTTCCTGATTCAGTTATCGATGCATTTAGAGCAATATTATTATCCGAATCAACAGATCCCTCTCTCATTGCCCAAATCATCACTTTACCTTCGGAAAATGAACTAGCCAATTTATTTAGTGTCGTTGACCCAATAGCCATCTATCAAGTCCGCCTGTTTTTATTAACGTGTTTTGGTAATGCACTTTATGATGAATTAACCGCAGTTTACCGTCACAATAAAATCGAAAATTATCGGATTGAACATGAAGATATTGCTAAACGCTCATTAAAAAATGCCTGTTTAATGCTTTTAGCCCATGCCGATGAGAAATCACAAGCAAATCATCTAGTTCATCAACAATATTATCAAGCAGATAATATGACAGATACCATCGCTGCATTAACAGTTGCTGTTAAAGCTCAGCTTGATTGTCATCAAGAACTTCTAGCCGATTTTGATAATAAATGGCATCAAGACGGATTAGTGATGGATAAGTGGTTAGCTTTAAATGCATCGAGTCCAGAAAAAAATGTACTTTCAACAGTGAAAAAACTTTTAACTCATCGATCCTTTTCGCTCAGTAATCCCAATCGGATTCGCGCTTTAATCGGTGCTTTTGTTAATAATAATCCTGTAGCTTTCCATGCAACTGATGGGAGTGGATATCAATTTTTAGTCGAAATATTAATGGAATTAAATCAAAAAAATCCGCAGGTTGCGGCAAGATTGATCGATCCATTAATCAGATTGAAACGTTATGACCAACAACGTCAACAACAAATGCGTCAAGCACTTGAAACCTTATTAAAACTGGATCATTTATCAAAAGACTTATATGAAAAAATTAGCAAAGCTTTAGCTGCATAATACTCAACACATCATCCTGTTTTCCTCGAACGGGATGATGTTAAAATTATTTGAAACTTGATATGTTTTTGCTTTATATTCAGACACAAATAAAACATCCAACTTTTTAACATTATTTAACAGTATTTGGAATCATGATCAACATAAAATCTATTACACCGACAGAACTTGCAGAAAAATTAAATCAGAAACATCCTCTGTTTTTACTTGATGTACGAGAATCTAATGAAGTAGCAATATGCCGCCTTGAAAATTCCGTCCATATTCCAATGAATCTTATCCCACTTTATTTAGATAAAATACCCGATGAAATCGACATTGTACTTTACTGTCACCACGGAGTACGTAGCCTAAATGTAGCCAACTATTTAGCTGAAAATGGTTTTGATACTGATTATCTTTATAATCTTAGTGGTGGGATTGATGCTTGGGCATTAACCGTTGATACGCAAATGCCAAGATATTAAATACCCACCTTCACAACGGGCACATTTAGGATTTTATTCTTGTGGCATCACCCAATAACCATTTTGATTGTGAGCTTGCATATAATCCTTAAATTGTTGGGATTGATAAATACGTTTGACATCCTGCGCCCATTGACTGTTTTCATTACCTTCATTCACCACAACCATAATTTCTAAATCGGGGACAATGGTTTCCAAAAGCAATGCTTTGCTTGAATCAATGTTGGCCGAATAAACAATACTCCCCGGAATGACAGCAAAATCAAGCTCATTAAGAACTCTTGGAATATTTGCCGAATCCATTTCGATAATATCAATGCCCACTAAGTTTTCAGCGATATCATTTTTACTCGCTAAAATGGGATTAGTATTCGCTTTCAATTTAATCCATCCTGCTTTTTCAAGTAAATTATAAGACCGTGCAGCATTTGAAGCATCTTGAGGAATCGCCACTTTAGCCCCTGAAAAAACCTTATCTAATGATTGATACTTATTAGAGAAAATCGCCGCGGGTACCGATGGCACATGCACAACTGGCTTTAAATTAGCTTTGCGTTGGGCATTAAATACATTCATATAAGCAGTATGCTGTGCAACGGTTAAATCAATGCTTCCTTCACTCAATGCCACATCTGATTCTAATAAATGTGGAAAATTAACCAATTTAACTTTATATCCTTCTGATTCAAGAATAGGTTTTACCGCGTCTCTAAAAAGATCATTATACGGACCAGGTGATACCCCCATACTAATCTCTTTTTTGGTTTGATTATTGGCTGATTGAGAGGAATTATCGCAAGCACTCATTAAACATGCAGAACTAAATAAAGCCACAATAGCAATATGTTGTAAAAATTTATGTTTGATAAAACCATTTTTCATTTGAGTTACCCTTTATCGGCTATCGACATTTGTTTTACTCTAGCACAGAAATAATGGTTTATTTATTCCAAGTTATTCTATCTTATAACTTTTTGGAATAAGATATAAAAAACGATTATTAGGTTGAAAAATTAAGCTGTGCTAACGTTAAAAACATCTCATAATCATTTGGATATATTATGCATCAACCCATTGCACAAACTATTCATCAGCTTTTTGTTACATTACATCAAAATCCTGAGCTTTCAAATCAAGAATTCGAAACGACTAAAATATTGAAAACGTATTTAGAAAAAGCAAACATTAAAATAATAGAATTAGGTGCTAAAACGGGGGTCATTGCCGAAATTGGAACAGGCTCCCCTATTCTGGCTTTACGAGCTGATATTGATGCATTACCCATCCATGAACAAACAAATTGTGATTATCGTTCCCAAAATAAAAATGTTATGCACGCTTGTGGGCATGATGTACATGCATCAATTTTAATGGGAGCGGCTTATCTTTTAAAAGAACACGAAAAAGATTTAACAGGTACCATTCGTTTACTATTCCAACCTGCGGAAGAAAACTTTAGTGGAGCTCTACAGTTTATCAAAATTGGGGCATTAAAAGGGGTCGATGCCATACTCGGTTTACACAACAACCCTAATTTAACCATTAATCAAATGGCATCACGAGCTGGCCCTTTTTCTGCAAATGTCGATCGCATTGAAATTACCATAACCGGTGTTGGAGCACATGCAGCAAGACCTGAATCGGGTATTGATCCTATTGTTATTGGTGCACAAATTGTAAACGCCATACAAACTATTTCAAGTCGTTCTGTAAGTGGTCTTGATGCTGTAATTGTCAGCATTACTAAATTTGAAGGTGGAAATACTTGGAATGTGATACCTGAAAAGGTTGAAATGGAAGGCACGGTAAGGACCCTTACACCGCAAATCAGAGCTAAAGTCAAACAACAGTTAAGGTCTATTATTGAACATATTGCTATTGCAATGGGCGCAAAAGCTGAATTAAAATGGTTCAAAGGCCCTCCATCAATCATAAATGTAGAAAAATGGGTCGAGCTTGCAAAAAATATTGCGAGACAAGAGGGTTATGAAATCATTGATTTTCAACCTCAATTAGGCGGTGAAGATTTTGCCCATTATTTACATCATGTACCGGGCGCATTTATTAATCTTGGTTCTCAAAGCCCTTATGCACTTCACCACCCTAAATTTCAAATTAATCCTGACATGATAATACCTGCAGCAAACTATTTAGCTAAACTTGCCAAACAAGCGCTTATCCAAATAGACCAAAGTTAATAGGGACGCAAGAATGATTAGATTTGAAAATGTATCCAAGCAATATGAGCGAAACGGCATCACCACTCAAGCCTTAGACAAGATCAACTTAACCATTGATAAAGGGGATATTTTTGGCATCATTGGTTATAGTGGTGCAGGCAAAAGCACCTTAGTTCGTTTAATTAATTACCTTGAAAAACCGACACAAGGTCAAGTGATCGTACAAAATCAAATTTTAAATCAACTATCCAGTTCTGATTTACGCCAAGTTAGGCGAAAGATCGGCATGATATTTCAGCACTTTAATTTACTTGAATCAAAAACCGTTTATGAAAATATTGCTATTCCTTTAATTCTAATCAAAAAAGATAAACATACAATTAAACAAAAAGTAAATGAATTATTAGAATTTGTTGGATTAAGTGACAAAGCAGATAGTTATCCTAAAGAGCTGTCTGGCGGACAAAAACAGCGAATCGGCATAGCAAGAGCGTTAGCTAACGATCCGGATATTTTACTTTGTGATGAAGCAACTTCAGCGCTTGATCCTCAAACTACACGAGCAATCTTAGATTTAATCAAAAAAATCAATGAAAAATATAAAATAACGGTAGTGTTAATCACGCACGAAATGCATGTTATTGAACAAATTTGTCATAAGGTAGCCGTAATGGAAAAAGGTAAAATTATTGAACAAGGCAACGTGCTTGATGTATTTGGACACCCACAACACCAAACAACTCGAAATTTTGTCAATTCAGTCATTAGCAATCAAATTCCAAAGGGTGTCGTTGAAAATTTGTTAGAAGTAGAAGGTAAAAAAGACAATATTAAACTATTTAAACTTGAATTTTTAGGACGTTCAGCCTCAGAACCCGTTATCAATTCGCTTATTTTAAAACAAATTATTGTGGTTAACATTTTATTTGCCCATATGTCAGAAATTGAAAAAACAGTTTTAGGCAGTATGTTTATTCAGTTAAAAGGTAACGATAGCAATATCCAAGAAGCCGTACAATTCCTTCGAGAACATGGCGTACAAGTTACTGAAATAAACCGCTGGGAGGAAAACTAAATGCAAATTTTCACCGATATCCTTGAATATTTCAAAGCTAATATTTCAACCACCGTGACAGTTGAGCAATTTATCCAAGCGAGTTATGAAACATTTTATATGGTGTTTTTCGCTTTAATATTGGGTTCATTAATTGGTATTTCACTCGGTGTTTGTTTAGTGACAACTCGCCCAGGAGGATTGCTTGAAAATAATCGAATATATCGGATTATGAATCCTATTATTAATTTAGTTCGTTCGCTACCTTTTATTATTTTACTAGTGGCAATTGTCCCTTTTACTAAATTTATTGTGGGTAGTTCGATTGGTACAACAGCAGCTATCGTGCCTTTAACATTTTATGTCGCCCCTTACATTGCTCGCTTAGTTGAAAATTCTTTACTTGAAGTAAACAGTGGCATTATTGAAGCCGCTGAATCAATGGGGGCAACACCAATCCAGATCATTTGGTACTTTATATTACCTGAAGCATTTAGTTCATTGATTTTAACCCTAACCACTGCCACTATCGGCTTAATTGGAGCGACAGCAATGGCGGGTGCAGTTGGCGCAGGCGGTATTGGTGACTTAGCCATTTCATATGGTTATCAACGTTTTGATACCACAGTTACCTATATTTGCGTGGTCATTTTAGTTATTGTGATTCAATTGGTGCAAAGCACAGGTAATTTTTTAGCTCGCAAAGCAAGGCATGAATAAATCAGAATATGTGATTATTATTTGAACCGATTAGAAACGCAGCTTAATGCCAGACTAAAAAATGATTTAACACGCTAAAAACCTCATTTAGTTTTTTTGACTATTACAAATCAAGATTCAGTGATTTTTAATTAAAAAATGCTTTTTACCTTAAGTATTACCATAATATAAGGATTGACAATATGTTTTATCGATTTCTTTATTTGCCATTATCAAGTAAAATAACGTTAATTTTAATTAATTAAGGTAGTGTAGGAATCATAGTGACTGACTCATTACAGCAAAATTTGGTTGAAATTCATGATATGTCATTTTATCGAGGAACAAGACCAATTTATAAAAATATGAGCTTGAATGTCCCAAAAGGCAAAGTGACAGCGATTATGGGGCCTTCAGGTATTGGTAAAACCACGCTACTGCGTCTAATCGGTGGTCAATTAAAACCTCAATCAGGAAAAATATTATTCGATGGTGAAGATATTCCAAGTATGTCTCGCGCCCGACTCTATGAAGTTAGAAAACGCATGAGCATGCTATTCCAATCTGGCGCACTATTTACCGATCTTTCTGTTTTTGATAATGTTGCCTACCCGATTCGTGAACACCTTGATTTACCTGAGCCTGTATTACATAATTTAGTATTGATGAAACTCCAGTCTGTTGGTCTTCGAGGCGCCGCCCGTATGATGCCGTCAGAATTATCCGGAGGTATGGCAAGGCGAGCTGCGCTAGCCAGAGCCATTGCCCTTGACCCTGACTTAATTATGTTTGATGAACCTTTTGCCGGTCAAGACCCAATCTCAATGGGCGTCATTGTTAAATTAATCTCAGAAATCAATCAATCGCTTGGATTAACCTGTATTGTTGTCAGTCATGATGTGAATGAAGTCCTTAGTATTGCGGACTATGCTTACATCGTTGCTGAACAACACATTATTGCAGGCGGAACATCACAGCAATTACGCGAAAATGACGACTTGCGTGTAAAACAATTTCTAGAAGGCTTAGCTGATGGACCAGTCCCTTTTCATTATCCCGCTGATGACTATAAATTAGACCTAAGCCGAGGTATATAACATATGTTTAATTTACTTGAAAGATTGGGAAAATGGTTAATTAATCTTATCGCTTTAATGGGGCGTTCAGGGATGATGCTTTTTGGAGCACTCATTGGACGTCCACAATTTGCGAAACAGTTCCCATTACTGGTCAAACAATTTTATTTTGTTGGCGTACAATCTTTAACGATTATTATTGTATCCGGACTTTTTATTGGTATGGTGCTTGCACTACAAGGTTATTTTATCTTAACCACATTTGGTGCTGAGGCAAGTTTAGGTATGATGGTTGCGCTCGCTTTATTGCGTGAACTAGGTCCTGTTGTTGCTGGATTATTATTTGCTGGACGTGCCGGCTCGGCGTTAACAGCTGAAATTGGTCTCATGAAAGCTACCGAACAACTATCAAGCATGGAAATGATGGCAGTCGATCCATTACGGCGTATTATTGCACCCCGTTTCTGGGCTGGATTTTTCTCTATGCCGTTTTTAACGGCTATTTTTGTCGCGGTTGGTATTTTAGGTGGTGTATTAGTTGGCGTTGATTGGAAAGGTATTGATGCAGGATTTTTTTGGTCTTCCATTCAAAGTAATGTTGACTGGTGGCATGATTTAGGCAACTGTTTTGTAAAAAGTTTTGCCTTTGCAATTGCCAGTACTTGGATTGCACTTTTTAATGGTTACGATTGCGTACCAACATCTGAAGGAATTAGTCGAGCAACTACCAATACAGTTGTTTATTCATCATTAGTTATTTTGGGGTTAGATTTTATTTTAACCGCATTAATGTTTAGTCATTGAGGTCATTAAACATGAGTCGTAAAGTCGAAATTACAGTTGGATTATTCATGGTACTAGTCATTTGCTCAGTACTATTTTTATGTTTTCGCGTTACCGATCCTACATCTTTTACTAGCCATAATTCATATCGAGTATACGCCGTATTTGACAATATTGGCGGATTAAAAGTTAGATCACCAATCAAAATTGGTGGGGTGGTAATTGGTCGAATAACCAATATTAGCTTAACATCATCAGGAAGTGATATTTATAAACCGTATGTAACAATGGATATCGATAGTCAGTACAATAAAATTCCAAGCTCCAGCTCACTATCAATCAAAACCTCAGGAATTTTAGGTGAACAATTTATTGATATCAATTTGGGGTTAGATCAATCGACCGAATTCGCCATTGACGCATTAGATGCCCCTGATGCCACTAATACAACGGCTCAAAAAAATGACAAACCACCTTATTTTCAAGAAGGATTTGTTGTTAGCAATACTAAACCAGCAATGGTGTTAGAAGATTTAATTGGTCAGTTTCTTTATAGTATGGGTGATTCATCAAATAAAGAAAAGAAACAAAATACGCAAGATACAAATGAACAGTAAGGAGTTGTCATTATGTTAACCAAATTTAAGCAAACTATTTTTTTAATTTTCGCTTTAGCAGTTAGTATGTCAGCTTTTGCTGAAAATAATCCTTATGATGAAATGCAAGTGGCCGCTGACAAAATTTTTAGTACCATGAAAGCACAACAATCAGCAATCAAATCAAATCCTAATTTGCTCAAAGATATTGTGAGATCTGACCTATTGCCTTATGTACAAGTCAAATATGCGGGTGCGCTAATTCTAGGCAACGCCTATAAAGATGCGACCGATGCGCAACGTACAGCCTATTTTAATGCTTTTGAAAACTATCTCGTTCAAGCTTTTGCGCAAGCATTATCTATGTATAATGGGCAATCTTACCAAGTTGAAAAAGCGAAAGATTTAACTGGAAAAACATTAATTTCTATTCGAGTATTATTAAATCAACCAGACAAAGGTCAACAACCATTACGTATTGATTTTCAATGGCGAAAGAACTCGGTGACGGGTGAATGGAAAGCTTACGATTTAATTGCCGAAGGGGTAAGTATGATTACTACCAAGCAAAATGAATGGTCAACTATTTTAAGACAAAATGGTATTGATGCATTAACGAAGCAATTAAATGATCTTTCCAATCGTAAAATAGACCCGAATCAAAAACCTAAAGGTTAACTTAACATGTCACGAATCACAACCGAAAAGCAACAAGATATATTATATCTAAAGGGTGAGCTTGATGCTCACTCCTTAAGTGATATATGGTCAATACAAAATACACTATTAAAAGAGGTGAAAAAAATTGATGTGGCACAGCTGATTCGTGTTGACTCTTCGGGACTTGCCACACTTGTCTATTTTTGTAATAAATATAATGTTACTTTAGACAGTGTGAATCCTCAGTTACTTACTTTAATTGCGCTTTATGATTTACAACCAGTGATACTAAAATAAGTTACGCTCATCTTTAATCAAAAGACAAATTAAGATAATATGAATAATATTCAACATAAAATCACAAAAAATAATGAGTTTTAATAATGGACAAACAGCAAATAATAGATAAATTAAAAAGTTCACTTAATCTTGAGGAAGTGCATGTCATGACTAATGATGGTAGTCATTTTCAGGTCATTGCTATTGGTGAATTATTTGCAGATCTAAGCAGAGTTAAAAAGCAACAAGTTATTTATGCTCCTCTCGCAGAATTTATTAATGATAACCGTATTCATGCCTTATCAATTAAAACTTATACTCCAACAGAATGGCAACGTGAGCGGAAATTAATGGGATTATAGCGCCCTCTTCATCAAAACTAAATGAACGGCTATTTCCATAACCTGATGTTCTATAAAACAACAATATCATTGTACAAAGGTATCGCAACATGACAAACCCATTACTAAAAACTACACCACTTCCTTTATTTTCTCAAATCAAGCCTGAACATGTTTTACCTGCAATTCAAGAGGCTTTGAAAAATTGTCGTCATACGATTGAAACCGTATTAACTAAAAATAGTCAATACACTTGGGATAATTTAATCCAACCCATTGATGAAATGGACGAAAAATTTAGTCGAGCATGGTCTCCAGTAAGCCATCTTAATTCTGTAAAAAATAGCCCTGAACTTAGAGAAGCCTATGAAGCTTGTTTGCCATTATTATCAGAATACAGCACATGGGTTGGACAGCATAAACCGCTTTATCAAGCCTATAAACAGATTAAAGAAAGTGAAGAGTATACCAAACTGACTAAAGCGCAAAAAAAGGTGATCGATAATGCATTACGTGACTTTGAGTTATCCGGAATCGGATTACCGGAAGATAAACAAAAGCGCTATGGTGAAATCGTTGCTAAACTTTCGGAACTCTCCTCTAAATATAGTAACAATGTTTTAGATGCGACCATGGGGTGGACAAAATTAATCACAAATTTAGATGACCTTACAGGCATGCCAGAAAGTGCATTAGCAGCAGCCAAAGAGCAAGCTAAAGCCAAAGAGCAAGCTAAAGCCAAAGGTCAAGAAGGCTGGTTACTCACCCTTGATATCCCAAGTTATTTACCTGTTATGACTTACTGTGATAATCGTGATCTGCGTTTTGAGCTTTATCAAGCTTATAATACAAGAGCATCAGACCAAGGACCCAACGCGGGTAAATGGGATAATACTGAAATAATAAAACAAATTTTATCATTGCGTGATGAGCTAGCACATTTATTAGGCTTTGAGACTTATGCTGATAAATCCTTGGCAACTAAAATGGCTGAATCTACACAGCAAGTCATCGAATTTTTAACTGATTTAGCAAGTAAGGCAAAACCGCAAGGCGAAAAAGAACTAGCCGATTTAAAACGTTATGCTTACGAATTTTTTGGCGCTAGTGATATTAAACCTTGGGACATAGCTTATTACAGTGAAAAACAAAAACAATATCTTTATACCATCAATGATGAAGAGTTGCGCCCTTATTTCCCAGAGCAAACTGTTATAAATGGTCTATTTGAAGTTGTTCATCGTGTATTTGGCATTACGGCAAAACAACGACAAGGCGTCGAAGTTTGGGATCCTGAAGTTAAATTTTATGACCTGTATAATACAGATGGTGAATTAAAAGGTAGCTTTTACCTTGACTTATATGCTCGTGAACATAAACGAGGAGGCGCATGGATGGATGATTGTATTGGTCGTATGCGTTTTGCGGATGGTCACGTGCAAAAACCAGTTGCTTATTTAACCTGCAATTTTAACCGCCCTATTGGCGATAAACCTGCACTATTTACACATAATGAAGTCACAACGCTATTTCATGAGTTTGGACATGGACTTCATCATATGCTGACTGAAATTGATGTCTCTTCAGTTGCAGGAATCAATGGTGTGCCATGGGATGCAGTTGAATTACCAAGCCAATTTTTAGAAAACTGGTGCTGGGAACCCGAAGCATTAGCGTTTATTTCTGGACATTATGAAACAGGTGAACCTTTACCTACTGAAATGCTTGAAAAAATGTTAGATGCTAAAAATTATCAAGCAGCGCTATTTATTTTACGTCAGTTAGAGTTTGGGCTGTTTGATTTTAAACTTCACAGTCAAAAAGATCCTGATATTTTAGAAACATTAAAGCAAGTTCGAGAATTAGTCGCTGTGGTTCCAACTGTTGAATGGGGACGATTCCCTCACGCCTTTAGCCATATTTTTGCAGGGGGCTATGCCGCAGGTTATTACAGCTATCTCTGGGCTGAAATATTATCAGCAGACGCCTTTTCTCGCTTTGAAGAAGAAGGCATTTTTAATACAAAAACGGGAAATGCTTTCCTCGACAATATTTTATCGCAAGGTGGAAGCGATGAACCTATGACACTGTTCAAAAACTTCCGAGGTCGCGAACCCCAACTAGAGGCTTTACTACGTCATTATGGTATCCACTAGTTCTCATTGCGCTCAGCTAAGCCAATTAGCTGAGCAGTGGTTGTCCACACATGGAGATCTTCCGTTTGTCCTACTTAATCAAAATGATCAGCTAGCGCTACAAAAAACAGACGAACCTAAATTAGGTGCCATCGCTGTTGATTTTACTTCTGGCGTCATGGCGCATCGCCGTCAATTTGGTGGAGGACGCGGTGAAGCGATAGCAAAAGCTGTTGGGGTAAAAGGTGATTACTTACCTACCGTCGTGGATGCAACGGCTGGGCTTGGACGTGATGCATTCGTATTAGCGGCTGTAGGTTGTCATGTCACCATGTTTGAAAGACATCCTGTCGTTGCGGCTTTGTTAGACGATGGTCTACAACGTGCCTATCAAGATCCCAATATTGGTAGTTGGCTTCAGCAGCATTTACATCTTATCTATCATTCGAGTATTACTGGACTTGATTCCTATCCAGATAAGCCAGATGTTGTCTATCTTGACCCGATGTTTCCACATCGTCAAAAAAGTGCGCTAGTCAAAAAAGAAATGCGTATTTTTCAACAATTGGTAGGGAGTGATAGTGATGCAGATAGTTTATTAGCACCGGCAAGGCGCTTAGCTAAAAAACGGGTTGTCGTAAAAAGACCGGATACTGCACCTTTTCTCGCCAATGAAAAACCAACCGCTGAAATTAAAACCAAAAATCACCGATTTGATATATATACCCCTGTCAGTGCACTATAGGAATGTTAATATTATGCGATTAGATAAATTTCTCGCTCACCATTTAGGCATCAGCCGTACAATTGTTAATAAAGAATTAAAAGCGAAAAAAGTTACCGTGGATGGTGAAATCATAAAATCAGGAGCTTATCAACTTAGTCCAGAACAACTTGTCGAATACGATGGTTATGAAATCATACCCATCACACAAAACCGCTACTTTATGTTGAATAAACCTCAAGGCTATGTCTGCTCGACGGATGATCCTGATCATCCAACAATTCTCTATTTTATTGATGAACCCATGTCTGAAAAACTTCATGCAGCTGGACGACTGGATCTAGATACGACTGGACTTGTGTTATTAACCGATGATGGTCAGTGGTCACATCGCATTACATCTCCTAAGCACCACTGCGAAAAAGTATATCAAGTGACGGTTGAACACCCATTAACCGATAATTTAATTGAAATATTTCACAATGGCATCCAGTTAAAAAGTGAAAAAACACTGACAAAACCGGCTAAACTGACAATTATCGATGAATTTCATGCGGAATTAATAATTAGTGAAGGACGTTATCATCAAGTTAAACGAATGTTTGCGGCGGTAAATAATCATGTTATTGCATTGCATCGCAAACAAATTGGCAATATTATTCTCGATGTTCCTGAAGGCGAATATCGTCCGCTTACGCAAGATGAGATTGAATCATTTTGTAAATAGCCAATATAAAGCCGTCATTAATAAGTGAATTTAATGATCAAGCTAATTTAATCGAGCCATTATTATCAAAAAATGAAAAGTTAATAATTAATGAAAGCCAACAATCCATGAAGGAATCGCTACGTGCAGCCCTATGACAAATCAATAGAGATCAACATCTCGAAAAAAGCACTTATTTTTATTCTTGGATTATTATCTATGTTAATGCCACTATCCATAGATATGTACTTACCAAGTATGCCAACCATCGCCGAAAATTTTCATGTTTCTGATGCAACTGTGCAGCTCACCATTAGTTGTTATTTATTGGGATTTTCATTTGGTCAACTCATTTTTGGTCCTTTAACTGATAGCTATGGGCGCCGTTATGTCTTAATTTTTGGGTTAATTATTTTCATATTAGCTTCTATAAGTTGTGGAATTGCGGCCAACATTCCTCAATTGATTACGGCTCGATTTTTTCATGGTATAGCAGCTGCTGCAACAGCTATCGTTGTGAACGCATTAATGAAAGACATTTATCGTGATCGTGATGAGTTTTCTAAAATGATGTCTTTTGTTATGTTAATCTCAAATGTCGCTCCGCTACTTGCACCGATTATTGGCGGATTTGTATTATATTGGTTTAATTGGCAAGCCAATTTTTTTGCCCTTGGATTAATTGCATTGTTGTGTTTGGTATTCGTTTTTACGGCTATTCCAGAAACATTAAGTCAATCTAAACGAGATAAATTTAGTTTAACGCGCATTCTCAGTAATTTCATAACGTTATTTCGGCATAGACAAGTATTGTCTTATATGATGATCGGGGCATTTTCAGGGGCTGGATTATTCTCATTTCTTAGTTTAGGGCCATTTGTCTATATGAACTTGCATGGTGTCGAATCAATCCATTTTGGTTATTATTTTGCGCTCAATATTACCGTAATGATTATAATGAATACGATTAATAGCCGTTTTGTTCGCCGTGTCGGTTCAATCAAAATGATGCAATTTGGGCTTTTAATTCAATTTATCATGGCTATCGCACTTACAGTGGTAACTATAACCAATTTAGGGTTTATCTATTTAGTTATCTGTGTAGCGGGTTATATTGGTTGTATATCAACCATTGGCGGAAATAGCATGGCGGTGGTGTTAGATTTTTATTCTCATATCGCAGGCACGGCATCTTCGCTGGCAGGCACGCTTCGATTTGCGGTAGCGGGGGCTATTGGTGTAATACTTTCTACGTTAGTCGCTGCTCATCCCCAGACAACCGTTAATCATAACATGAGCGAATGGCTCATGGTTGGTTCAATGGTAATCTGTAACTTTATTGCGGTCAGTTTATTTTTGCGTATAAAATCTTTCAGAAGGAATGAACAATGATCTATCAATTAGGTGATTTAAAACCACAAATTCATCAACGCTGTTTTATAGCAAATTCGGCGGATATCATTGGTAATGTAGTTTTAGAAGAAGGTGTTTCAATTTGGTTTAATGCCGTTTTACGAGGTGATATCGCACCTATTTTCATTGGTAAAAATAGCAATATACAAGATAATTCAACGATACATATTGAAACGAATATTCCGTGTATCGTAGGTGAAAATGTCACCGTTGGCCATAATGTTATTCTTCATAGCTGTACCATTGACAATAACGTTCTAATTGGCATGGGCAGTACCATATTGAATGGTGCTAAAATTGCCAAAAACTGTTTAGTCGGTGCTAATTCCCTTGTTACGCATAGCTTACCCTATGAAGAAGGTTGCTTAATTCTTGGCTCCCCAGCTAAAATCGTACGTAAATTAACGCAAGCAGAAATCGCAGCCAATATTGAAAATGCACAACATTATGTTCAAAATGGCGAAAGATTCAATAAAACGCTCAATCTTGTCGATTAATCGTAGCCCAATAAATTGTGATTTAAACATATTCACTCTGTGAGAGATTGCAATTTATGGTAAAATACCAACCATTTACTGCGATATTTTTAAGGTACATGTTTGAAAAAGCAAAAAATCACAGGAAAACAGATAATAATTGAACTTATTCTATTAGCGTTAATAGGATTATCCGTTTGCTTGTTTTTATCACTATCGACTTATAACTCATCGGATCCGGGTTGGTCACGTACGGCTTGGCATTATCCTGTCAGTAATTTTGGTGGTTTAATTGGTGCCTATGCTTCCGATATTTTGTTCCAATTTCTAGGCTATATTGCATTTAGTTTACCTGTCATTATTGCATTAATTTGTGTACAGTTAGTTGGTTATTTTTATCGACATGCTAACGAACCGATTAATTATTTCAGTGTCTCTTTTCGGATAATTGGTATTTTAGCCTTTGTTTTTAGTAGTACGGGTTTTTTTGCATTAAATATTAGTGATCCAAGCGAATTTGAAGCTGGTGGTTATCTTGGTTCAATCGTCATAGAAAATCTTTTACCTATGATGAATAACTTTGTTCTTTCTTTGATTCTTCTTGCTGTTTGTTTTGCTTGTGTAACTTTATTAACGGGGCTATCTTGGCTTTACATAATTGAAAAACTTGGTGCTTTTGTTATGGTTTTGCTTACACCAGTAAAATGGTTATTGCTATCCCGTCGTGTCAATCACGTTAATCAAATCGATACTGAACCCAAAAATCAAAAATTATCTCAAGACCAAGAACCTCAAATAACACTGTCAATCAATTCAAATAGTAGTCAATTAGATACTATGGATGATTTTCAAACAAATATAAGCAGTGAAAATAGTGAGACGTCATTAGAAACAAGCATTAATAAAACATCTGATAGTTCAACAACCTCTTTAGCGGCTAACGAGAATGAACAACTCATAAAAACAGCAGCAGAGCTACTACAAACATTAGAAACATCAAAACAAACGCAATCATCCAAAAAAACATCGAGCAAAAAGAATAACACTGAACTTAATCAAAGTGATATCTTAGCTCGTATGGAATTGATTTTGAAAAACATCAATGAACAACAAAATCAAGACCAGATAATTCAAGCTGACGGTCAAGACTTTCAAGCTAAAAAGCTTGAAATAACAGAGCCTTTTGAAGAAGATAAATACACGATCACCGATGCACCGATCAAACCGTTATTTACCTTAACGCATAATGCGAACGAAACAAAACCCGATAGTCAAATCATTGCACCCCACGATGAAGCAACCAAAGAAATATCATCTTTTAAAGAAGTAGTTACACCTTTTACCACAAAAGTTGAAAATCAGAATCAATTTGAAGTTGAAAACCAAATAACACCACAATCCGAAGATGTCGATATTGATGTACTTAAACAAGAAAACCCAATCATCGATGATATATATCCAGAAGAGGTAAGGCTTGAGGAGACTCAAGTGCAAACTTTTGCTTTACGTGAAAATGACAGCGAAGAGGAAGAGAATGATGAGGGTGAAAGTTTGATTCACCCATTATTAAGACGTGATGATAAACCATTACCAAAACCAACCACACCACTGCCGTCATTAAAGTTGCTTACTGCACCACCAACAACACGCATTGAAGTGGATCATGCAGCCTTAAATGCGATGTCAGAATTGATTGAAAAAAGCCTTTCTGACTATAGAGTCAAAGCGAAAGTTGTCGATTACATGCCTGGCCCAGTTATTACTCGCTTTGAAATTGAGCTTGCACCGGGTATCAAAGCTGCTCGTATTTCTACGCTAGATCGGGATTTGGCACGTTCGCTTTCAATGCCATCTGTACGTGTGGTAGAAGTCATTCCAGGCAAACCTTATGTTGGTATAGAGTTACCGAATAAAAATCGACAAACAGTCTATTTTAGAGAAGTCTTAGACAGCCCACAATTTAGAAATGCCCAATCGCCACTTACGGTCGTGTTAGGTAAAGATATCTCAGGGCAATCTGTAGTTGCCGATTTAGCAAAGATGCCACATTTATTGGTTGCCGGTACCACGGGGTCAGGTAAATCCGTTGGTGTCAATGCCATGATTTTAAGCATTTTATATAAATCATCGCCAGAAGATGTCCGGTTTATTATGATTGACCCTAAAATGCTTGAACTGTCAATTTACGAAGGGATCCCGCATCTATTAACACAAGTCGTGACCGATATGAAAGACGCCGCTAACGCCCTTAATTGGTGTGTTAATGAGATGGAAAAGCGTTACCGACTTATGTCAGTTTTAGGTGTACGCAATATTGCTGGTTATAATGAAAAAATTAAACAAGCAGAAGAAATGGGTAGACCGATTCCCGATCCACTTTGGAAACCAACCGACAGTATGGATCTCAATATGCCGACATTGGAAAAATTACCTTATATTGTCGTCATGGTTGATGAATTTGCCGATCTTATCATGGCGGTGGGTAAAAAAGTCGAAGAATTGATTGCAAGGCTTGCTCAAAAAGCACGGGCTGCTGGTATTCACCTTGTATTAGCCACGCAGCGTCCATCCGTAGATGTAATTACAGGTTTAATCAAAGCCAACATCCCTACGCGTATTGCTTTTACAGTTTCGAGTAAAATAGACTCACGCACTATTTTGGATCAAATGGGGGCAGAATCGTTACTTGGTATGGGAGATATGCTATATCTTGCGCCTAATAGTTCAATTCCGATACGTGTTCATGGTGCATTTGTCCGTGATGAAGAAGTCCATGCGGTCGTTCAAGATTGGAAAGCGCGTGGTACGCCAAAATACATTGAAAATGTCACCGTAGCCACCGATGACGGCGAAAGCGGTAGTTCAGATAGTCTTGACGAAGAACTGGATCCCCTATTCGATCAGGTTGTAGAATTTGTTGTTGAAACTCGCCGAGCTTCAATTTCAAGCGTTCAGCGAAAATTTAGAATTGGTTACAACCGAGCAGCAAGAATTGTGGAGCAAATGGAAGTCGAAGGCATTATCAGTGCGCCAAGCCACAATGGAAATCGTGAAGTACTTGCTACATCATCGCATAATGATTACTAGTTATTCAATTACCAATCTATTTTTAAATAGATTGGTAATGTGCCAGTTAAATTCATTCAGTTACATTTTCTAACAATTTCAAAAAGTCAAGCAAGTTTGACATTTCATATAGGTATTAATCAATAATGAACGATTATTCAAAGCAAGTGGCATTCATAGAATCAAAACTGATTAAAGATCAGCAATCTTTACCAGTACAATTTGCCATTAAAGCTTTAATCAGAGAGATATGCTTATCACCCAAACCCGGGCTGGTTGATATGAATAATAACGGTGCGCACCATGATATGAATTTTCAAACTTTTATTGCCAGTATTGAGGCAATATCATGTTGGTTTGAACCCTTCTATCAGTATGGAATAGATTCAGCTAATAAAGATCCTCATCTTTTTTTAACTGATATAAGACCTATCGGGATACAGTGTGAACAAGCGATGTACCATGCTACACATCAAATTAATACCCATAAAGGTGGGATTTTTGCTTTTGGTTTGTTACTTGGCGCTATCGGTAGATTAACGAAACAACAACGACAAATCAATATTCAAAGTATCAACCACGAAGTGTCGACAATTTGCCAAGGCATTGTTGATCATGAGCTTAAACAAAATCATCAAATAAAATCCGTGGGTGAAAAGCTATTTAAACTACACAACCTATCTGGCGCACGAGGAGAAGCAGAATCAGGTTATGCTACAGCAATAAATATCTCACTCCCTATTTACAAACAGATGCAACATAATGGTTATAATGAAGAAGATTCCTTATTACAAGCATTGCTATACTTGCTTGCCTATAATCAGGATACCAATTTGGTATCAAGAGGTGGGCTTGAGGGTTTAAACTTTGTCAAACAACAGGCTAAGCAGATTATTTTGCAAGGTGGCATTACACACCCAGATGGCATTCAGCTATTAACTCAACTTGATGATAAGTTGATTGAACGCAATTTAAGCCCTGGTGGTTCTGCTGATCTTATTGCAATAACCTGGTTTTTATCTCATTACTAGCAAAAAATGATATTGATCAAAAAAAATTAAAAATAATATTGATTATCATTACTAATAATATATTATTTCACCCCCAAAGTATTAAATTAACTTAAAAAAACAATGAAATTGAAATCAATATCTTTATTAGTAATCAGTGCTTTTAGCGCCAATTGTGTACAAGCTTACAATCATGATGTGACTACAGACATCATTTTACCTTTCAACCAAATCGATGAACGTTATTTTTTAACAAATAGCAGCACTACCCCAGTGAATATTATTGCAGAAAATGGTTTAACGATTAAAGATGATGCATCTTTCCATTTGGGTTTTACTGGCAAAACAGCTACCGAACCCGCCTCAAATGCACAAGGTGACATTAACATGTTCATCAAAGGCAATTTTCAAATCTATAATGACACGTGGATTGGTAAATTTGATACCAAATTCTTTACCCAATATTTAGGATTACACAGTGATTTTCCTTTTGATCCTATAGAGCACGATATTAACGTTCATGTTTCGGGTGATATTAATGTTGAGTTAGGTGCAGATAAACAACGAGGTGGTTTGATGATTTTAGCCGGTAACGTAATGCGCACCGGCCCAAATTCTACAGGAAAAACAACGGTTATTGTTGACGGTGATACGAATATTCGTAGTGGCGATAATCATCTAGCTGGCACCGCCTCTGCCCCTGCAAGACTGACCACCCGTACCTTTAATTTAACGGGCGGAGACATTGAAATCATTGGTGCAAAAACAGTATTAGAAACGACAAATAAGGATTCTAATCGTTCTTCTGTTTTAATAGGTAAAACAGGCAAAATGATTGTCATGCGAGAGGGAACGGTTGATGTCAGCCGTGGTGGTAATTTCGATGTTGTAGATCAAGGAATCTTGAGTTCCAGCCGAGGTAATGGTTTTATAAAACTCGCACCAAATGGACAAGTAAATGTTGGTAAAAATGCGACAATCGAATCCTCTAAGGGTTCACTGTCAATTAGTGATCAAACCAATAAAACATCTCAACTCAATATTGATGGTATCGTTAGCTTTGGTATTTCTGATACCAAACAGGTCAATGTGATACGCGGTGATAACATCAATCTTTCATCTAATGCCAAATTTTCAGTAACAGATGACTTTATCAAAAATGGATTGAAATATACGACAACCGATGTAAATGCGACAGTTTTAGCCGCAAATAATAAATTAACGATACACTCTATTCAAGACGGTCAACTAAAACCACTTGTTCAAAATATTTATGGGGACTTGAACTTTAAGCAATCGGGAAATGAACTTGTATTTGTCAATGCGAGCAATGTCACCAATTTCGATGATGTAAAAAATGCACAAAATGCAGCTAAACGCCAAGTCTCACGTTATTATCAACAATCAGGTATTTCTTCAAAAAATGTCGCAAAACGATTGACCGATAATTTGGTAAAAGTCGCTTATGAATCAATGTATAACACAAATAATAATGAAATGATAAGTAAAACTAATACCAAAGCTGGGGAATTAAATTGGCAAATACTCAGCAATATGGCACGTGGTAATTTAGCCATTGAATCAAAAGGAACGACACTATTTTTTAATCAAAATATCGCTGGGCTTTATAATAACAATCATGGTTTACACTTAACTGAAATCGCAATGAATTCACTGAATGATACCAAAGCCATTTTAGATAAACGAGGTCACCAATTTCATCTAAACCAAGGTGAAGAAAATAATTTATGGGTTAACCTGACTCACCATTATGAAAATACCGATAATAATCAGGGCATTTCTGGATATAAATACACCTCTAATGGCTTTATGCTCGGGTTTGATAAAGAAGTTATCGATAATCTTTTAGTGGGTAGTGCCATTGGTTATTCCACAGGGAAATATAAGGATAAAGCGGCTTCATCAAATGATTCTGATATCCATCAATATCAAATTCAGTTATACAGCAGTTATAAATTTCCTAATAATATGCTTGGGTCTACGTTCGCAGGTTATTCCTTTGGAAAAAATGATTTAAAAACTCACGATAGTTTTAATACTATTAAGGAAAAATTTAATAATAGAACGTGGAATTTTGGTGGTGCTGTTGGCTATCATTGGCAAAATACCGAAGAATTTGCAATGATTCCAAGTATTGGTTTAACTTATATTTATACCGAAAATAGTGCTCACAATGTTAGCTATAATCAAATCAACTTGGTTAAATATGGTCAAGCGACAAATTCTGCGGTATTGATGCCACTTGATTTGACCACAACATATTCTTTCTTCAAAAATAAGGATAGTCAATTAACTTTAACGGGTCAAACCGGCTATACTTTTAATTTTAGTCGCAACAAATTTGATAGTGATATTACTCTTAATGGTATCAATGGTTTATCTAAAATGCGTAGCTATTCATCAAACAGGACTAAAAATCAATATAATTTAGGGGCTGGAATCAATTATCAATATCAGTTGATAAATTTAAATCTTGATTATCAATACTTTGGTCAAAGTAAAAAGAATAGTCATTATTTTACAGCAAGTGCTAAGATAGATTTCTAAAATTTCAAACTTGATTGTATTAAAGTTCGCAACATAAAACTATGGTGGTAAAATGTATCACCTTAGTTTTATATTAAATAATATCTTTCAATCGTTCTTGATATTCAGTATCATTCGTAAACTGCCTTTTAATGATAAAAACGTACATTTATCACTGATGTCTTTAATAAAAATTAGCTATTTACTTATTTACTCTTCTGATTTTAGCACTTAACACTATTATCAAATATAAGGAATACGTTATGACAATCTTTGAAGAAAAAGCATTAGCATTAAGTACAAAACTGCAGTGTAAATTTCATCATGCTTTAGATAATCAGCCTCAATATATCACTTTAGCCATGGAAAAGGTTTTATTTCAGATCCAATACTGATGATAACCTTGCTTCTGAATCTATTTTACCGAATGCATTTGAATCCAAGTTTACTAACGTATTGATGAATAAGTCAACAATACAACCCATAGCCAAAAAATCATTAATTAAATCGATAGAGTATGGAGTCTGTAAATAGCGTATTTAATTAATAATTTTTATCTCATCTGCATTCATATTGTTGAACCATCAACTTTATTGCTGAAGAATAAAATATGAAATCTATGATTAATCAATTAACGCTTAAAACTAAGCTTATCAGTTTGATTTGCGCTGTATTTATATTTTCAGTTGTTGTTCAATATATTTATATTATCTATGTGATAAACAAAGAGTATTTTTATCTGTCTTCTCAACGATTTAAAAATATTGCCGAATTAGTATCAACTAATCATAATCTAATTGATCAAGTCAGTAATCCCACGTCAGACAATTTACAAGCAATCCAACATTATACCGAACAAGTTCGCCAACTTTCTTTAGTCGATTTTATTGTCATTTTTAATATGCAAGGTGTACGGTATTCGCATCCCGATATAAATAAAATAAGAGAACCTAGAGTAGGTGGCAATGAACAAAAAACGTTACAAGAAGCGCCCTATCAATCCTCATCAACAAGAACATTTGACGATTCAATTAGCGCAATGAGTCCGATATTCAATGATAAACGTCAACAAATTGGTATGGTTTTAGTTGGACAAACACGCCAAAAAATTAATTATCTGGCTTCAAAGTCAAGCCAACCAATCGGGTTATCATTATTTGTATCCTTTACGTTAGCTGTTATTTTAGCTTGTTTGTTATCGCGTCATATTTCGAAACGATTTTATGGATTTAAACCTACCCAAATGGCTCAACTTTTTGAAGAACATAATGCCATTATTAGAACCGTCAAAGAAGGCATAGTGGTGATTAACCGAAATGGATTAATTTCACAAATTAATGATGAAGCCGTTAGAATATTACATATGGATAAGAGTAAGGAAAACATTATCGGCAAGCCCATTAGCACCCTGATTCCTAATACACGTTTAAATGAAGTTATGAACAAGGGGATTGCTGAATATGATTGTGAGCAAAATATTGATGGTGTGGTAATTTTGATTAATCGTATTCCATTATATGTAAAAAATAAATTAGTTGGAGCCATTGCTTCTTTTCGTGATATAACTGAAATACGCCAGTTAACAGAGAAATTAAAAGACATTAATCGTAATGCCGACACATTACGTTCTCAATCACATGAATTTAGTAATAAATTGCATGTAATTTATGGGCTAGCCTATCAAGATAATAAAAAAGAATTAGTCAATTATCTAGAAGGTATTATTGGCAATAAACAACCAAAATTAGATGAGATTAGTCAGTACATTAAAGACCCCATTATTGCTGGCTTTCTTAATAGTAAATTGAGTCGAATAAAAGAATTAGGGGTATCGTTAACTTTTAACATTAATGGAATGCTCGCCCCTATTTCTAATCACTTAGTCATTCATAGTTTAATCACTATTCTTGGCAATCTAATCGATAATAGTTTAGATGCCGTTCATAGTTTAGCTGATAAAAAAATAGAGATAAATTTTACTGTCCAAAACGGCTATTTTTACATCGAAATCATGGATAACGGGATAGGTATTTCTGAAAAAGAGGTAAAGCATATCTTTCAAAAAGGCTATTCAACCAAAGGAGATAATCGTGGTATGGGATTATATTTGGTTTTATCTTGTGTTAATGAACTTGGCGGTAATATTCAGTTATTCAATCTTGGTAAGAAAAAAGGAACATGCTTTAAAATATCACTGCCATTAGCAGTCCTTTATCGAGAAGTATCATAATTGTAATGACCTGATAATTTATAAATATGTCTCATAAAAATGAAATTAAATAACATATAAGTTACCTAATTGTAGTTAACCGCAATTAGGCTTTAACATTTATTATTTATCTAACGTGATTTCATCCAACGATAAACTAAAACTTGGCACAAATATTTCTAAAAAATAATTCATTTCAGGACTTCCGCGTTCAGATAATGTCTTTTTCAAACGCTGCTCAGCCAATCTAAACTCATTATTACCGGCACTAAGCTCTTCAATCGTCTTAAGATAAGCACATAACGCATCAGCCTGTTTGACAATGTTTTTTTCTGTTTCATCATAAAAGTCATCATCAATGAGCGTTCTAAAATCATCTTGTAACTCTTGCGGTAACATATTAATTAGCTTGTTTTGTGCAATTTTTTCAATCTTTTTGTATTCTGTTGTAATTTGAGGATTATAGTATTTTGTCGGTGTAGGAAGGTCTCCAGTAATCACTTCAGATGCATCATGATACATAGCTAATAAAGCGATTCTTTCAGGATTAACTTTTCCATCAAAATGTTTGTTTTTGATAATTGCTAACGCATGTGCAACAAAAGCAACTTGAAGACTATGCTCAGATACATTTTCTGTTCTGACATTGCGCATTAACGGCCAACGATTAATTAATTTTAATCGTGAAAGATGAGCAAAAAAATGGCTTTTATTCATATCATCATCTCATTAGTTATAAAAACAAAAACGCTCCCATTAAAAAATGGAAGCGTTTAAATTCATTTTTAAAACAAATTGTTAAGCTAAAACAAGCTGTTTTGTACCCAATGCGAGCGGAACAGTTTGATCATCAGCAAATGTAACATATTCCCATGCACTTTGCTTAGCTAACAACGCTTGTAATAATTGATTATTTAATGCGTGTCCTGATTTGTAACAAATCACTTCACCTATCATGTTGTGACCACTCATATACAGATCGCCGATAGTATCTAGCATTTTATGGCGAACAAACTCATCCTCAAATCGTAAACCATCTTCATTGAGAACTTTATAATCATCCACCACAATGGCACAATCTAAACTACCACCTAAGCACAAACCTTTAGATTGTAATGCTTCGATATCTCGCATAAAACCAAACGTTCTTGCACGGCTAATCTGACGAATGAAAGATTCAGATGAAAAATCCAACTGATAACGTTGAGAACTATTATCAATTGCTGGGTGATGGAAATCGATTGTAAAATCCAATCTGAATCCACTATATGGTCTCACTTCAGCCCATTTATCCCCATTTTCAACACGTACCGTCTCTTTGATGCGTAAAAACTTTTTAAGCGCATTTTGTTCAACAATGCCAGCATCAAGCAGCAAATAGACAAACGGGCTTGCGCTACCATCCATAATAGGAATTTCTGGTGCATTAACCTCAATAATAATATTATCAATACCCAGTCCTGCTAATGCTGAATTGATGTGCTCAACCGTCGAAATACGCACATTATCTTCATTAACCAGACAGGTACAAAGCATTGTATCGCGAACCGATTTAGCATCCACAGGAAAATCAACATAAGGATTCAAATCAGTTCGACGATATATAACACCCGTATTTTCAGGAGCAGGACGCAACGTCAAAGTAACTTTTTTGCCAGTATGTAAACCGACACCAGTTGCTTGAATTGTCTTTTTTAATGTTCTTTGTTTCATTAGCACCTACTGTTTTTTTATTTGTTTCTATTGAACTATGACAATAAAAAATCAAATAAGTTCACTTTTAATTCGCTTGTTTACGAATAAAAGCAGGAATATCTAAAATCTTATTTTCTTCAAGCGGAGAAATTGCTTGTTCATTCACTACTTTAGCTAATTTCTCTTCTTGTTGACCCAAATTGTTATTTTGGCTAAACAATGAGTTTTGTTGAATTGGTTTGGTTATTTTCGCTTCAGGACGTTTATCCATACCAATACCCGTTGCAACCACAGTAACACGAATTTCATCTGACATATCTGGATCGAAAGTTGTACCAACAACTACTGTTGCATTATCAGAAGCAAAAGCTCTTACCGTGCTACCCACTGTTTCAAACTCTTCCAAACCAAGATCTAAACCAGCGGTTACATTAACTAATACACCACGCGCACCAGATAAGTCGATGTCTTCAAGTAGTGGACTTGAAATAGCCATTTCAGCCGCCTCTTCAGCTCGATTATCGCCACTTGCACGTCCAGAACCCATCATAGCATATCCCATCTCTGACATCACTGTTCTAACGTCAGCAAAGTCAACATTGATATGTCCTGGTTTGGTGATTAATTCTGCGATACCTTGCACAGCACCTTTTAATACGCCATTTGCTGCGGCAAATGCATCTAATAGTTTAACACCACGACCTAAAACTTTTAACAATTTATCATTTGGTATAGTAATAAGTGAATCGACGTGTTTTGCTAACTCAGCGATGCCTTGTTCAGCAAAAGCCATACGCTTTTTACCTTCAAATCCAAATGGTTTAGTCACAACAGCAACCGTCAAAATACCCAATTCTTTAGCAATTTCGGCAACAACTGGAGCAGCGCCCGTACCTGTGCCACCGCCCATACCAGCGGCAATAAACACCATATCAGCACCTTCAATTGCACTGCGGATGACCTCACGATCTTCCTCGGCAGAGTTCCTACCCACTTCCGGATTAGCACCTGCACCAAGACCTTTAGTCACATTCGTGCCGATTTGGATAGTTTGACCTACCTTAATTCTTTTCAATGCTTGCGCATCAGTATTTGCCGCAAAAAATTCAACACCTTCAATATGCTCAGCAATCATATGTTCGACAGCATTACCACCGCCACCACCGACACCAATAACTTTAATGACTGCTGCTGGTTCATCATCTGCAACCATAGGCTCAAACATAACTTATCTCCAAATATACGATCTAAGGACATTGTACATATAACCGCCAACAATGTCCACGAAGTTCTTGAAATATATTAGCTAAAATTCTTTTTTAAACCAACCGGTCAATCGTTTAGCTATCCCTTTTAATGATGACTTATGATTATCTTTGCCATCATCACTTAATAAACTTTGTTTCCCGTAATGTAATAATCCTACTGTCGTTGAACAATAAGGCTTTTGTACATAATCAGTTAATCCTGAAATATTTAACGGCTGTCCTACACGAACTTGATTTTGAAAAACTTTTTCAGCACACTCCACCATTCCTTTTATTTGTGCTGCACCACCAGTTAATACTATACCTGCAGCTAATTGATATTTTACATTTTGTTTTTTCAATTCATCTTGTAATGATAATAATTCTTTTTGTACTAACGATAATAATTCTGAATAGCGAGGTTCAATTACGTCAGCCAGTGTTTGACGTTGTAAAGAACGGGACGGTCGACCACCGACACTTGGCACATCAATAACTTCATCTTTACCGATTAATGAACCAACAGCACATCCATAACGAATTTTGATATTTTCTGCATCCATTGGAGGAGCACCAAATGCATAAGCGATATCGCTCGTCACGACATTTCCTGCATAGGGGATGACAACTGAATGACGTAATGCTCCGCCTGTGTAAACTGTCACATCCATCGTTCCACCACCAATATCAATGACACAAACCCCTAACTCTTTTTCATCATCAGTTAATACTGCATAGCTTGATGCTAACCCCGAAAAAATAAGCTGATCAACTTTCAATCCACAACGTTCAACTGCTTTTACTATATTCCTTGCCATATCATTATGACAAGTGACTAAATGCACTTTCGCTTTCATCCGAACGCCAGATAATCCTATTGGATTTTTAATTCCTTCTTGCAAGTCAATGGAATATTCTTGCGCAATTACATGTAATATTCTATGTTCATCTAGTATTCTTACTGATTTGGCAGTATGAACAACATTCTCAACATCTTCGGCAGTCACTTCTTCATCGGCAATTGGCACCATGCCTATCTCATTTTGACAACGTATGTGTTTGCCAGAAAGACTTAAATAAACAGAGGAAATCTGGCAATCAGCCATCAATTCAGCTTGATCAATTGCACGTTGGATTGATTTAACTACAGACTCAAGATCGTTTACACCACCTTTATCAACCCCCTTTGATGGGCAATGTCCAACGCCGATGATATTGACAATACCATCGGGAAGAACTTCGCCAACAAGAGCGAGTACTTTTGATGTACCTACTTCTAGTCCAACCACCAATTTTTTTTCTGTTGCTTTCATATTTCAGCCTTAAATTATTCCCTACTGAGCCATTTTTTCTCTTTGTACTGAAATGCCATTCTCATAACGTAAATCAGCGACCGTTATTCTTTCATCAGCTGGTATTCTTGATTGAATTTCAGGAAATAATTTGATAAATCGTTGATAACGTTGTTCGATATGTTCGTTACCTAACATCAATTTTATTTCATGATTTTCTTCACAAAAATCGGCTATACACTGTTTCACCATTAGCTGCCAAGCATTTCGCTCATCAGCTATCGCAGATTGAATATGCAAAGCTAATTGATTACTAGCTAATTTTTTTGAAAGATCATCTAATTTATAATACGTTTCTAATACTGGTTTTGCTTTACCTTCCGGACCATAAAGTCTGGGTAATTTTAACTCGCCAATACGATCTAGCGGCACACTAAATACATTTCCATTTTTATCTAGTAAAAATAAATCATTCCAATAAAAGACCGGTTTGTACTCTTCGACATAAACAATTAATTTATCTGGCCATTGCTTACGTACACTAACCTGCTTTACCCACGGAAATCTTAATATTTCTTGTTGTATATCATTTACATCTTGACCAATATAAGTATTAGGTAACCCTAATCCCAGAATCGCTTGTCTAAGGTCATCTTCGGTCGTATAAGTGTATTCGCCACTAAAATTTAATTGTGACAATACCATCTGCTCTGGATCATCCATCCAATTTTTAACACTTTGAATGACCCAAACGCTAATAACAATAATTGTTAGTAGAAACAAAAAGCCAATCAACTGCTCTTTGCTACTAAAAATAAGCAAGCGCCTAGTTTTTAGGTTTTCCCTTCTATGAGCGGCTTGCCGAATTTGTTTCATAAAATAAGGCCAGTTATATTGTTGCTGAATTCAAGATTCGACTAACAAGCTCTTTAAATGACCAGCCATGTTGTTTTGCAGCCATGGGAACTAAACTATGATCTGTCATTCCTGGTGCGGTATTAACTTCTAACAAATAAGGGATTTGATTAGCATCAAACATAATATCAACTCGTCCCCAACCTCGGCAGCCAACCGCTTTATAAGCATCAAGTGCTAACTTACGGATCTCTTGCTCTTTTTCATCAGATAATCCACTTGGGCAAAAATACTGCGTAGAATCTGACAAATATTTTGCATCGTAATCATAAAACTTTGTCGCCGGTTTGATATGAATTGACGGTAAAACGTCTTCTCCAACAATAGCAACGGTAAATTCTGGGCCAGATAAAAATGATTCAACCATAACAGAATTATCATATTTAAAAGCATGTTCGAGAGCTGTCTTAAGCTCATTAGCGTGATTAACTCGCGTCATTCCTACACTTGAACCTTCATGACTTGGTTTTACAAATAGAGGAAGCCCAAGCTTTTGCACAATGGCATCAGTATCAATTGAGCAGCTCTTTTCTACCATAACATAATCAGCAACTGGTAAACCTAGTGCTTTCCAAACTAATTTAGTTTTTAACTTATCCATAGTTAGTGCAGACGATAAAACATCACTACCGGTATAAGGAATATTTTGATAAGTCAAAATTGCTTGAACAATACCATCTTCACCACCACGGCCATGAAGAATGACAAATGCTTTAGTAAAGCCATCTTCTTTTAAGTTGGTAATTGGTTGATCTTTAGTATCTATAAGATGGGCATCAACTCCACTAGCCAATAATCCTGCTAGTACAGCTTGACCTGATTTAAGCGATACTTCCCGCTCTGCAGATGTTCCACCATACAATACCGCAACTTTATCAATCATTATAGACCTTCTCCTGAAAAAATTTGAGCATCGGCTAACTGACGTGCAATACGACCTACACTACCCGCGCCTTGAGTTAATAACAGATCTCCACCTTTTAAAATTTCTTTCATCATTTCAGGTAAGAGATCTAAATCTGAAACATAAATCGGATCCACTTTGCCCCGATTACGAATTGAACGGCACAAAGAACGACTATCTGCTCCGGCAATCGGTTGCTCACCAGCAGAATAGACGTCTAACATTACAAGCGCATCAACCTGAGATAGCACTTGAGCAAAATCATCAAATAAATCACGAGTACGTGTATATCGATGAGGTTGGAATAGCATAACTAAACGACGATCCGGCCAACCATTTTTAGCCGCTTGTATCGTTGCATTAACTTCACTTGGATGATGACCATAGTCATCAACCATCATAATGTCTTTACCATTAGCATGCGGAAAAACGCCTAGTAAATCAAAACGCCGACTTGTACCAGCAAATTTTGCCAATGCATTAATGATCGATTGATCATCTATGCCATCTTCAGTCGCTGCAATAATTGCGGCCGCTGAATTTAAAGCATTATGTTTACCGGGTGCATTTAATTCGATTTCTAAATCATTACGATCTGGACGACACACAGTGTAGTAACTGACGCCTCGTTCTTGGCGATAATTTTTAATTACCACATCCGCTTCTTCACTAAAACCGTAAGTAATAATTTTACGTCCAACAATCGGTAATAATTCACGATTAATTGGATCGTCATAACACATCACCGCTAGACCATAAAAAGGTAAATTACGCAAAAAAGAGATAAATGTTTGTTTAAGATTTTCCACACTACCTTGATAGGTGTCCATATGGTCTGGTTCAATATTGGTAACAATAGAAACCATAGGTTGTAAGTGTAAAAATGAAGCATCACTTTCATCTGCTTCAGCAATAAAATAACGGCTACTACCTAATTTAGCATGCGTGCCTGCCGCTTTAACTAAACCGCCATTAACGAACGTTGGATCAAGTTTCGCTTCGGCATAAATAGCGGTGACCATGGCGGTTGTCGTTGTTTTACCATGTGTACCCGCAATAGCGATACCATATCGGAAACGCATAAGCTCGGCTAACATTTCAGCCCGCTGAATAACAGGAATACGAGCATCCCGCGCTGCTACAACTTCAATATTATCTTGTGAAATTGCGGAAGAGATTACGACAACGCTTGAATTAATCACATTTTCAGCTGCATGACCAATCACAATTTTCGCACCTAATTTTTTTAGATGCTCAGTAACAGCATTTTCTGCAATATCTGAGCCACTAATTTCGTAACCTTCATTAGCAAGAACTTCAGCAATTCCTCCCATACCTGCGCCACCAATACCCACAAAATGGATATGTTTGACACGTTTCATTTGAGGAATAATTGCTCTTAATTCTGCTAATTCCTTTGTATTCACAATCTAACTCCTAAATATTCTGTAGTTGAGTATTTTGTTTATTTTTTATTGAGCTTTTTTAATTTTGTAAAATTCTAATTATGCATTTAAAGCTATTATTATCTAAACATTGATCTAACCTGCAACATCTTGACACGATTATTACATAAAGTTATATCAAAAACTAATTATTTTATCACTGATTTTATCGTATCCGCCACTCTTTCGGTAGAATTTGTAATAGATAGACTTTTCGCCTTAACCGCCATTTCGATTAATTTATCTCTATTTAAATTTCTTAACACACTCATCAATGATTCGCTATTAAAGTCAGGTTGTTCAATAATCTTTGCAGCATCAATATCTGAAAGCGATTTAGCATTCCAAAATTGTTGGCGATCTTTATGCATAAAAGGGACAAAAATCGCACCAATGCCGACAACTTCGATTTCACTTACCGTTAATGCCCCACTGCGACAAATCACAATATCCGCCCAACGATAGGCTTCTGCTACATCAGTAATAAATTCAGTCACTTTATTTTTTGTCATATCACAATCTTGATAGGCTCGCATAACAGGTTCTAGCATGCCTTTTCCTGTTTGATGCCAAACAACAAATTTATCGGATAATTTTGTCATTACCTGAGGAACAACATCATTGAGTACTTTTGCCCCTTGACTTCCGCCCATTACTAAAACTCTAATTGGTTCTTGACGATTTTCAAAACGTTCGTTAGGTTCAGCAATAGTTAATAAATCGTCACGAACAGGATTTCCTACTACTTCAGCTTTTGGAAAAGCTGTCGGAAATGCTTGTAAAACTTTAGTTGCAATTTTTGCAAGCCACTTATTAGTTAACCCTGCTACACCATTTTGCTCATGTAATACGACAGGAATTCCTAATGTCTTCGCTGCAATGCCACCCGGCCCAGACACATACCCTCCCATACCAAGTACAACATCCGGTTGATAAGTTTTTAAGATTTTTCTGGCTTGTAGAACCGCTTTTAAGATTTTATAAGGTGCTTTTAGCATTGCACCAATTCCTTTACCGCGTAGACCTGATATTTCTATAAAATCAATCTCGATACCATTTTCAGGGACTAAATGCGCTTCCATTCGATCTGCTGTGCCAAGCCATCTGACTTGCCAACCTTGTTTCATTAAATAATGCGCAACGGCAATACCTGGAAAAACATGTCCACCTGTACCACCTGCCATAACTAATAATTTTTTCATTACTTTATTGACCTTATTCTTGCTTGGGCTTGTTGTTGTCTAAATTCAAAATCGATTCTAAGTAGGATTGCCACAGCCACACTCATTACAATTAAACTCGATCCACCATAGCTAATGAAGGGTAACGTTAATCCCTTAGTAGGTAACATTCCAGATGTTACCCCCACATTAACAAAGGTTTGAAAACCAAACCAAATACCGATTTGGCAAGCTAAATAGCCAGAAAATTGTAATCCTTCATTTAATGCTCGATACCCAATCGCCAATCCCTTAAAAGCCAGAGAAAAAAGTAATGTCAGCAGGAAAATGACGCCAAGATAACCAAATTCTTCCGAAATAATAGCGAAAATAAAATCGGTATGGCGTTCAGGTAAATAACCTAATTTCAGAATCGAGTTACCCATTCCTTGCCCAGCAAATCCTCCATTACCAATTGCTATTAATGAATTCACTAACTGGTAACCTACACCATTAGCATCTTCCCAAGGATTAAGAAATGTTAATAACCGTTTTAAACGGTATGACTCAAATAATATTAAACTGACAACCGCTGCAACACCTGTCGATAAAATAGCGATAAATTGCCACAACTTTGCACCAGCGATAAATAGAATTCCTATAGTAACAATAAATAATACAATTACTGTGCCTAGATCGGGTTGAAGTAATAGCAAAATGGAAAGCACAGCCATAACGACCATTGGCTTAAAAAACCCCCAAAATCCGTTTTGTACTTCATCTGACTTTCGAGTCAAATAACTTGCTAAAAAGACAAATAAAGCCAATTTAGCAAGCTCGGCCGGTTGAAAGTTAAAAACGCCTAGCGGAATCCATCTTGCTGCGCCATTAATGGAAGACCCCACGCCTAAAACAGCAACAAGCATGATAATTGTCATAATGAGTAATACTGTTCCAAATTGCTGCCAACGTTTCATTGGGATCGATAAGGTTATACACATTAAAACAAGTGAAATACCCAGCTGTATGAGTTCACGCTGAGTATAGAAAAAAGGATTATTATCATTCGATGACATTGACGCTGATGTCACCATAACTAATCCGAATATCATCAATCCAAATATCGTCCAAAGCAATTGATTATCAAAAGGGACGTGAGGATTAACTTGCTTTTTTATTGCCAACGAGATCATTTTTCACTCCTTTGCGCATATTGTTTAGCCAAAAGTGCAAATTGATTTCCTCGCTCTATATAGTTTTTAAATTGGTCTAAACTTGCACAAGCAGGTGAGAGTAAAACAATATCGTTAGCCTCTACTTTTTGAGCGATTATTTGCATAGCCTCAGCTAATGTCGCAGTCATTGTTGTGATTTTGGGTGCTAATTTTGCTAATAACTCACGATCTCGACCAAAACAAAAAATCTCAAGATGACTATTTTTTAGATATGGAATTAATGGAGAAAAATCAGCTGATTTTCCATCACCACCAAGCAATAAAAATAATTTTCCATGACATACGACACTTTTTAAAGCAGCTTCCGTACTACCTACATTGGTTGCTTTAGAATCATTAATCCATTTGACCCCATTTTGTTCCAAAACTAATTCAAAACGATGAGGTAAACCATGAAAGTTGGCTATTGTTGCTAAACTAGATTGTCGTGATATTGATAATTTATCTGCAATAGCTAATGCTGCTAACGCATTGAGATAATTGTGGCTTCCCGTTAGCTTCATTGTGTTAGTCGATAAAACGGGCTTTTCCTGCGCAATCAAATGTGCATAATCATCATCCAGATGATAATCGCCTGAATGTAAGCCAAATAACACATTATGACTATCTTTTTCTTTTGGAAAAGTTAGTTTATCATCATGATTTACTACACAGTATTTTGCATTCACATAAATTCGTTGTTTAGCCTCTACATATTGTTTGAGTCCTAAAGGATACCTATCCATATGATCTTCTGAGATATTCAAAATCGTTGCAACCGTTGCATGCAAACTGTGCGTGGTTTCAAGCTGAAAGCTAGACAGCTCAAGTACGTACACATCGCAATCTTGAGCCAGTAAAGATAGTGCAGGTTGACCTATATTGCCACCGACACCCACTTTGATACCTGCAGACTTAACAATTTCACCAACTAATGTCGTCACCGTCGTTTTGCCATTAGCGCCTGTGATTGCCACAATCTTTTTATTAGGTAGTTGATTAACTTCACGACAAAAAAGCTCTATATCGCCAATGATTTCGATACCTTTATCGGCAGCTTGTTTGAGTTCAGGGGTTGATAAAGCGATACCAGGGCTAACAATTATTAAATCAGCATCGAATAGCCAATCGACATTTAAATCGCCTAAATGATAGGCAACTCGTTGATCCAGTTGTTCTAATCCTGAAGGTAATAAACGAGTATCAATTACTTTAGGAATAACATTTTGCGCAAGAAAATAGTCAACACAAGAAAGCCCTGTGACACCTAACCCAATGATAACAACATTTTTACCCTGATAGCGAATCATGATTCAATCCTGATTTAATTTAATTAACGTAATTTCAAAGTTAATAAACCAATTAAGACGAGCATTAACGAAATAATCCAAAAACGTACAATAACTCGAGGTTCTGGCCACCCTTTTAATTCATAATGATGATGAATTGGAGCCATTCTAAAAATTCGTTTGCCACGCAATTTAAATGAACCTACTTGTAAAATGACAGATAGGGTTTCAATAACAAATATTCCCCCCATAATGAGTAATAAAAATTCTTGGCGTAAAAGTACGGCGATAATTCCAAGTACTCCACCTAAAGCCAATGAACCGACATCACCCATAAATACCATAGCGGGATAAGTGTTAAACCATAAAAAACCAAGCCCTGCACCAATGATAGCAGTACAGACAATCATTAATTCACCACTAAATTTGATATAAGGTATATGCAAATATTCTGCAATAATTGTATTCCCTGTCGCCCACGATACCAGCGCTAAGCCCGCTGCCACAAATACCGTTGGCATAATTGCAAGTCCATCAAGTCCATCCGTTAAATTAACAGCATTACCTGACCCAACAATCACAACATAAGTGAGTAAAATAAATACTAATCCCAACTGAGGCATGACATCTTTAAAAAAAGGGACAACCAACACGGTTACTGAGCTATCTTTTCCATATACATAAAGGCCAAAGGCAACAATAAATGCAATAACAGATTGCCAAAAATATTTCCATCTAGCGATAAGACCTGCCGTGTTTTTTCGAATAACTTTTAAGTAGTCATCAGTAAAGCCAATAATGGCATAACCAATCAGGACAAATAACGCCACCCAAACATAAGGATTACGTAAATCTGCCCAAAGAAATACTGATAACGAAATCGACGCAACGATTAGCGTCCCGCCCATTGTTGGCGTTCCTTTTTTGCTTAAATGGGATTCCGGTCCATCATTACGTATTACTTGTCCAATTTGTAATTTTTGTAACCAATCAATGACTTTTTGCCCCATTATTAACGATATCGTTAGCGAGGTTAATAGACCCAAAATAGCTCTTACGGTTAAATAAGAAAATACATTAAAAAAGGTAAAATATTTCACTAAATATTCTGATATCCAAACCAACATAATTTTAATCCTAATTTATTTTTTGTTGTTTAATTAGTTCTATAACGTCTTCCATTTTAGCACTGCGAGAACCTTTAACTAGCATGGTTAAGGTTGGATACTGACGCAATAACGTTATAAGGTAATCTGCTGCATCTTGTTTATTATAAAAATGATGACCGACTTCACTTGCTTGGCTAATGAATTGGCTCAATTTACCGACACTGACAACACAATCAAGTTTTTGTTGTTTAGCTAATGTGCCAATTTGTTGATGATATTTTTGAGCGTCTTGCCCTAATTCACCCATATCGCCAACGACGAAAACTTTATAGCCCGATTGTTTTGCCAGAACATTAATTGCAGCAGACATTGAACCCACATTGGCGTTATAAGTGTCATCCAAAATTAATTGATTTTGGTTTAATTTAATCGGGAAAAGCCTTCCTTTAACTGACTTTAATGTTGATAATCCTTGTTGAATGCAATCTAAGCTTGCTCCGACAGAAATCGCTAAAGCTGAAGCTGCAATTGCATTTGAAACATTGTGTAACCCTATTAATGGTAATTGGATTTCGCATTCACCAAACGGTGTATGTAATTTAAATGTGGTCACATCTGCCATTTTAATATGACTTACATAGAAATTGGCTAATGGATTCTCTAATGAAAAAGTCCAAACAGCTTTATCTGTTAATTGATCAAACCATTTATCTGAACAGCTATCTAAATTGATGATAGCAATACCATCTTTAGTCAATCCTTCAAAAATCTCACCTTTCGCTGTAGCGACACCTTCAAGTGAACCAAAACCTTCAATATGCGCTTCTGCAATATTATTAATTAATGCTGTTTGTGGATGAACTAACTGAGTTGTATAAGCAATTTCACCAATATGATTAGCACCTAGTTCTATCACAGCAAATTGATCATCTTTTGTTAATCTCAATAGTGTTAATGGTACGCCAATGTCATTATTGTAATTACCTTGAGTATAAAGCGTTGTTCCACAATTTTGTAGAATGGCTGCCGTCATTTCTTTAACTGACGTTTTACCCGATGAGCCGGTCAAGGCAACAATTTTAGCGGAACTTTGTTGACGAATAAAACCGGCAATTTGCCCCAACGCTTGACGTGTGTCTTTAACCACTATTTGTGGAATAGAATTATCCTCAATTGGGTGATTTACGATTACGGCAACGGCACCATCTTTAATTGCTTGTTCGGCAAAATGATGACCATCAAAATTCTCACCAACAAGTGCAATAAAAAGCGATTGTTTTGTAATTTTACGTGTATCAGTACTAATAACATCAATCGTAAAATTACCGTCATGAATATTTAATAATTCACCGTCTACAATTGTTCTGATTTGCTTAATATTTAATGGAATCATGATTGATTCTCTACCCCTAAAAGCTGTTTCACTGTTTCTTGGTCTGAATAGTGATGTTTCGTGTGACCCACGATTTGGTAATCTTCATGACCTTTACCCGCAATTAATATCACATCATTTGGTTTAGCTTCTGAAAGTGCTTTTTTGATTGCTTGTACTCTGTCAGTAATAATCTGAACATTTGAATTATTGATGATACCTTGCTGAATATCATCAATAATTTTTGTTTCATCTTCTGTTCGTGGGTTATCATTCGTCAAAATAATTTTGTCAGCATATTGCGCAGCGATTTCTCCCATTAAAGGTCTTTTGCCTACATCTCTATCACCACCGCAACCAAAAATAACCCATAATGCACCCTTACAGTGAATACGACTTGCTTGGAGTGCTTTTTGTAAAGCATCTGGCGTGTGAGCATAATCCACAATAAATGTCGGGCTATTATTGGCATGTAAAACCTCCATTCGCCCACAAATAGGTTTGAGAAATGAAGCCATATTCACAACAGCGAAAAATGGGAAATCAAGCGTTAATAGCGTCGCTACACATAATAATAAATTTGAGACATTAAACTCACCCAGTAAACGACTGTGTATAATGGTATCGCCCCAACTAGAATGCATATGAATTTTGGCACCCTTATCATGATATTCAATCATCGACACACCAACATAAGGTATATTTAAGTTTTTTAATTTACTTAACGATTTGGGTTGACACGATACGGCTGTTACCTGAGAAAGCTTTTCAATCCAACGTTTCCCATAATTATCATCATAATTAATAATTGCTTTGCCTGCACTTTCGACTTGTCTTTCTTTATTATTAGGCGTAAATAACGACCATTTTGACTTAGCGTATTTACCCATTGTTTTGTGATAATCAAGATGATCTCGACTTAAATTAGTAAAAACTGTTGCAGCAAACGTAACACCTTTGACACGATTCATCACTAAACCATGCGAAGAAATTTCCATGGAAACCACTTTGACATGTTTTTTAACAAAATCGGCTAAATATGTTTGAATTTCAACGGATGAAGCCGTTGTATTGTTTGACGGTTGAAGATGATTATAGATCCCATTTCCAATCGTTCCTAAAAGTGCAACTTTCTGATTTAACAGATTAACGCATTGGGCAATAAGCTGAGTGACTGTCGTTTTACCATTAGTACCTGTCACACCAATAACAGATAATTTTTTAGAAGGTGAATGGTAAAAATGATCGGCAATGCTAGAAAGTTTTTTAGATAGTTGAAAAACTTTAACCTGAGGAATATTTCTTTTTCCATGCTTGATATAATTGATACGTAAATCATCAGATTTTCTATTTGTTTCAATTAATATAGTCACCGCACCAGCTTCTAAAGCTTGAGGAATGAATGAGTTACCATCAACGACATTTCCCTTGATAGCGACAAACACATCATTTTTATTGACCATACGGCTATCAATACATATATGATTGAGCGAAAAATCTTTGATCGCTTGATCTTTGTTTCCACCTAATAAACTAAATAAAGTTTTAAATGTGCATGTAGCCATTAATACCACCTATCAATAAATAATCATTTGGCCATCAACTTGGCGATCTGGTTTGACATTCATAGTTCTTAAAACTCCCCCCATAATTCGGCTGAAAACAGGTGCTGATACAGAGCCACCGTAATACTGACCCGCTTTAGGATTATCAATCACAACAACCAGAGAATATTTTGGTGCTGTTGCTGGCGCAATGCCTGCTGTATAGGCTAAATATTGATTAACATAGCGCCCACCAGATAATTTTTTTGCCGTACCAGTTTTAACAGCAACACTATAGCCTGGTACAGAAGCTTTTGTACCACCACCAGTGACAGCAACAGCTTCCATTAATTGGACAACCGTTTTAGCAATTTTTTCGGGTACAACTCGTTCACCTTGCACTGGTTCAGTGACTTTTAATATCGAAACAGGTCGATAAATCCCATAATTCCCGATAGTTGCGTACGCTCTTGCTAATTGTAATGGCGTGACACTTAAACCATAACCAAAAGAAAAGGTAGCTCGTTCAATATCCGCCCATTTTCGCGCTCTATCTGCTGCAATTGAACCACTGACTTCACCGCCTAAACCCAGTGATGTGGGTTGTCCCAACCCGAAACGACTATAATATTCAACTAGTTCGGCGGGTTGCATTTGTAATGCGAGTTTACTGACACCAACATTACTTGATTTTTCTAAAATTCCTGCCAAATTCAGGGATTTTTGATATGACACATCTTTGATTTCATAGCGATTGACATAAAAAGGTCTGGTATCAACTATCGTATTAAGATCTGCAATCTTTTTTTCTAAAGCGGCCATTACAACCAGCGGTTTTACGGTCGAACCCGGTTCAAATGCATCAGTAACCGCACGATTTCGCAATGAATTATAATTAATTGATGATCGATTATTTGGGTTATACGATGGACTTGTTGCCATCGCTAAAATCTCCCCTGTATGAACATCAACTAAGACCGCAGTACCACTGTCAGCTTTGTTAAACTCAACAGCCTGACTAAGCTCGCTGTAAACCAAAGACTGTAAGCGTTCATCAATACTCAATACTAGATCCGATGCCTTTTCACTCTCAGTGCGCTCTAATTCCTCAATGACGCGTCCAAATCTATCTCGTCTTATTATTCGTTGACCCGATTCACCGGTTAACCATTTGTTATAACTTTTTTCAATCCCTTCTGAGCCTTTCTCATTACGGTTTTCATCGGTATCCGTTAAACCGATTAATTGGGCAATACTTTCAGCTGCCGGGTAAAAACGCTTCGAGGTCTTAGCAAATGCAACTCCCGGTAACTTTAACTTTTTCAAATAATCCGATATTGTTGGCGTAACTTGTCTGGATAAATAAACAAATCGCATCGATGGATTACTTAATTTTTGCTCCAGTATGGCTATTGGTATATTTAATGCTTTTGCTAATCCTTGCCATCTTGCATCATTCGTATTCACGCCACCTTTTTGAATAACTAATTTTGGATCAGCCCAAACATCATACATCGGTACACTCACGGCCAATGCTCGCCCGTTACGATCAGTTATCATAGCCCTTGGTGCATCCATATCCTGACGACGTAAAGAACGTTTATTACCTTCAGCAATCAGTTTATCAGGATGAATGATTTGTAAAATTGCCATTTGAATAATAAGCGCAATAATGGCAGCAATAATTAAACTGTAGACAACATAAAATCGCCCGGGTGCAAAAAACTGCTTTTTACTATTCAATTTATTAGTTTTAACCGCTTTCTTGTTTTTAGTGAGAATTTTCATTATTTACTCTTTATCACTATCACGGTTTCATTTTCAGGAGTCACGTAAGACATCCCTAGTTGATTTTTAGCTTTAGCTTCTACGCGTTTTGGATCGGCAAGTACATTTTCTTCGATAACTAAATTACGCCATTCACTTTCTAATACATCTTGCTCTAACAAAAGTTGCTCACGTTCAAATAACTGCTTGCGAACTTGTTGCGTTGTAATTAACACTGCACCAGCTGATACGACAATCAGTAACAATAGAAATAAGGACATTTTTTGATGACCAAATAAATCACCAATAATTAAGCCAAACAAGCTTTTATTCGGTTTTCTTTGACTATCTACTTCAACGTAGATATTGTCTTGATAACTTTCACTGTTTGGGTTAGTGTTCATTTTTCTTTTCTGCTATCCTCAGTATTGCGCTTCGAGCACGTGGATTATGATCAATTTCATTAGGACTTGGTTTAACTTTTCCAAGTGACTTTAATTTAGCGCTGCCATATTGTTTTATTTGTTGCTCTGTTAGTGGCAATCCCGCTGGTAAAACAGGACCTTTACTTTGTTTATTTATAAACTGTTTCACAATTCTATCTTCTAAAGAATGAAAGCTAATCACAGCAAGTCTTCCTTCATTCGCAAGAATTGACAGACTATTATTTAACGCATGTTCTACTTCTTCTAATTCGCTATTAATATAGATACGAATTGCCTGAAAGCTACGTGTTGCAGGATGTTTATTTTTATCTTTTCTTGGTGTCGCTTTTTCAATGATATTCGCCAATTCCAATGTTCGGGTTATAGGCGAAAGTTTATTCTGTTCAACAATTGCTTTTGCTATTCGTTTCGCAAATTTTTCTTCGCCAAAAGTTTTTAACACCCAAGCTATATCATCTTCATCACTTTTAAGTAACCATTCACTTGCGGTTAAACCCTGATGAATATTCATACGCATATCGAGAGGGCCATCACGCATAAAAGAAAAACCCCGTTCAGGGTCATCCAGTTGTGGCGAAGATACCCCCAAATCTAATAAAAAACCATCTATCTGACCTAATAGACTTAAATTATCAATGTATTGATATACATTGGAAAATTCTCCTCGAATAAAAGTAAATCTAGGGTCAACAATTTTTTTTGCTGCTAATTCAGCTCGTTCATCACGGTCAATAGCGATTAATCTACCTTGTTCGCTAAGTTGTTCAAGTATGAGACGTGAATGTCCACCTCGTCCAAAGGTCCCATCAACATAGATGCCATCTTTTTTAATATTTAGTGCGTCTATCGCTTCGTTCAATAAAACTGTAGTATGTTGATAATCCATCAATTTTTACTCATATTAAATTGTTAAACTTTTCAAATTACTGGATAAGTTTTCCATATCGGTTGGCAAAGAGGCAATGTCCTCACCAATTTGTTGATACCATATTCCTTCATCCCAGATTTCAAATTTATTGGATTGTCCAACAAACATTGTCAGTTTTTCTAGCTTAGCGTAGGTACGTAACGTTTGTGGTAATAATATTCGACCGGAATTATCCATTGAACACTCGGTTGCATAACCTAATAATAGGCGTTTGATCCTTCGTTCCGCTTCGACAATAGAGGATAAAGTCGAAAGTTGTTGTTCAATCATTTTCCACTCAGTCATCGAATAAAGGGCAAGACAAGGATGATATAAACCAATTGTGCATACCATGCCTTCAGACAATAATTCCCGATAGCGAGTGGGGATAGCCATTCGCCCTTTACTATCGATATTGACTGAAATTGCACCACTAAACATTCAAGCGCCCTTATTCATGAAAATTTTGCTAATTTTTATTTGTTATAAATCAAAATATTAAATAATTTGTACTTTATTACCACTTTATCCCACTTTTTACCACAAAAATTTACAAAATAATAGATATTTAATTAATTAATTTTTTAATAATTGCAGTTGGATTTTTTCATTAGCGTGTTGCGAATTAACTATCGGTTTTATATTAAGTTAATTAAAAAAAGGTCATCACTCTGTAAAATTTAAGATTATTTGAATGTTCAACTAAACTTATCTTTGCTAACCAAGATTATTAACATGTATAAAATGTAAACATTGCAGATATTAAGAAAGGTAAAACAGTATTGATGACAATAAACAGATAACAACTTTGATAAAAAAATTAAATTCACAGCAGCTAGTTGTGTATTAATTTCATTAAAATCAAAGTAATATTAAAGATAGATATTTGCCAACCTGTTGGTTGGCAAACAAAATTTAATTAGCGAGGAGCCCAAAATCCTATCACATTAACGTTGTCTTGCTGTATAACTGCCCTTATTGGCATCTGGTTAAAATCGGTACCTTGTTCAGCTTGTTCTAACACATTAATTTTACTTTCACCGACTAAATGTAAGTAAATATTTTTACTACTTAATATGATAGGCAGTGTTAGAGTGATACGGTCAAGTGGTGCCGTTAAAGGAGTCATACCAATCACTTTTCGATTTGAGTGCATATCCAAGCCCAATTTTAAATTATCAGCTCCCGGAAACAGCGAGGCAGTATGACCATCTTCACCCATTCCCAAAATCAAAACATCAAAAGGCATCGGTACTTTATCTAAAAGCTGTTCTGTAACTTCAGCACCATCAAACGGATTATCACAACTATTTTTTAAACCAACAAAATTAGCAAGTTTTGCTTTATTTTGTAATAAATAAGTCATGACTAATTTTTCATTACTGGCATCATCCGTATCATCGACCCATCTATCATCAACCAAAGTGATATAAACGCGATTCCATGCTAAGTCTTGTTGACTAAGCAAAGTAAATAAAGGAATAGGCGTTTTACCACCCGAAACCGCAATAGATGCATGACCTTTTTGTTCAATAGCCTGCTTAAGATCATTCACTATACGAGCAGTAAGTTCTTCATTTAAAACCTGACTATTTGCATATCTATTAAGTGTAAACATATTGATGTTCCTTTATTCAAATTCGTGCCAAGAATGCCCATCTTTTGTAATTAAAGCAACAGAAGCAACCGGTCCCCAAGTACCAGCTTGGTAAGTTTTCGGCGGCTCTTTTTCCGAATTCCAAGCATTAATAATAGAGTCTACCCATTTCCAAGCCGCTTCTACTTCATCACGATGAACAAACAATGCTTGGCGACCTCGCATTACTTCAAGCAATAGTCGTTCATAAGCATCGGCACTATGCTGTTGAAAAGCCTCATTAAAGCTTAAATCAAGTTTAGTCGTTTGTAAATTATGTGTGCTATCTAAACCCGGTACTTTATTCAAAATTTCAATGTCCAAGCCTTCATCAGGTTGCAAGCGAATGGTTAATTTATTTTGTGGTAATGCAGGATAAGATTCACTAAATATATTCAAAGGCAATGATTTAAAATAAACCACGACTTCCGCACATTTGCTCGCTAAGCGTTTTCCTGTACGTAAATAGAAAGGCACACCAGCCCAACGCCAATTGTCAATATCAACTCGAATAGCAACAAATGTTTCTGTGCTGCTTTCTTTATTAGCGCCATCTTCTTCTAGATAACCTGGTACGTTTATTCCATTAACAAATCCTGATGTATATTGACCACGAACAACTTTATCATGAAGGTTTGTCTTATCAATAGGTCTTAGCGCATTGAGCACCGCTATTTTTTCATTACGCAAACTTTCATCTTTCAAATTAGCCGGTGGAGACATCGCAATCATTGTCAAAATTTGTAACAAATGATTTTGAACCATATCACGCATTTGACCAGCTTTATCAAAGTAACCCCATCGACCTTCAATGCCAACTTGTTCAGCAACGGTAATTTCGACATGATCGATAGAATTACGGTTCCATAAAGAGGCAAAAACCGGATTAGCAAAACGTAAAGCTAAAAGGTTTAAAACCGATTCTTTTCCTAAATAATGGTCGATACGATAAACCTGCGATTCATCGAAAAATTGTGCAACAGAATCATTAATATCACGAGATGATTGCAAATCCGTACCAAGGGGTTTTTCCATTACAATTCGATTGTGTTTTTGGTTTAATCCAGCGTGCGCTAAACCTTTACAAATTGTACCGAAAGTCCCCGGATGCATTGCAAAATAAAAAATTGCTGTACGATTCTGCTCGAGTTTATTTTTTAAATCGTTGAAACCAGCGATATCATTAACATCTAACTTATGAAAATTAAGACGTTGGCTAAATCGTTGCCAAATATCTTCATCTAATGGTTCTGACATAAATGTTGTAAGTGCTTCTTTAGCCACTTCACTGTAAGCAGATTTATCCCAATCTGCACGACCAACCCCTAATATTTTGGTTTCTTCAGGCAGTTTTCCATACTTTTCTAATTGATATAAAGATGGTAATAATTTACGCCTTGTCAAATCCCCTTTAGCGCCAAAAATGACTAAATTGCAAACTGGGACATCAGACATGGTTTTCTCCTAACTAAAATGATATCAATATGTTTTATTCTATTATGTTGAGTTGTCAGTGTCACCCAGTTAATGCTATAAATCATAACAATAGGCATTTGCCTAATTTAATCTAACACAAAAACAAAAAGGTCACCGTCTGGGTGACCTTTTGTTAGAAGCATTATTGGATGATACACCAATGCGTGAATCTAAACGCGCACAAAGTCCATATGAACTAATTTAGGCTTGAATGGATGACGTTGTACAGCTTGTACTTTTGCTTTAACCGCTTTACCGTCAACTTCAATAGTGAGCACTTCAGAATAAAATTCTGGTTTTTCTTGCATATTGAAAATATGGTTGTGATCAAGCACAACAGATATTGCAGGTTCAGTTCCACCATAAATAATAGCTGGGAATTGACCAGCGTGACGCAGGCGGCGGCTCGCACCCTTACCATGCTCTTTTCTAACTTCTGCTTTTAATGTAAACATGTTTATTTCTCTATGTTATTTAAATAAAAAACCAATTACAGGCGACCCAGTAGTTGGTTATGAAATTGGCGCTTTAAAAAGCTTGAGGATTATAAAGCGTTATGCTTGTAAACGCAAACAATTAATCAATTGGTCAATAGAATAGATTGCGTTTAAACATAACTCGCTATGCAATATTAGACCAATTTAATTTTAAAGCCATATGACGTTTTTTGTGTTGGTGATAATTTAAGTGTTTGATTAATACACGCACTTTCAACACACACCATCTTTTTATATTCTTGGTCATCAAAATCAGCCATCGCTTTAGCTTTATCTGTCCATGGATTCCATGTAACAACATCACTAGCATTAATGTTTGTGAGCTCAATTGTTCGACTAGTATCATTTATGGTTAGGGTGTTTTCAGCATGGGTATAAATACGATCGACTTCTTGATTAAAGGTTAATTGTCCATTAATTGTTGGTTTATTTTCAACAGACAAACGATCTTGATAAGTATCACCTAACCCTTTAACAGTCACATCGTCGATATCACTAATACCCAAATAAGTATGTAATGCACTTGTTGCCTCAAAATCACCTTGACAACTTAATGTAACTTCACAGCTCTTGCCGACATGAATCGTTAACCAAATTTTAAAAGGTTTGGCAAAATAGGATTCAGTTTGTGGATTATTCGTTAATGACAAGATGATATCGACACCATTAGCATCTTCCTTGCATGAGTCTAACGTCCATTCAACAATACGAGCAAAACCGTGTGAAGGATTACCTAATTGCCCAAACCAAGGCCAACAAATGGGTACACCGCCACGAATAGCCGTTCCTTTTTTAAAAAAGGTTTTTTCACTTAACCAAATAACTGGGGACGTTTCGGTTGAAGGTTGCCAAAATAATAAATGCGCACCTTGTAGTGATATCGCTGCCGTGCATGTTTTATGGTTAACCGTTAAAATGGGTAATTCACCAAAATGCGATTGTTTTACTGAAGGGCTTATTGACGCTGCTGACAAACCATTATCCAAAATATCGTTAACAATACTCATACTTTCTCCTACAAAAAATAGTCTAATCGATAATTAATATCGAAAATTAATCGTGATTGTACGCTCTTTACACGAAATTTAAAAATACCAAAATAGTAAAAAAAGCTTTTTTTCATGAATTGAAGTAAAATAGTGCAACATTTATATAACCATTCATCAACCGCTATTAAGTTTCAGGATAGGCAGATGTTTTCATATAAAATTCCACTTAGCTTATATATACATATGCCTTGGTGTGTACAAAAATGTCCTTATTGTGATTTCAATTCTCATACCATCAAAAAAACACCTGATTATCGTGCTTATATTGATCATTTGATTAAAGATTTACAGCAAGATATAGCACTTTGTCCTGAACGCTCGATCCATTCGATTTTTATCGGCGGTGGTACGCCAAGTTTATTTTCAGCCGAATTGATTGATCATCTGTTAACCAAAATTAATGAACTAATTCCAATTGAAAAACAGGCCGAAATCACCATCGAAGCTAATCCAAATTCTGTTGATGCAGAAAGATTTACAGGCTATCAACAAGCAGGAATAAATCGTATTTCAATTGGAGTTCAAAGTTTTCAAACTGATAAACTCATCAGATTAGGACGCGTTCACAATCCCCAAGAAGCAATCAATGCCGGGAAATTAGCACATAAACTAAAATTGGACAGTTTTAATTTAGATCTAATGCATGGACTTCCCAATCAAAGTTTAGATGATGCCTTGTTTGATCTTAAACAAGCCATAGCCATTAATCCTCCCCATTTATCTTGGTATCAATTAACCATTGAGCCTAATACACTTTTTGGATCTAAACCACCTGTCCTTCCTGATGATGATAAACTTTGGGAAATTTATCAAGTTGGACACCAATTGTTAACTCAACATGGTTATCAGCAATATGAAACGTCGGCTTATGCAAAACCGGAATTGAAATGCCAGCATAATTTAAATTATTGGCGATTTGGTGACTATTTAGGGATTGGATGTGGTGCACATGGTAAAATAACCCAACCTAATGGGGACATTATTCGTACCGTAAAAACACGTCATCCCAAAGGGTATCTTGAAGGGCGTTATATCAAAAAATCTTATACCGTACCAAAGGAAGATCTTGCATTCGAATTTTTTATGAATCGTTTTAGATTATTTGAAGCAACACCTAAAATTGAATTTGAGCAACGGACTTTTTTACCTTTACAAACAATTGACAGGCAAATTAATTTAGCAATTGAAAAAAATTACCTTACTGAGGATAAAGAATATTGGAAAATAACTGAACAAGGAAAATTATTTTTAAATTCTTTACTTGAGATTTTTTTATAACTATTTATTTGATTTATAATAATTATTTTTAATTTTACGCAAATTTAACATTATAAATACAAACATTTTAGAAAAAAATTTACATCGAGTTACATACATTTACTAAAAAATAGTGCATAATATATCCGACAATGTATTTATTTCATTGTTTTCCTATTCCTTATGTTTTCCCAATAACCTAGTTATTGGGACTTTTTTTATCTGCCACCCGCATTAAAAAAGTTTACGATATTTAATTAACTTTGGAATTAAAAATAAATCTTTCTAATTCTGTTAAGGTAGAGGTGCCTTCCATTGGACCTTTTTGTGAAACGGCTAATGCACCACTTGCATTTGCATATTGCAAAGCTTTTTCAACACTAAATCCCGCAAGCATTAAACTGACAAATGTTGCTGCAAAACAATCTCCTGCGCCTGTTGGATCGATTGATTGCGTTGTAAAACTATCGACATGAATCTTTTTAATCGTATTTTGTTCATCATAACCATAATAAGTTGACCCCTTCGCTCCACATTTCACAACAATATGTTTGATCCCTTTTTGAAGCAATTTTATTATAGTTTCTTGTTCGTTTTCATTATTATGGTCGGCAAAATAATTCACTTCACTTTCACTAGGTAAAAAGATATCAGTATATTCCATGATATAACCAAAAGATTGCTCCATCTCTTGAATATTAAACATTTCTTTGCGTAAATTTGGGTCGAAAGAAATAGTTCCTCCTTTTCGTTTGATGATATCTAATGCTTTGCGCACTGCATCAATTGCTCGAAACGAATACAACGATGAGCCCATAACATGTAAATGAGTACAATCTTTCAACAAGTTTTCGTTGATATGGTTGAATGAAAGAAGACCGCAGGCACTATTAGGAATATTGAAAATAAAATCTCTTTCATTAGAATTGCGGTATGATACGAAGGCGCTACCCGTATTAGCTTTATTATGAAAAGTGATGCCATCCGTAATGACACCATCTTGTTTAAGCCGATTAACACACATTTTGCCAAAGGTATCTTTACCAACACAGCTAAAAAACACGACCGGAAACCCTAACTTTGCCACTTGGTCAGCAAATATAGCTGGCGCACCACTCGGAAAAGGGCCTAGAAATTCGCCTGTTTGATCAAAACGCTGATTTTGTTCCTTTGCTAAAAATTCAACTAGTAGCTCCCCGATAGAACAAATCTTAAAATTCACATTATGCTCCTAATTCATTTTGGTAAATGACACTAAATTTATTTGCGGCAAATTGTTTGAAACTAGAATCTAATAATTGCTGATGATATTCGGTTACAGCCGGTCGGGATAAGATCATCACATCCATATTTTTTAGCTTTCCAATGCTATGATCATCATTATAAACAACACGCTGAGGTAAAATACCAATGATGTGATGAGCTTTTTTGATTAATTGTTGATATATACTGATTTGCTCAGTATCTTCAATTATTATTTGGTTATCATGATTAATGGCGGTTAATTCAACAATAAAATGTGAAATCGAATAATCATCTAAAATTGAATCGCTGATATCATTATGCAAAATATTATTTTTTAATAATACACCACCAGTAAGCACAATATTAGCATCGGTGAACTCTTTCGCTAATTGTGCATTATTAATATCATTCATGATTAATTTTAATGATTTTTTAACATGCAAATAGGGAATAAGCTTTCTTGTAAGTCTGCCATGACTTAAAAAAATGGTATCGCCATCATTAATATAATTTAAGCAATTCTTCACTAAATCAATATCATAAATATCATCAACAAGTAATGAATTATTCGCCGCTACAATATGCGTTTTATTATTTGTACCTTCTGGTGACAAATAAATTGCCCCACCAAAAGAACGCTTTAAATATCCTTGTTGTTCTAAATAGGTTAAATCTTGACGAATAGTAACAGTTGAAACTTGAAGCATGTATGATAACTCTTCAACTTTGATTTCACCTTTTTTTCTTACTATTTCCGCAATATCCAATCTACGTTTCAAAAGGGCTGAAGACACTTTAGCCAATTTTAATGTCCTGTATTACATAAAACGAATTAAGATTAATGATAATAGAATTTATCATACAAGTGGTCAACAATAATTAATAAGTTATGTTTTATCGAAGATACCACATCTTAACATTATCAAAATCACAGGGTTACATGTTAACCATTTAAATTTATCTTTATCAATTTAAATTACTTTTACTGTTGAATAAATGTTCAGTTTTGTGATCCAACTCACGGTAATGACACTGGCATAACTTTCGTTTTGCAATCATAATTTAATAAAAATACTTTCATTTTAAAATTTAGTTCTGGTTGCAAATCAATTTAAGGGGTTGTCATATGTCGATCATTTCAAGTCATAATATGTTAAAAAAAGCACAGCATGAACATTATGCCGTTCCAGCTTTTAACATACATAATTTAGAAACCATGCAAGTTATTGTTGAAACGGTTGCCGAATTACAGTCCCCTGTAATATTAGCCGGTACGCCTGGTACATACTGTTATGCCGGTAGAGAAAATATTATTGCCATTGCCGAAGCGCTATCTAAAAAACACAAAGTACCGTTAGCCATCCATCTCGATCATCATGAAGAATATGATGATATCGTTGAAAAAATTAATTCAGGAATACGCTCAGTCATGATTGATGGCTCTCATTTCTCTTTTGAAGAAAATATTGCGTTAGTAAAACGCGTTGTTGATTATGCTCACCGCTATGATGTGAGTGTTGAAGCTGAATTAGGTAGGCTTGGTGGCGTTGAAGATGATCTTGTGGTGGATGCTAAAGATGCTTTATATACCAATCCTAAACAAGCAGTTGAATTTATTGAACGAACAGGAATTGATTCACTTGCCATTGCAATTGGGACTGCTCACGGTCTGTATAAATCCGAACCTAAATTAGATTTTGATCGACTTTCTGAAATTCGTTCTATGGTTGATATCCCACTGGTATTACATGGCGCTTCAGGTGTTCCAGACAAAGATGTTCGTGAATGCATTCAACGTGGTATTTGCAAAGTCAATGTTGCAACGGAACTCAAAATCGCCTTTTCTGATGCACTAAAACACTATTTTATCGAAAATCCAAATGCCAATGATCCTCGACATTACATGAAACCAGCAAAAGCAGCAATGAAAGAAGTGGTTAAAAAAATCATTACAACATGTGGATGTGCCGGTAAACTCTAAGAGGTCAATCCTATGATCTATACTTTAACACTTAATACGGCAATTGATATGAATATCCGTTGCCAAGGTCTTAATCCCAATGCAGTGAATCGTACTTCACATACAGAATATAGTCCCAATGGTAAAGCTGTTAACGTTTCAATTGTTTTGAAAAAATTTAATAAATCGACATGTGCATTGGGCTTTTTTGGTGGATTTTCAGGAAAATATATTATTGATGAACTCACCAAAATGCAGATTGAAATCAAACCTTGTTTTATCGATGATATCACTCGCATTAACGTTTTTATTAATGATGGACAAAATGAATATAAGTTAGTGGGGAAAGGGCCTTTTGTGCCAGATAAAAAGAAAGCTGAAATGCTAAACATCATTGATTCTCTTGATCACAATAGCTATTTAGTCATCAGTGGTAGCCTACCTAAAAACATCGAGCCTGAATATTATCAATCTGTTTTAGATATATGCCAAACCAAAAATATTCAAGTTATTTTAGATATTAGTCATCCTAAACTCGCTCAATTACTTACTTATAAACCGCTATTAATCAAACCCAATAATGATGAACTGAAAGACATTTTTGGATTAGAAACCCAAACAACGGAACAAATCATTGCATCGTTATCAACGGTACATTCACTTGGTGCTCAAAATATTTTATTAACTATGGGGGAAAAAGGTCTTTACTTTTCAGATGGTCAGCATGTTTGGTTTTGTAATGCCGTACCAATCAATTTGATCAGTTCTGCTTGTGCAGGCGATGCGTCACTTGCTGCATTTCTTAGTGAATGGCTACCAACACAAGAACACGTTGAAAAAGCAATGAAAAAAGCCTCTGCAACAGGGGCTAATGTTGCAGAATCAGATGGATTAGGTCTACTCGATAAAATCAGTACCTATATGGAGAAACTTGTAGTTACCCAAATTAAATAAAGGGGGCATTATGAAGAAGATACTTGCTGTAACAGGCTGCCCAACCGGTATCGCACATACCTATATGGCAGAAGAAGCGCTAAAATCAGCTGCGCAAAAAGCAGGAATTGAAATTAAAGTAGAAACCAATGGTGCAAGTGGTGTTGATAATGCAATTACCGAAGCTGATATGGCAAATGCCATTGGGGTGATTATTGCGGCAGATAAAGATGTTAATCCTGATCGCTTTAATGGTTTACCTGTTATTGAAGTTCCCGTTAAAGAGGGTATACACAAAGCTGTAGCATTAATAGAGCAGATTACTTCAGGGACAGTTCCTATTCGTAAAGGCGTACAGAATAGTGTTAATAATGCGATCTTAAAGCAAGTGGAAGTCAAAGAATCGATTGGACGCCAGCTCTATAAAGACTTAATGAGTGGTGTGTCAAACATGCTGCCTTTCGTTGTCGCTGGTGGTGTACTCATAGCTTTATCATTTTTATGGGGTATTTATTCCGCAGATCCTAATAATGAACAATATAATGAATTTGCAGCAATGCTTAAACAAATCGGTGGAAAAGCATTTGACATTATGGTGCCTATTTTCACCGCTTTTATAGCCAATTCCATTGCAGGTAAGCAAGGGATGGTTGCTGGTTTTGTAGGTGGATTAATGGCTACGGCTACTGGAGCAGGTTTTTTAGGCGGTATTCTCGCTGGATTTGCTGCTGGTTATCTGATGCTGTATCTCAAAAAATGGTTAGATCATCTACCTCGCTCTTTCGAAGGACTGAAATCAATTTTTATTATGCCATTAATCGGTGTATTTGTTATTGGTGCAGGGATGTATTATCTGGGTAAACCCATCGCCATAGCGAATAACACAATGGCTGTATGGCTTGGTTCATTACAACATACTAATCCAATTTTACTCGGTATTGTTATTGGTGCTATGTGTTCCTTTGATTTTGGTGGCCCTATTAATAAAGCAGCTTATGTAACAGGTACTATGTTATTGGGTGAAGGAAATTACTATTTTATGGCTGGGGTTTCAGCTGCTTGCATTGCACCGCCTTTTGTTATCGCCTTCTCGACGACCATTTTCCGTCATAAAGCCTTTACAGAAGAAGAACGTGCTGCAGGTATTGTCAATTATGTTCTCGGTTCCACACATATTACCGAAGGCGCAATTCCATTTGCGGCAAAAGATCCTTTGCGCGTCATTCCAATCATGATGTTATCATCGGCAATTGCATCCGTATTGACATTTCTATGCCAAATTCAAGTGCCTGCTCCACATGGCGGCTTTTTAGTACTGCCACTGGTTAATAAACCATTTTTATGGGTAGCTTGCATTTTTATTGGTGCACTGGTTGGCGCTGTGTTACTGGGTTTACTGCGTATGCATGAGAAAAGAAAATCAAAATCGATAACAATGCGTTAATTAATTAACAATTAGTTAGACATTAAACAATTATTCAGGATAATTTTTAAACAGGAACACCATATGAGTAATTTAACCTTATCAATCAATGATATCTCGATTTTAAATGGTAACTATTCCAAACAAGAAGCCATTAAGTTAGTCGCTGAAAGTATGATAGCATCCAATTTAGTCACCAATGACTATACTCAAGCAATGTATGATAGAGACGCACAAATATCGACTTTTTTAGGTAATGGTATTGCCATTCCTCATGGTACCACCGATAAACGTGATAGCGTATTAAAAACAGGTTTGAAGATTATCTATTTTCCTAAAGGCATTCACTGGGATGAAGATGATAATATTGCTTATGTTGTCGTAGGCATTGCAGCAAAAGCTAATGAGCATCTAAATATACTGCGTCAACTTACTCGAGCGGTGATTGCTGAAAATACCTTAGCACGCATACATGCCGTTCAAACTCCCGAAGAGTTATTGGCTATTTTACAAGGGTAATTAATATTTATCCTCCTATGAGTGTGGATCACCTTAGCTCATAGGAGATAATCACAATCTAGTGGAATTGTGATAACTATTGAGTTCCATAAATTTGCATTTATCAGACTTGCAAATAGTCACTATAACTTGCATCTTTGTAAACATATTTAAATGAATATTGGAAATGAAGACTATTTTCGTTTAAGAATAACTCTCAAATCTTCGTCAATCATTTCAACTGACTCAAAGTGAAATTGTGGTGCGAATGCAAGTTTTTGCAGATTGGGCAATATACACATATTTAACGCATTATGTCCCAATAATTTAGGGGCATAATAGATAACAAGTTCATCCACTAAATCTTGTTCGATTAATGCACCTGCCAGATGAGCACCAGCTTCAACCCAAACCGTATTCATCTGTTTTTCAGCCAATAGCGAAAATAATTTAGATAAATCTATTTGTTTGCAATGCGTTGGTTCAATAATTATTTTGGTATTTGGCTTTTCTATGGGAGTATCGTTTTTTCGTATCACCCATGTTTCACCAGATTGATTAAAAATATTTTCAGTTCCTGTTAACTCATCTTGACTGTCGATAATGACTCGAATTGGTTGTCTGACATCTTCTAATGAATATATTTTTTGTATGTCATCCGGCAATTCATTAAATCTAACCGTTAAACTTGCATTATCTGCTTGTACTGTCGCCCGAGTACTTAAAATACAACTGGCTTGAGCACGAAACTGTTGTACATCTTCTCTTGCCTTGTTTGAGGTTATCCACTTGCTTTCACCCGATGCCATGGCAATTTTTCCGTCTAACGAAGCCGCCAGTTTCAGTTGGACAAAAGGTAAGCCTGTGCGCATGCGTTTTAAAAAACCTTTATTAATCGCTTCTGCTTGGTCAGCTAAAATCCCTAGGGTTACCTCAATACCTGCATCTTGTAAACGTTTAATGCCCTTACCTGCAACATTAGGGTTGGGATCTTGCATGGCGATAACGACACGTTTAACCCCTGATTGAATTAATGCATCTGCACAAGGTGGCGTTCGACCAAAATGACTACAAGGCTCTAAGGTAACATAAGCGGTTGCACCTTTTGCTTGTTGTCCCGCCATTTGTAAGGCATAAACTTCTGCATGGGGTTGACCCGCTTTTTGATGATAACCAGTACCAATAACTTGATTATCTTTAACGATGACACACCCAACATTAGGATTGGGCGTTGCCGTGAAACGACCAAGCTTAGCAAGCTCAATCGCTTGATGCATGTAAACGTGATCTTGATCAGAAATTGTTGTCATATTATTGATTATTTTTGTTGTAATTTAGCAATCTCATTACTAAATTGTTCAATATCATCAAAACTAAAATAGACAGAAGCAAAACGAATATAAGCGATTTTATCTAAATTTTTAAGCTCCTCAATGACATAGTCACCAATTAATTTTGCAGGAACTTCTCGCTCACCCGTTGCTCTCAGTTTAGACTTAATACGTGTAATGGCATCTTCAATAGCATCAAAACTAACAGGACGCTTTTCAAGTGCACGCTTAATGCCATTACGGAGTTTTTCTTCGTTAAATGGTTCACGAACTTTATTGCTTTTGATGACATTAGGCATGATTAATTCAGCAACTTCAAATGTGGTGAAACGTTCATTACACTCCACACATTGACGACGGCGACGGACTTGGTATCCTTCACCAACCAAACGAGAATCAATGACTTTAGTATCTTCAGCATTACAAAACGGACAGTACATAAAACATCTCTATAATGACATAATGTACATTACAATATCTGAAAATGTTAATTTAAACAAGGTTTACCTTAAGAAAGTCAATTTGTTTTTGAAAATTAGCTTGAACACTTAATTACCCAGCCAAATAGACCGTCGCCAATTCAGCGACGGAAAGCGAATTACCAATCTAACTGAATCAAAAAATCACGTAATTTGACAAAATCATCAGGCATATTATGTGAAAGTAACGGCATATCTGCACGCTCAGCTAATGCTTTAGGTAATGGAATGGTTCGCCCCAAAATATCTTCAACCACTTCTTTGAATTTTGCAGGGTGTGCAGTACCTAAAAATAATCCATATTCACCGGTTTGCAGTTGGTCACGAAGCGCACGATAAGCAATAGCGCCATGCGGTTCAGATAAATAACCTTTTTTATCCAGTTCACGAACGGCTTGTTTAGAAACTTCATCGGAAATAGCGGCATGTCCAAGTGTTTTTAAAACCCAACCTTCACGGTGATAAATTTCTTCTATACGTGGCCAGTTATTAGGTTGGCTCACATCCATTGCATTCGATAGCGTGGCAATAGTAGGATGAGGCTCCCATTTACCCGTTTCTAAATAACGAGGAACGGTATCATTAGCATTAGTCGCGGCTATAAAGCGTTTGATCGGTAATCCCATCGTCTTAGCTAATAATCCGGCAGTTAAGTCACCAAAATTACCACTTGGCACCGAAATGACCAACTGTTCTCGTTGCTTTGGCGTGAGCTGGGCATAAGCTTCAAAATAGTAACAAATTTGGGCGAGTAACCGGCTAATATTAATTGAATTTGCTGAATTTAAACCAATTGCTGTCTTTAACTCTTCATCATCAAAGGCTTTTTTAACCAGAGCTTGGCAGGCATCAAAATCACTTTGAATAGCAATAGTATGAATATTATCGCCCAATGTACAAAAGAGTTTTTCTTGTAGCGGGCTAATTTTTCCTTGTGGATATAAAATTACCACCCGAATATTAGGTAGATGATAGAAAGCATGGGCAACCGCAGCACCAGTATCACCTGATGTCGCCGTTAAAATAGTGATTTTATCATCGGCAGCAACTTGAACTAATGCTTGCGCCATAAAGCGCCCACCAAAATCTTTAAAGGCAAGTGTTGGGCCGTGATATAACTCTAAAGTACCAATATCATTTTCAACTGCTTTGACAGGCGCAGGAAATTGAAAGGCATTATTAACTAAACGTTGCATATCTTGATGACTGATTTCATCGCCAATAAATGCGGATAAGATTTTGGCACTTCGCGTGACAAAATCGAGTTTTAATAGCGATTCAATTTCGTTTGCAGAAAATTTTGGCAATTTTTCTGGAAAAAAAAGCCCTTGGTTTCGTCCTAATCCTTGCTTAACAGCCTGAGCAAAGCTAACTTGCTGAGCGTGATCTTTTAAATTATACAATTTCATGATATTTTCCGATAATCTTTATGCTTTAATTGGTTACACTTTTTGACAACCTTTTTAGCGGTTAGTCAGTCATAATTTAGAATAGGTTTAAGTTTACCTAACGTTTCAAAAATGGATAAACTTAAATTACTCTTGCCCCTTGATGATCAATTTTACAAATATGCGTAAACCCATCACTATTTTGTAAATAGCGACTTTTAAGAAGTATTTCGATTTGCTGCGCAGTCTCTAATTTATCCGCAATAACAAACATGGTTGGTCCAGAACCTGAAATGCCTGAAGCTAACGCACCAAGTTGTTTTACACGTTGCTGTGTTTCATCAAAGTTTGGTAACAACTGTTTGCGATAAGGTTCAGCAATATTATCGATCAACATGGCAGCAGCTAATTTAGATTGCTTGGTATAACAGGCATGCACAAAGCCGCCTACATAACGACCATGAGCGACACAATCTGATTTTTGATATTGTGCAGGTAAAATAGCCCGTGCTTCAGCCGTTGAGACTTTGATTCCCGGATAAGCCATAACCCAATACCAATCTTCAAAATGAGGAATAGATTCACTGATTATGCCCATTTCATCCAGAATCAGTTGCATGCCACCTAAATAGCAAGGCGCAACGTTATCATAATGCACACTACCCGAAATTCGTCCTTCCAGTTCACCCATCATTTTAAGCATTTCAATTTGATTAAAAGGTTGACCAAAATACTCATTTAAGGCAACAAACGCCCCCACGACTGAACACGCACTTGACCCTAAACCAGAACCAATAGGCATATTTTTTTCAAGTGTGATACTCACCGGTAACGTTTTACCCATTGCTTTACAAAAACGCTGCCAACATTGATAAACAATGTTGTATTTAGGGTCTCGTGGCAATTTTTTAACAAACTGCCCTTTACTAACCAGTTTAAATTCAGTTGATGATTCAACAGTGATACAATCACCCAGCATCGTTCCACTTATTGGGCTAATTGCTGCACCTAAAATATCAAATCCCACGCTGATATTCGCCATTGATGCAGGAGCATATACTGTTATGGATTGATGTGTCATTTAACCTCCGATTTTTCCTGATGTTGTACGCAAAATATCGGCAAACACACCCGCTGCAGTGACATCATTACCTGCACCATAACCTCGCAAGACTAATGGGATTGGCTGATAGTAGCGAGTATAAAATGCTAATGCATTTTCACCATTTTTAACTTTATAAAGTGGGTCTTCACTATCGACGGCTTCAATTTTAACACTACATTGTCCGCCCTCAATGCTGCCTACATAACGCAATACTTTCCCCTCTTGTATCGCTTTTTCGGATTTTGCTTTAAATTCAGCATCCAGTTGCGGTAATTTTGTCATAAACTCTTCGATACTTCCTTGCGCATATTCTTTGGGTAACACCGATTCCACTTTTATCTGATCTAACTCAAGTTGTAATCCTGCTTCACGGGCTAAGATTAATAGTTTTCGAGCAACATCTGTCCCTGATAAATCATCTCTTGGATCGGGTTCAGTAAAGCCTTTCTCTTTTGCTAGCTTTGTCGCCTCTGATAACGACATGCCTTCATCGAGTTTACCGAAAATAAAAGAAAGCGAACCCGACAAAATACCCGAAAATTTAATGAGTTCATCACCGGCATTGAGTAAATTTTGTAGATTTTCAATAACGGGTAACCCTGCCCCCACATTGGTATCATATTGGAACTTACGTTTACTTTTTTCAGCTTCTTGTCGTAAACGTAAATAATAAGCCATTGAACTGGTATTCGCTTTCTTATTAGGGGTAACCACATGGAAACCATTGGCTAAAAAGTCTGCATATTTATCAGCCACTTCACTACTAGAAGTACAATCAACCAAAATTGGATTGAGAAGACGATTATTTTTAGCAAATTCAATGATGCTTTCTAAGGTATAAGGAATGTCAGATTGTTTAATCTGTTCTCGCCAATTTTTTAGATCAATGCCATCACGATTTAATAAACTGTGTTTAGAATTAAACAGACCGCAGACCCGCAGATCAATCTGTTTATTTTTAAGCCATCTTTGTTGGCGTCCTATCTGATCAACCAGTGCTCCCCCTACACCACCAACACCAACGACAAAGACATCTAACATTTTGTCGGTGCCAAATAGCATTTGATGAGTAACACGCACACCCATTACGGCGACATCATTATCCACAACGACCGAAATTGAGCGTTCAGATGAACCTTGAGCAATAGCCACAATATTAATATTGGCTCGCGCCAAAGCAGTAAAGAAATTAGCTGATAGACCTCGTAGCGTGCGCATACCATCACCAACCACCGAGATAATAGCAAGCTTATCAATTACTTCAATCGGCTCCAGTAATCCATCTTTTAATTCTAAATAAAATTCATCATTTAATGCTTCTTGAGCTCGATATAATTCTGTTTGAGGAATACAAAAGCTAATACTATATTCTGATGAAGATTGCGTAATGAGTACTACCGAAATACCGGCATAAGACATGGCAGCAAAGACCCGTGCCGACATGCCGACCATCCCTTTCAAACCAGGGCCAGATACATTAATCATAGCCATGTTATTGAGATTAGTTATGCCTTTTACTGGTGTTGTTGAGTCAACGACATTGGCACCAATCAATGTTCCCGGCGCATCAGGATTATTGGTATTTTTGATAAGACAAGGTATTTGAAACTGAGCAATAGGTAAAATAGTTCTTGGATGAAGCACTTTGGCACCAAAATAAGATAGCTCCATGGCTTCTTGATAAGACATAGTCTTGAGTAATTTCGCATCCGGTACAATACGAGGATCACAAGTATAAACGCCATCGACATCCGTCCAAATCTCGCAACAACTAGCTTGCAAACAAGCCGCTAACACGGAAGCGGAATAGTCAGAGCCATTACGCCCAAGCACAACGAGTTCCCCTTTATCATTTCCGGCGGTAAAACCAGGCATCAATATTATATGGTCTTCAGGGATATGCATATCACTAATTCGATGTGTGGATTGAGCAATATCAACCGTTGATTCCAAGTAGTCACCTTCTGCAATTAACATTGCCACTGGATCAATAACTGTGACTAAATGCCCTTTTGCTTTAAGCAGTGCTTGCATAATGGCAATAGAGAGTTTTTCACCTCGACAAATGATAGAAGCATTGATGCTATCGGGGCATTGTCCTAATAAACGAATACCTTCAAGTAGCTGTTTGATATGATTTAACTCATTTAATGCAAAATGTTTCATGACTTCGTAAGCAAAATTTGGTTGTGCTTTTGAAAGACCTTCTAACAAATCCGCAAAGATTTTTTCCGCTTCATAAAGGTTATTTTTAATATCTTGCCCATCAACCGTTTTCTCAACCATCGCTACTAAATGGTTAGTGATTTTTGCCGGCGCCGATAATACTGTCGCTGTTTGCTCTTGTTTAGCATTATTCTCAATAATTTCTGCTACTCGCAAAAAACGTTCTGCATTAGCGACAGATGTTCCTCCAAATTTTAATACTTTCATATCACACCCACCCTTACTATCCTAAGTTATGTCATTAACCATCCAAAATACCATTGAGCCAAAACGTCTGATAAAAACTTATTGCAGTTAAATAAGATTTTTTTCTTATCTTGCCTGAAGTCGTTTCATCTTATAAGAAATTTTGAACCTCATATCTTCAATACAAAATAAAAACCCGCCTTTTTTGGCGGGTTTTCTTATATTTTTTAGAAAAATATCAACCCGCCCTAGATCGCATAATGGTGCCTAAGGTGATAATAATGCCTGTGATTGTCATTATTATGTTCATGATATTCCTTACTCTGTTTTTATTGCTATACAAAATAAAACAGCCCGACATTTTCATGTCGGGCTGCTATATCAAAATACTTTTTTGCTATTTTCGTATTCATTGACCACTTTGTTCAATGCTTGATATATGCTTTGTGCATCTTGTTTTTTCAATGCTTCATCAAGGATATTTAAATACGATAACATCAATTTTTGATTATCTTCGGCAAACTGGGGTGATACTTCCTGATCTTCATACAACATGACATAAGTTCGCGCAAACCCAAAAATCAAAAAATACACAGCAGCATTTTTTGGATCGTCTTGAATTAATGAGCGCATAGCTTTACGCAGTTTGACATAACTATCTGTGCCCGGCAAACTTGTCGCAAATGTTTTTGTTACTTCAGAGAAAGTCATTGCCATAAACCTTAATCAAAATTATAGGATAAAAGAATAGCAATCCATTAGCTTAAGTGCAAGTCTATTTTGTTTACTAAACTTAATTTTTTACTATTCTAAAAACAATTAATTTATTTTGTTTTTACTCTTTAAATACTGATAATCCTGCTTGAGCTTGAGCCACAGGCATAATTTCAATCGAAGTCACATTAAAATGTGGTGGTGTATTGACTAACCATGAAATGGTATTGGCAATATCGTCAGGTGTAATATAATCCACACCTTTATAAACAGCAGCGGCTTGTTCATTATTACCATGAAATCGCACATTAGAAAATTCAGTTCCGCCACATAATCCCGGTTCAATATTGGTCACTCTAATTTTTTTACCCAGTAGATCTGTTCGTAAATTGGCACTAAATTGTTTTACAAAAGCTTTAGATGCACCGTACACATTACCACCTTTATAGGCATAACTCCCCGCAACCGATCCAAGATTAATGATATAACCAAAATTACGTTCAACCATTCCCGGTAAGATTTGATGAGTTAAATGCACTAACCCAATAATATTTGTTTCAATCATTGTTTCCCAATCGTCATAATTAGCTTGATAGGCAGGTTCGAGCCCTAACGCCAAGCCAGCATTATTAATGAGGATATCAATGGGTTGAAATTCTTTAGGAAGTTGTAACAATAGGGATTCTACCGCATCATTTTTGGTCACATCTAAAACCAATGGTAAAAAATTGCAACCCAGTTCGCTGGCAAGACTTTTTAATTTATCTTCTCGCCTAGCAGTTCCGATAACTTTGTAACCATCAGCAATCAACTTACGACACGTTGCTTGACCAAAACCTGAAGATGCCCCTGTCACTAATGCAATATTCATCGTAAATCTCCTTATTGATTAATTTATACCTTTGAGTATAGCCCTGAAAACGTCAACATGCCTTATCAAAAAATGGCAAAGTAGTCATGTTACACTCATCTAACTTAAGAAATAAGAATCGGTAGTATTTTATAGTAACGTGTGAAGAATAAAAAACCCGCTATTTAAGCGGGTTGATCATTAACTTTTCCTTTGGCGGTTTGTTCAGCGGGTTCTTCATCTTTTAATGGAACAATCAAAGTATCAATATGCGTATTATTGATAAGTTGACGAGCGGAAGACATTAATTTACTCCAGAAATCTTGATGATGACCACATACAACAAGATCGACGTTGAATTCATGAATAGCTTCAATCAATACCTGACCAAACTCCCCATTACCTGATAATGTATGAGCAATAGGATAACCAGCATCATCGGCTAATTTATTTAAAGCAATATGGGCATCTTCGGTAATTTTATCCTTCATATCATTCATATTAATATCAACTAAACCTGTGTAAAGATCAGAATAATTAATACCAACATGAATCAATGAGACTTGAGCATTATAAGGTCTTGCCATCGATACCGCTTTTTCAACAAGCACTTCACTTTCAGGTGATAAATCCACTGCGACTAATATATGTTTATAAGCCATTGTTCTTTACTCCTTTCTTTTTTGGCGCTCAGATTAAAAGTAAAATTAATATCTTCTTTTTTACTACTAAATTAATTTTTGAGCAAGCCAAAAAAGTGATCCAGATAGCAAAATTGAAATTGGCAATGTTAAAATCCAAGTTAATGCAATATTTTTTATCGTTTTGCTTTGTACCCCACCACCATCAACAATCATGGTACCGGCAACCGATGAAGAAAGAACCTGTGTTGTTGATACAGGCATTCCTGTATAACTGGCGATACCAATTGATAATGCGGTTGTAATTTGCGCTGACACACCTTGTGCATAAGTCATCCCTTTTTTACCAATCTTTTCACCAATAGTGATAGCAACACGTCGCCAACCAATCATAGTGCCTAATGCCAGTGCTGAGGCAACAGCAATAATAATCCAAACAGGTGCATACTCAACGGTTTTGAGTAAATCATTATTTAAAGATTTTAAATATTGTTTATCTTCAGTGGAAACATTAGGTTGTTTTGCAACATGCGATACGGTATCGGATAAACAAAGTAAAATACGTCTTGCTTGTGAACGTTGATCGACCGTTAATGCTTCATAATCATTAAGTTTATTAAATAATGAATTAGCAATACCGATCGTCATAAATGAACGAGAGTAGTCGCAGTGATATTGATTAATATCGGTTGTTGGAATTGTTGAATCGATAGCTGGTTGATGACCAATTACGCTGGTTAAATCTTTTTGATGTGAAACAAAATACTCTTCAATATTGTGAATTGCATTACGCGTATTAGTGATGTCATAAGTAGACGCACTCATATTAACAATAAAGCCTGCTGGTGCAATCCCCATTAAAACTAACATTAACAAACCAATGCCTTTTTGCCCATCATTCGCACCATGTGAAAAACTAACACCTGCTGCTGATATAATTAACATGATACGGATCCAAAAAGGTGGTTTCTTCTTACCATAGAGCTTTTCACGCTGTTCTGGCGTCATAAATATACGTTCTCTTTTTTTACTGCTTTTTTTACTTTGACCTTTACGAGTCCAATATTTACGCAATAAAAATATCATTAAACCCGCAATGATTAACCCAACCAGAGGGGAAACAATTAATGACAGGAAAATTTGAATCATTTTAGGAATATTAAGCGCTTCAATAATTGAAGTATCCATGATAAATGCGTTAGCAAGCGCAACCCCAATAATTGAACCAATTAAGGTGTGCGAACTTGATGCAGGAATACCGACATACCATGTCCCTAAATTCCAAATAATGGCAGCAAATAAAATTGAAAAAACCATTGCCAGTCCATGCGCTGAACTAACATTGAGTAATAAATCGGTTGGTAAAAGGTGAACGATTGCGTAAGCAACACTTAACCCACCCAAAAGCACACCAAAAAAATTAAACACGCCAGCCATAAAAACAGCGAGTTGTTCTTTCAATGCTCTTGTATAAATGACAGTTGCCACAGCATTAGCGGTGTCATGAAATCCATTAATTGCTTCGTAAAAAAGGACAAAAAGCAATGCAAAGACTAATAATATAATTGTTGAAAATTCTAAATCAGCAAATAGATGAAACATAATATATCTTTCTGTAGTTAATGGCGGCTCTATTATCCTTGAGAATAAGGCAATGAGCAAAATAATTTTTATATTTTTCGCTTCGCATAACGAGCGGCTAAAAAGGCACAAATCATCAATTGAATTTGGTGAAAAATCATTAAAGGTAAAATCATCATTCCCATAATCGAGATAGGAAAAATCACACTTGCCATGGGTATACCACTAGCAAGACTCTTTTTTGACCCACAAAATACAATCGTGATTTCATCTTCTTTATTAAACCCTACTAATCTTGCACTATAGGTGGTAAACAATAATACAAGAATTAATAATAAAATAGAAAAAAAGATAACAGTCAATAGTGATAACACGCCAACTTGTGACCAAATTCCATTTACAACCGCATCACTAAATGCCACATAAACCACTAAAAGAATAGATAAACGATCGGTTTTAGAAATAATATTTTTATATTTGTCGACCCATTTGCCAATATAGCGTCTGGATAAATGACCAATAATAAACGGTAACATTAACTTGAGCATAATTGAGCTAATGGCATCCATGATATTCATGGATTCAACAGCCTGTGTATGCATCAATAAACCAACTAATACAGGCGTGATAAAGACACCTAATAAAGTGGATGCTGAAGCACTACAAATGGCCGCAGCGACATTACCTTTTGCAATTGATGTAAAAGCTATAGCGGATTGAACAGTCGCAGGTAGAACGCAAAGGTAGACAAATCCTAAATAAAGATTTTCAGATAGGAAAGTTGGCACCAACAGTTGCATCATGATGCCAAAAACAGGAAAAACCACAAAAGTCGTAATAAAAATCAGCAAATGTAATCGCCAATTTTTAATGCCAACAACGATTGCTTGAAAAGAGAGCTTTGCGCCATGCATAAAAAACAGTAGACCAATAGCAAAGGTGGTGAGGTATTCGAAAGCAGTTTTAGTTTCACCTTTACAAGGAAATACGCTAGCGGTAAGTACAACGCAAATCAGAATTAATAAAAACGGATCTATTTTAAGACGTTGTAATATATTCATAGTTATCAAGTTAAAAAGTTAAAAAAAATCGCCACAATTGTGGCGATATAGTTACAAATAAAAAAGACTATTCTAAAAAGCTACGTAACACGTCTGAACGGCTAGGATGACGCAATTTACGCAGTGCTTTGGCTTCAATTTGACGAATACGTTCACGTGTTACATCAAACTGTTTACCAACTTCTTCAAGCGTATGATCGGTATTCATATCAATACCAAACCGCATACGTAATACTTTTGCTTCACGTGGGGTTAATCCAGAAAGAATATCACGTGTTGCGCTACGTAAACTTTCAGATGTTGCCGCATCTAATGGTTGCTCTAGAGCCGTATCCTCGATAAAGTCCCCTAAATGTGAATCTTCATCATCACCGACTGGGGTTTCCATTGAGATTGGTTCTTTGGCAATCTTAAGTACTTTACGTATTTTGTCTTCAGGCATTTGCATGCGCTCTGACAACTCTTCTGGCGTAGGCTCACGACCGATTTCTTGTAACATTTGACGTGAAATACGATTCAATTTATTAATCGTTTCAATCATATGTACTGGAATACGGATAGTTCTTGCCTGATCCGCAATCGAACGAGTAATCGCTTGTCTGATCCACCAAGTTGCATAGGTTGAAAATTTATAACCACGACGATATTCAAACTTATCAACTGCTTTCATCAAACCAATATTACCTTCTTGGATAAGATCTAAGAACTGTAAACCACGGTTTGTATATTTTTTAGCAATAGAAATCACTAAACGTAAGTTTGCTTCAACCATTTCTTTCTTGGCACGACGAGCTTTTGCCTCACCAATAGACATACGACGATTAATATCTTTAATCTGTTCGATAGAAAGATTAGTTTCCGTTTCAATTTTTTGAAGCGATTCAATTTGTGCAGCAACTTGCTCTTCAAACTCTTTTAAATTAGCGGCAAAAGCCCCTTTTGAGCTTGATGCTTTAGTAAACCAGTTCATGTTATTTTCATTACCCGTAAAATAGGTCATAAACTGTTTTTTCGGCATTTTACTTTGTTCGACACAAATCTTCATAATGACACGTTCATGTGCTCTTACACGATCCATCATGCTTCGCATATTGTTGACTAGAATGTCGAACTGTTTACCAACCAAACGAAATTGCTTAAATATTTCAGATAAATTTTCGATCTCTTTTTGTGCTTTTTTGTGAGCTCGTCCGTATTTTTTGATCGCTTCTGATGTTTTATCGTGTTGCTCTTTTAATTCAGCAAATTTAGCACGTGCAACTTCAGGATCGATAGAGACATCATCGTCTGCTGAAGAATCGCTATCTTCATCTTCGCTTTCATCATCACTGTCATCAAGTTCGATGTCAGCTTCACTATCTTCCAAATCTTCAGGAAGTGCATCACCTGATCCTTCAGCATTAGGATCAACAAAACCAGTGATTAGGTCGGATAATCGTACCTCACCACTTTCGGTTAAATTATATTGTTCTAAAAGATATGTAATTGCTTCTGGATATTCTGATACCGACGTTTGAACTTGGTTAATCCCATCTTCAATACGTTTGGCTATATCAATTTCGCCTTCACGAGTTAGTAGTTCAACTGCCCCCATTTCACGCATATACATACGGACGGGATCGGTTGTTCTACCAATTTCTGACTCAACATTTGATAATACCAATGCCGTTGCTGCTTCAACGGCTTCTTCATCAGGAACATTGTCTGAAAGTAATAAGTCATCAGAATCTGGGGCTTCTTCAAGCACTTGAATCCCCATGTCATTAATCATTTGGATTATATCTTCAATCTGATCTGAATCAATAATCTCTTCAGGCAAGTGATCGTTGACATCAGCATAGGTTAAATATCCTAACTCCTTACCTCGAATGATTAGGAGTTTAAGCTGTGATTGAGAATTTTGCTCCATAAAGGTATCCACATTAAAGTTGTTCGGTCATGTATATTATATATGTAAAACGCGGTAAAATTTGGTTCTACATATACCCAATATTTAGTCTTTTTTCGATAAAACAAGTATAAGTGTCGCTAATTCTTTTTTCTCTGCGGTACTTAAGCCGGAGACTCTCTCTTTTGCGATCAGTTCATCTTGCCGTTGGGCGAGTATATTATCATATAACTCTTTTAACGTATGCGAAAAAATTGACTCTATTTGATTGTCTTGATAATGGTGCTCCCATATTGCTAACCGATTTAGTTGCTTATAAAACGGTTTATCAATATATTCAGTTAAGATCTGTGCAGTAGTTATATTTGGGTAATGTTGGCATAATTCAAGTAGTTCAATAAAAATTTCAATACCCGCCATTTTCACTTGACTGATAGCTTTAATATCGGTGACTAGCTTAGCAAGATAAGGGTACTGAATTAATAAGCCGATTAAAATACGCATAGTAGTAAGTTTTACCTGAGACACAGGCGTATTAACCACCGTGTTTGTATCGTTTTTAGTGCGACTTGCACGCAATAATTGCTCAAGCTGAGACACATCAAGTAAACCCAAATATTTACCTAATTGTTGCAACAAGTTTAAACGGAATGCTTTTGCTTTTACTTGATCAATTAAAGGTAAAGCGAGTGAACTTAATTTAGATTTTCCTTCAGGCGTTTTTAAATCAACTTGTTTCAAAAGTTCATCAAATAAAAACTTAGATAAATTTGGTGCCGTTTGTAAATAGGACTCAAATCCATCTTTACCTATTTTTCGAACCAAACTATCCGGATCTTCATCTTGTGGTAAAAAAGCAAAAGTTATCTCTTTACCGTCAATTAAGCAAGGTAATAAAACATTGAGTGCTCGCCAAGCTGCACTACGCCCAGCATTATCGCCGTCATAACAAAATAGGACAGAATCTGTTGCTCTAAATAACAGCTTAATATGCTCTTCAGATGTCGCTGTACCAAGTGCCGCAACTGCATAATCTATCCCAAATTGGGCAAGCGAGACAACATCCATATATCCTTCAACCACCATCAGTTGTTTAGGATTACGATTCACTTCTTGTGCTTCATAAAGTCCATACAACTGAAACCCTTTATGAAAAATAGGCGTTTCGGGTGAATTGATATATTTCGCATTATCATTGATAATCGTTCGCCCACCAAAGGCAATCACATTACCTTGTCTGTCACGAATCGGGAACATAATTCGACCACGAAAGCGGTCATATTGGTTACCATTATCATTCGTGACTAACATACCAGCTTGATTATAAAGCTCGGCTTCTGCTTTGCTTTTAACCACGTTTTGTAAGGTTAATCGCCACTCATTTGGCGCAAAACCAATTTTATACCGATTGATAATTTCGGCGTTCAATCCGCGTTGTTCAAGGTATTGATTGGCATCTGTTGATGTTGGTTGGGCTAATTGTTGCTGATAAAAATGGGTAATTTTAGCCATTAACGTATATAAATCTCGGCGAATATTTCGAGATTCAATATGTTTGGATTGGTCGATTTGCTTGTTTTCACTATCGACATAAGGGACACGAATCCCTTGCATATTGGCTAGCTCTTCAATAGCTTCTGGAAATGATAAACGTTCATATTGCATCAAGAAAGTGACGACAGAACCCGTCGCGCCACAGCCAAAGCAATAATAGATCTGTTTTTTTTCGTTAAGCGAAAAAGAAGCTGTTTTTTCATCATGAAAAGGACAACAACCAAAATAGTTATTTCCCTGTTTTTTCATTTTAACACGTTTACTGATCACATCTAGAATGCTAGATCGAGCTATCAGTTCTAAAATAAAATCGCGAGGAATTTGACCTTTCATAATGAACGTTCAACCAATATTGGCATTTTAGAAAGACAACAAGCCGTACCTTGTGTACGGCTTGTAAGAATTCTTTATATTAAAAATATAACAAATTGATTTTTATATCAATTTAAATTTTAAGTATAAATAATCGCAAAAATATTAATATAAACGAGTGCGACGAGCGTTTTCTCTTTCTAATTTCTTAGCATGACGTTTAACAGCCGCTGCTTTAGCGCGTTTACGAATTGTCGTTGGTTTTTCGTAAAATTCACGGTTACGAACTTCAGCTAAAACTCCTGCTTTTTCGCAAGAACGTTTAAAACGACGTAATGCTACATCGAAAGGTTCATTTTCACGTACTTTAATTACTGGCATGTGCCTCTCACCTCAAAATTGGTTAATATCACAAAGGACTAAAAATTAGTGCGCAATTTTACCTCTAATCAACGTATGTTGTAAAGTAAAAATTTGATTTATTCTAATACAGCAAATTAATTTGCTAAACAGCTTTTGGCATCAGATAATTACTCTAATTTTAATAAGAAAAAATAAGCAGGAGCTTTTATGTCACCATTTATTACAGGTCAATATCCTAAGCGCCGACTCAGACGTAATCGGGCACAAGATTTTAGCCGACGTCTAATTGCCGAAAATAATTTAAGTGTTAATGACCTGATTTATCCGGTTTTTATTATTGAAGGAAATCAGATTACTCAACCAGTTGCATCTATGCCAGGTGTAAACAGAATGAGCATTGATGTGTTATTGAAAGAAGCCGAACAAATTGTTCGATTAGGCATTCCGGTTTTATCTTTATTTCCCGCTATTGAACCTGAAAAAAAATCGCTTCTTGCACAAGAAGCCTACAATGAAAATGGTTTAGTCCCAAAAGCCGTACGTGCATTAAAAAGAGAATTTCCTGAGCTTGGCATATTAACCGACGTGGCACTTGATCCTTATACTACTCATGGACAAGACGGTATTATTAATGAACATGGTTATGTTCTAAATGATGTTTCTGTCGAAACACTTGTTAAACAAGCCTTGATGCAAGCTCATGCTGGTGTTGATATTATCGCACCAAGCGATATGATGGATGGACGCATTGGCGCAATTCGTGACGAACTCGAAGTCCAAGGTTTTCATAATACGCAAATAATGGCTTATTCCGCCAAATATGCCTCGAGTTTTTATGGCCCTTTCCGAGATGCAGTCGGCTCAGCTAAAAATATAAAAGGTGGAAATAAAAAAACTTATCAACTTGACCCATCGAATAGCAATGAAGCCTTGCAAGAAATTTATCAAGATTTAAGTGAAGGTGCTGATATGGTCATGGTAAAACCCGGCATGCCTTATCTTGATATTATTCGCCGAGTGAAAGACACCTTTGCCGTTCCGACTTTTGCCTATCAAGTATCTGGGGAATATGCCATGTTAAAAGCAGCAATTGAAAATAATTGGTTAGATGAAAAATCAGCAATTATGGAATCATTACTCTGCTTTAAACGCGCTGGTGCAGATGGCATATTAAGCTATTTCTCTAAACAAGTCGCCGAATGGTTAAATAACACTTAACAAAATTAATTTTAGCCATTTATAAAATTGACATGCATAGATTTGCATGTCGATTTTTACCCGCCTCTTTATTTAAGATTTTGATGAACAAAAAATTAGTTAACCAATTATAAAATATCTAGATTTTAAAATCATCTTAATTGTTAATCGTCCATTAATTTAGTTTTCTTAAAATTTCAATATCGAGAAAAAATTTCTTAAAAAAACTTCAAAATTTACAAATCAGAATAATGTAAAAAAGTGTTAGCTCACCTACTTGTTAAGCTAAATATCTGATAATATTTGTGATAGCAAGTGATTAGGGAGTAATAAATGATTTATGAATTAGTTCCATCTGAATTACACAATGATCTTAATAATTTTCTTCATAACTTAAGAAGAATAACTCTGCAACGTTTTGAAGCATGTCCATTTTGTGGTAAAAGCGATTTTTATTTGATTCGGACAAACCCGACCAACACTTATCGTTGTAAAGCATGCAATAAGTATTCTACCGCGGCGACGAATACTCCTTTCAATCGTTTGACACCATTTAATTGGTTAGAAATAATATTCACTTACCGTATAAAAAATAAAAGCTATCAATATATTGCCAAAAAATTAGCATGTTCACTTGAAAAAGTTATACGACGCGATCATGCAATCATTCAATATTTAAAAATAAATTATACTTGTTTATACAGGTGGTATACCGATAATAAACAAGCCAAAATCACCACAACCTTAGAAGAACAACATCAAGTCATGAACACCAAAATAATGGCATTACTCAATGAAAAAACGCCTACTTGTCTCCATTGTGGATCATCAGAAACAATCAAAGTCGGAACACGAACATGCTATCGATGTAAACGTTGCCGACAAAGTTTTAATATTTTAGGTGATACCCAATTAAATAAATTACCTAGAGCAGACTTATGGTTACAATTTATCGATTTATTAGTATCAGGTGAAAATAATTTACAAATCGAAAAAAAGATGAATTTTAGCAGTAACACTGTCAGACGTTGGCGTTCTGCATGGTGTGACATGATGAAAAACTGGGATTGTAATGCATTAGCGGTTTGGTGTAGCCGTCACTAAAATATGAATATTTTTAAGAAAACAAAATGAAAACGTTTAAACTTAAAAATATTCATTAAACCGATAAAACAACTTTAATCTTCACCAAATTTATCGTAATCACGACATAGCGCAATAGTATCTTCGATTAACCGTCTTGCTATTGTGCCATATTCTGGGATTTTAGGCAGATTGGAATAATGATACCAACCAGCATCAACTAATTCGTTTTTATCTATTTGTATCTCTCCGCTGTCATAATCAGCTAAATACGCCATCATTAGCGAATTAGGGAATGGCCACGGTTGTGATGCCACATAACGGATATTTTTTATTTGTATCTTGGATTCTTCGAAAACTTCTCGCTTAACGGCCATTTCCATTGTTTCGCCAATTTCAGTAAATCCCGCCAAGACAGTATATAAATCATCCTGATTATGACGAACATGCTTTGCAAGTAAAATTTTATTTTTGTCTCGAATAGCAACAATGATAGAAGGTGAGATTTGTGGATAATAACGCTCTTTACAGTTATCACACATACAACACCATTCCGTCTTACTGATATACATCTTGCTTCCACAATAGCCACAATACTTGTGAGAACGATAAAATTCAGATAATTGAACTGCTCGCCCTGCCATATGGAATAATGATTGATCGGCTTCATAGGTAAGCAAAGATCGAATAGAACTCATAGAGTTTTTCATTTGCTTGCAAATAAGCCAAGCCGTTTGTCCATTCCATTCACCGATTGGTTGTGCAAGCTCTTGAGTAAAACCCAGTTCGTTTGCTTGTCCAAACGGCACTTTACCATTCGGTAACCATAGACGCCCATTTTGACTAACAAACCAATATCCCTTTTCATCTCCGGTTAAATGTAATTGTTGCTGTATATTCATAATCAATTAATACTCAAAAACAGATACGAAAAAGGAGGATTTTACTCCTCCTTCAAATTCTCATTATTTCTTTTTCTTTTCGTGAAGACCTTTTTTCTCTAATTCCCAATAGATAATACGTTGCTGCGCAATCGTAAATAAATTACTGACAATATAGTATAAAACTAAGCCAGATGGGAACCATAAGAAGAATACTGTAAAGATTAATGGCATATAGGTCATCAATTTTTGTTGTAATGGGTCTGTGACAGGTGTTGGTGACATCTTTTGAATTAAGAACATTGTCCCACCCATTAATAACGGTAAAATATAATATGGATCTTGTGCTGATAAGTCATGAATCCAAAGGGCAAATGGCGCATGACGGAGTTCGACACTATTACCTAACATATAGAATAATGACAAGAAAATTGGCATTTGAATCAATAGTGGTAAACAACCCCCTAACGGATTCACTTTTTCTTGCTTATAAAGCGCCATGGTTTCCATGCCCATTTTTTGTCGGTCATCACCATAACGCTCTTTTAACGCTTGTAAACGAGGTTGTAATAACTTCATTCTAGCCATTGAGCGATATTGCGCACGTGTTAATGGGAATAAAATACCACGAACGATAAACGTGATAGCAATGATTGCAATTCCCCAATTACCAACAAAACTTTGGATAAATTTCAATAAATAAAATAGAGGTTGAGATAAGAACCATAACCAACCATAATCCACAATTAAATCAAGATGTTTTGCTGTTTGCTTTAATTCGCTTTGAATTTCAGGCCCTAACCACAATTTTGCACTAATCGTTTGCGTACTGCCTGCTTGCACTGTCGTGGATTCACCTTTAAAACCAATGGTTGCTTGCGAATTCTTCGCTGCAGCTCGAGAATAGAATAAATTCTTCTGATCCTGTGTTGGAACCCAAGCCGATGCAAAATAGTGTTGCAACATCGCAACCCAGCCTGTTGTTGTTTCGATAGATAACGCTTTATTTTTAATATCATCAAAACTGTATTTGCTATAATTTGTATCAGCGCTAGAGTAAGCCGTACCACGGAAAGCACTTAGCCCTAATCCACCACCGCCTTCAGTCACGGCATCATGAGGTAACTCAATAGTCTGTTTTAACTGCCCATACATCGCAACTTCAACAGACGTTGAACTTTGGTTATCAATTGCGTACTCAACATCAATTGCATAACTGCCACGATGTAACACATAATATTTAGTGTATTTCACGCCATTGATTTGATAACTGAGCGGTACGCGCAGTTCATCTTGCCCGTCAGCTAACGTATATTCGGTCTGCGCTGTTTGATAAACAGGACGTTGAGAGTTTTGCGTCGCATTATCAGGGCCATCTTTACCGGTTAAACCACTTTCGGCAATATAAACATAATCAGGACGTGAGGTTAACAATTGGAAAGGTGTACCTGAATGGAGAGTCTGCTCATATTTTAATAATTGAGCCGCTTGCACATCACCGCCATAAGTATTAATGGTAAGTGAAAGAACATCAGATTTGACAATAATGCTCTTACCAAGCAGTGAAGCATCATTCGAATCATTATCACTAACATGTTGTGTCATTTGATTGGTAATAGGTGGTTTAGGGGCATGATCCTCTTCCCAAGCCTTCCAAATAAAAAACGATACAAAAAGTAAAGCAATAACTAAAATATTACGTTGAGATCCCATTAGTGTTTTTCTCTATTGTTTTTAATATTAGGAGGAACAAGATCTTCTCCTCCCTCATGTAAAGGGTGACATTTTAATACACGTTTCACTGTTAGCCAACCTCCTTTTAATAATCCAAAGCGTCTTAGCGCAATTATTGCATACTGAGAACACGTTGGGGTAAAGCGACATTTTGGACCAAATAAAGGGCTAATGACTTTTTGATAAACACGAATCATTAAAACAAAAATATTTATTATCAATAATTTACAAGCCATTACATGCTGTTTGATAATTAATAAAATTTTGTTTAAATCTGATGTTTGCCGACAATTTTTTGGCATAGTTTATCTAATGTAGCGAAAAGTTGTTGATTATCTAATTCTATAACAGGTTGCTTCGCCATTAAAATAAAATCAATGTTAGGTAATTGATGTTGATGATGACGGAAATACTCTTTAGCAAGTCGTTTGATCCGATTACGCTCATGTGCTCGCTTAACCTGCTTTTTAGCTATAGCAAATCCCAAACGTGGATGCGATAACTGGTTTTTACGAGTAATTAGCGTAAGAAAAGGCGATCCCGCTCGTGTGGATTCTTGAAAAACATAATTGAAATCAAAGGGAGTTAACAAGCGCAACTCCCGAGGAAAAGTGAGTTTAGTCACTCAACTTTAAATTAGCTAGAAACAGTTAAACGAGCACGGCCTTTAGCACGACGGCGAGCAAGAACTTGACGACCGTTTTTAGTAGCCATACGTGCACGGAAACCGTGAGTTCTGTTGCGTTTTAATACTGATGGTTGAAATGTGCGTTTCATGACGATTTATATCCAAATCTAATTTATCAACAAGTTGTAGAGTAAAAACTCCACAGCATTAATTAAAGAGGTCGGAATTATAGAGGCTATTTTATTTTTCGTCAATGAGATTTTAAAAGATAAATGATATAAAAATAACCTAAAATAGCCGTCACTGCCGTAAGTATCAGATATCATGTCACCCTTTAATATCGAATAAATTATTCATTAAAAGTTAGAACTCGCTTACTTTTTTCACCGCCGACTTCACGTGCTAATTTAGGAACTAAATAACCCGATACCTGTTCAGATAACTGCTTCATTAATTGTTTAGCGTGCTTGTCTTCCACCAAAAAATGAGCGGCTCCTTGTACTTTATCTAATAAATGTATGTAATAAGGCAATATACCATTATCAAATAGCTTATTACTCAATTGTGCTAACGTCGTTACATTATCATTAATATTTTTCAATAACACACTTTGATTAAGAACGGTCACATTATGTTGCTTTAATTGATTAACCGCTTGTGACACATCATCATCAATTTCATTAGGATGATTAATATGCGTGACAACAACAATTTGTAAACGACTTTTAGCAAAAAGTCGACAAAGTGTATCAGTAATACGTGAAGGAATCACTACCGCTAAACGGGTATGAATGCGTAGCCGTTTAACATGCTTAATTTTTTCTAATCCACTGATTAAATAATCCAACTCATGATCTTTAGCCATTAATGGATCACCACCAGATAATATGATTTCATCAAGCTCTGGATGATTCGCAATATAATCTAATGCAACCGTTAAATTTTTTTTATTACCTTGATTTTCATGATAAGGAAAATGTCGCCTAAAACAGTAACGACAATTAATTGCACACGCCGTTTTAGTCATCAATAAGGCTCGATTGTGATATTTATGCAATAATCCCGGAATGGCGTTATCTTGTTCTAGTAACGGATCAGCACTAAAACCACTAACTTCAATCATTTCATTATCATTACAAAGCACTTGTAACAATAGCGGATCCGTATAGTCACCCTTCTTCATTCGATGAATAAAAGCCATAGGAACTCGAAGCGGAAACTGTTTTTTCGCTTGTTTCATAGATATAGAAATCGTATCTGGATCCAAATCTAAATAACAATAAAGTTGCTTAATATCGGTCACAACATTAGCAAGATCAAAAATCCAGTCATCTTTATTTGGTAGTTCAACTTTTTGCTGTATAATATGGCTCATTTTTGTAATTCAGAATGATAGTTGGAGCTTTTATGGCATCTTATAGTACTAATGAGTTTAAAGCCGGTCTTAAAATAATGCAAGATGGTGAGCCGTGCGTAATTGTTGAAAACGAATTTTATAAACCCGGAAAAGGGCAAGCAATTAACCGCGTTAAAATTAAAAAATTACTTTCTGGTAAAACCGTTGATAAAACGTTCAAATCAGGTGAATCAGTTGAAGCTGCCGATGTTGTCGATATGAATCTAACTTATTTATATACCGACGGTGAATTTTGGCACTTCATGAATAACGACACATTTGAACAATTATCTGCTGATGCGAAAGCGGTTGGAGACAACGCTAAATGGTTAGTTGATCAAGCAGAATGTATCTTAACATTATGGAACGGACAACCTATCGCCGTTACCCCACCTAATTTTGTTGAACTTGAAGTTATCGAAACAGATCCAGGTTTAAAAGGTGATACAGCAGGAACTGGCGGTAAACCGGCAACATTATCAACTGGTGCTGTTGTCCGTGTACCACTGTTTGTACAAATTGGTGAAGTACTTAAAGTTGATACACGTTCAGGCGAATACGTTTCACGTGTTAAATAAAATCGGTTAAGTATCTTAACGATTGAAAGAATATAGCGAGGCTTAAATAGTCTAGCTATATTCCAAACAACGCTCACAAAGTTACTTGTCAACATTGATAAAATATCTAAACTCTTTTTTATCCTTCATTTCCAGTTTTTCAAACAACGACTAAATAGTTATTTAGCACCGATATAACCTAATTGTCGCCATGATTCATAAACTACCACCGCAACGGAGTTAGATAAATTCATGCTACGGCTATTGGCTAACATAGGAATGCGAATTTTATGATCTTGTGGAAGCACATCAAGTATAGAAGCTGGTAATCCCCGTGTTTCTGGGCCAAACATCAAAAAGTCATTGTGTTTATAACTGACTTCACTATGTGACTTTTGCCCTTTTGTAGTTAATGCATAAACTTGGGTGGCTAACTCAAGTTGGTTTGATTCTAAAAAATGATGAATATTTTTATAACGTTTTACATCGACAAACTCTTGATAATCCAATCCTGCACGCCTAAGTTTTTTATCATCCCAAAAGAATCCCATTGGTTCAATAATATGTAAATTAAAGCCCGTATTTGCACAAAGACGGATAATATTACCTGTATTAGCAGGAATTTCGGGTTCGAACAAAACAATATTTAATGGCGCTTTAGACACAACAATTCTCTTCTATTTTTTATTTTGGATAGGCAATACTATCACAACTCTTAGTCCCCCTAACGGACTTTTCTCTGCTTTAACAGTTCCGTGGTCTCGTGTAATCGCATTACAAACAATAGCTAAACCTAAACCTGTCCCACCTGATTCACGATCTCGTGCTTCGCTGGTACGATAAAAGGGTCTAAAGATCTGTTCTAATTCATTATCTGCCACCCCTAACCCATCATCGTCAATAGTAATAGTTAGGTGTTTATGATGCGCGACAAAATCCACCACAATTTTATGATTTGAATAACGAAAAGCATTGCGTATTACATTTTCAAGCGCACTACATAACGCCGCAGGATAACACAAAATAGTCTGATTGCTGGGTGGATTCATAATTAAGAAATCTTTTCCAATTTGTTCTGCTTCAAATGTGGCATTATCAAGCACTTGCTTAAATAACACATTAATACTATTTAATTCCCGAATCTCATTATTATCATATTGATGTCTGGCTAATGATAATAGATCACCAATCATGGCATCGAGTTTTAAGGCTTCATTATTAATACGAGTGACTTCTGTGCCTTCGCCTTGCTTACGACGCAATAATGATGCAGCAAGCTGTAAACGTGTTAATGGTGTTCGTAATTCATGAGAGATATCGGAAAACAAACGTTGCTGAGATTCTTGCATTCGTTTCAGTTCCCGTAACATATGGTTAAAACTTGCACCTGTTGCTTTATACTCAGAAGAACCAATTGTTTCGAGATCTGGCCACTCTTGTAAATTACCTTTAGCAACCTGATCAGCTGCACTTTTTAAACGTCTTGCTGGTTTTGCGATACTCCAAGATAACCAAAGTAAAAATGGCGAGCTAATTAACATCGTTAATGCTAACAACAAAAAGGGATGATCGAAGATAAGGCTAACAAACTGCGATTGAATATCCGATGCTGGTTGTAAAACATACAATTTATATTGCTCTTTAGCGTAATTAACCAGAAATGGACCGATGATTTCTTGCGAACCATAAATCTTTTTAGCAGGATCATCAACATTATGAGATTTTTCACTAAAGTTTTTTACTAAATCTATGTTTTTAGTATCTGCGGTTATGATTTGCTCATTGGGTGTTAAGATAAATAAGAATTGTTCGGATTTTTGATGATTATCCATAACAACAATAAAACGCATCCACCAACGAAAACTATTTTTAGGAACATTGATTAGCTCTTTTTCGAGCTGATTAGCGAGTATATTGCCAGTTTCTTTTTCTTTATTCGCCAAATAAGTTAAATTTCGGGAATCCAGAGTCGGCAAAACGATAATCAGCATCAAAAAAAAAGCTATTGTCAGTAAGAATATAGTGAATATTCGGATAGTCAGACGATCAAAAATCCACATATCTTCTTACCTTTTTAATAAACAACATCTAACTTTGTAACAGATCATCATTCTGATCTACGACAAATAGATAGCCCTTAGATCGCAATGTTTTAATCCACGGTAAGCCATCACTACGGGGTGGAAGCTTCTTACGTAAATTAGAAACATGAACATCAATTGAACGCGCAAGAGGAATAAACTCTTTACCAAGCACTGTTTCACTCAAGGTATCACGAGAAATTATTTTTCCTGCATTTTCAAGAAGTTTTAATAATATTTGAAATTCGGTGCCTGTTAATTCAATATATTTGTCATCAAAAGAAACAGATTGTTGCTTTCGATTAACGGTTAATTTATCAATCGTATATTGAAGAGACTTCTCACCAAAGCCACCAACTAAATTATCCCAACGTTTACGACGTAATAGTGCGTTAATCCGCGCAACTAACTCCCTATCATTAAATGGTTTCAAGATATAATCATCTGCACCAAGTTCAAGTCCAATAATTTTGTCAAACTCGTTGTCTTTAGCTGTTAAAAAAATAACTGGAACCGTGTATTTATTTCTAAGTTGAGATAAAACACTTAATCCATTCATTTCAGGCATCATAATATCAAGTAATATAAGATCAATGGTATTATCAAACTTATCTAAAGCCTGTACTCCATTATTAGCTGTTACAACTTCAAATCCTTCTAATTCTAATAATTCACACAACAACGAGGCTATCTCTGGATCATCATCAACTACAAGTAATTTGTTCATTACAACCCTCTTAATCCTATTGATTCATAATATTTATATTTTAATTAAAATTAATCCTATTATTGATATAGCTTTTATTTTTTCCTTACCGTTATTATATATGCAAAAAGTGCTAACAATATACAAAATTCTTAGCAATTTTATTCTTTAAATATTTTAACGTTACAAAAACCCTGTTCAATAAGGTATAAAGCCTGTAATTTACTCATTACACCTCGAGCACAATAAAGTAAATATTGCTTAGATTGATCTAAATCGCCGAATTGAGTGGCCAACTTATAAAATGGAATAAGCTTAACTTCAACATCGCTTAATTCAAGAGGCTGATCTTCTTGTTCATCTGGGGAACGAATATCAATAACCACATGTTCATCATTAAGTTTACTAACAGTTTCTACTTGCGTGATAGTTGTATCGGCTTGTTTAGCAATTTCGCGGATATCGATATTTTCAGCTTCGTCAACCGCCTTATCTAAAATAGAAAAATCAAAATTCAACTCTTCGGCTTCAATTTTTTCTTTTACTGCTTTCACGGTTGGACTTTTCGAAATCACACCACAAAATTCTGGCATCGTTTTAGCAATATCTTCCGTTCCAATCTGACGAGCAAGATTAATAATAGTTTCTTTATCATGCGTAATAAGAGGACGTAACACTAAAGTATCACTGACATTATCGATTAAGCGTAAATTGGTTAAAGTTTGACTTGAGACTTGCCCTAAAGCCTCACCAGTCACTAACGCTTCGACCTTATAGCGCTGAGCAATTTTTGAGGCAGCTCGAATCATCATTCGTTTAAGAATAACGCCCATTTGACCGTCATCCACCTTTTCAAGAATCTCACCTACCACGTCGGCAAAATCGATAGCAATAAAACGGACTTTATGCGAACTCCCAAAACGCTCCCATAAATAATGCGCCATCTGTTTAACACCAATTTCATGTGTCTTACCGCCAAGATTAAAAAAGCAATAATGAACACGACAGCCACGTCTAATAAGCATATAGCTTGACACACCAGAATCAAAACCGCCTGAAATTAACGAAATCACATCTTCTTGTGTGCCTGTTGGAAACCCACCAATACCATCATATCGACCTTTAACAAGCAACAACTTATCTTTATCAATTTCTAAATTAACGGTAATGTCAGGGCGAGTTAATTTCACTTTAGATGAAGCAACATATTGATTAAGCCCCCCACCGACATAACGCTCAACATCAATCGAGGTAAAATCATGTTTTCCTCGACGTTTAACCCGTACACAAAATGATTTGTTTTCGATTAACGGCGCATAGTAATTCAATGCTTTTTCGAATATGTCGTGAATATCCACATAAGGCAGCTCATCGACCGCTAAAATATGATGAATACCGGGAATCCGGATTAATAAATTAAGAATTTGCGCTTCACTGTTGGCAACTTTTGGACGGACTTCAATAAAATCCCAATGACGAATAACCGCAACGTCTTCAATATGACGTTTCAAAATGTTACGAATATTACTGGTCAATATTTTTATAAAACGTAAACGAACAGATTCACTTTTAATGGTAATTTCAGGAAACAGCTTAACAATAAATTTCATAAAACAACGATACTATAATAAAAATGGCGACATTATACTGATTTTTACCCCGGAAACATACAATTGATTACGATAAATACAGAAAATAAGAAAATATACTTGCTTGTTTGTCACACTTTCGCTAATATTCCGCATCTATAAATTTTTGTTGTATAACACTTAAAAAGTGACAGGTTAAAATGTACGGAATTTTAATAGCAGGTTATTTGGTTATTGCTTTAGCAATAATTGTACTAGTATTAATACAGCGTGGTAAAGGTGCTGAAATGGGCTCTTCATTTGGGGCAGGTGCATCTGCAACCTTATTTGGTTCATCAGGCAGTGGTAACTTTTTAACACGTACAACTACCGTTTTAGGTGTGCTATTCTTTGCATTAAGCATTGTGTTATCTAACATGGTCGGTACCAGTAAATTCAGTCACATTGATGTGAATGAAAGTACGCCTGTGACAACACAACAAAATACAAGCGAACAAGCAACACAACAAACAACAAATGATAATCCGACATCGGATATTCCAAATTAATTACGGCGCCGTGGTGGTGAAATTGGTAGACACGCTATCTTGAGGGGGTAGTGCTCTAAGGGCATGCGGGTTCAAGTCCCGCCCACGGCACCAATTCAATAATCAGCAACATTCTTCAAAATTCTTTAAAACACATCAAAGCTAGTAAAAAAAGCCTTAAAGCCTAGTTTTCTATTCTTCAAGCGTCCATAAGATACATTTACAACCACATTATTTAGGTATACTTATCTCATATAACTAAAAATCGTATAACGATGGCTTGTATAACTGTCCTATTAACAGTTACTCAAATCAAAACAATTAAATTATAAGATAAAGATTATTCGTTATCAGACAGCAACAATTTAGTTTTGAGTTTAATTTGGTTTGATTATTTTTATTCCTTTGCTTTTGAATAAGGTTAATCTATTGGTTGGTATAGGGCTTAATCACTTAAATTATTCTCTTTTTTTAAATCGCGATTAATATTTGTTAATACTGGTTAATTTTTCTTATGTTATCACTACACTAACAAGAAATGACTACATATTATTTTCTTTTTAAGTTATTCTATTAAGTACGCTATAACTAATTTTTTTGTCATAGCTTTTCTATTAGCCTTTAATCATTTGGCTATATTACTTAATCCAATTTACTAAACGAAACAATGGAATATATCATGAAAAAATTCATTCCTATATTATTCTTATGTAGTTTGTATGGTAGTAATAGTTATGCAGATGAAAGTCAAAATAGTTTCCAAAAACAACCTCAGTCACAAACAAATACCGATTATACTGAATATAAAGCTCATTTAGCCGATAATCTTTCTTTGTCATTTTTTGTTGATAGCCAAGAACAAAAAGCCATACCCGTGTTATTGAAAGATGGAAAAAAATATCAGCCAATTAGTATCAAATACTGTATTAAAAATTCTGATGCTTGCTGGCGACAAATTATTTATCATAATTCACTTTCTCATATTAGTTATAACCTTGATAAACCCGAAAGTAGAAAAAATTTATTGATATGGAAAATAGAGTATCTCGATAATGGTCAATTAGCTGAAACCGATTTTACACAGGCGCCAAAAACAGGAGCTTTACCAGATGGGGATGATGATTATGATCCGTATATCCTTTGGCAATCAGATTTGAGTAATTATTAATTCAAAATAATGATAGCAAATAAGTTAATATAATAAGGATTTGCAAATCGATAATTTGCTTTTTAATTATATTAACTTATATTTTTCTTTAAAAATGAAATTTAATCGGTCACCACAAATTAGAATTTTATTCTTCTAACTCGATTTGTATTGAAAACTCACGTTAGTTTACCAAAAAAGCATTTCTAAAATTATCTTTACAAATCAATGATAATGGCGATAACTAAAATAAGAAATATCCTATGTGAATATCTAAATTTTCCTTAAAACTTAATCAGTTTCAAAAATTTTATAATTAACAACTAGTTGTTAAAATTGTATTTTTATGTTAATTTGCATCATCAATTTAACAATCTTATAGTTAGACATAAGAGTTATTGGATATTTAATAAGGATATGTATGTTATCAACTATTATTATTATTCTAATTTTTATCACCGGTTGGTTATTCTTTGCCTATAATAAACTACGTGGTTTAGCCGAAAATGTTAAGCAGACACAGGCTAATATTTATGCTACGGTCAAAAAGAGACAAGATATAGCACAACGACTTTCTGATATTGCTTCGAGCTATGGGAATCACGAAAAGCTTACACACTTTACCATTACTGAAAGTGACAGCATTAGCAACGCAGCTACCCGCACGTCACAAACTTCTCAGATATTAGGTAATGTTCAAATGTTAGCTAATCGATATCCTGATTTAAAAGCCAATACAACTTACCAACAATTAATGGTTCAATTAGATGAAATTGAAAACTCCGTTCTGATACGAAGAGAAGCTTATAATGCCGCAGTACAAGTATATAATTCCACTCGCGGTAGTGTTCCTCATCTATTCTATGCTAGTAAACTAGGATTTGGTGAAGCGGCCTATTTTGAAATGGATCAAAATGGTACTGAACAACAAGCATCGTTTAAAACCGACGATGGTAAAATATTAAGAGACACAATTGGTAGAATGGCCTCAGTAGCTTCAGGAAGGGTAAAAAAAATTAAAGAAAAAACAAATAATAACTCAGAAGATAATCAGTCCAATCAACAAAATTAGTTAATCCTATTTTTACACCGACAGCCTTGTTGTTTTATCAGAATAACAAGGTAATCTTCATTTATAATAATTTTTTGTTTTTCATCACAATTAATTAAATTTTCAGCATTCTATAGTCATAGGTTTCAAAAATGAAGGTAAAGCACTCTTCTGGATATTGTTAACCCGTACCTAGTCAATTTCGATATTCTTTTTATTAAAAGCTAATTGATGAATTTAATATCAGACAATAACCTCTTTATCGACTTTCATCAATAAAGAGGTGGTATAAATCAATCCAGTATTCCGTTATGCAAAGCCTTTTAATCCAACCACATGAACATGTTCTTGATTGTTGATTACTTTACGTACCAGTTTGTAAGTTGTACCTTTTTCTGGACTAATGTTTTCAGGTGCAGCAATAATAAGCTGCATTTCTAACCGTTCACAAAGTTCAAAGAGTGTAGCAATAGATTTGGCATCAAGTCGAGCGGCTTCATCCAAGAATAATAAACGACATGGCGAGATGTCTTTATTACGTAAGCGTTTGGATTCTTCTTCCCAACTTTGTATAACCATTAATAGTATTGACATACCGGTACCGATTGCTTCACCGGTTGATAATGCACCACTTTCAGCACGTAACCAACCATCTGCCCCCCGATTAACTTCAACATCCATTTCTAGATAGTTGCGGTAATCAAGTAATTCTTCACCAATATTTTGTGCGGTTCGTTGTCCCATATCGATATGAGGATTTAAACGTTGATAAAGTTTTGCTAACGCTTCAGAGAAGGTTATGCGGTTATTGCTGAAGAGATCTTGATGCTCGTTCTGGTCATCTGCTAATGCCGCTAACAGTGATGAGTGAGCTTCACGAATCGTGACATTTAATCGTACGCCATTCACCTGTCCAAATGCCACCGCTTGTAAACCTTGGTTAAGCATACGAATACGGTTTTGTTCACGCTGAATAGTTTTACGGATAATATTTGCTACACTTTTTGAGCTGATCGCTAACTGTTGCTCACGTGAAGTTAATTCTTCGGTCAAGCGTGATAATTCAATTTCCATTTGTTCAATGGCTTCAATTGGGTCATCCGTTTTGACGATATCTTGGCGAATTCGCTCGCGAAGATGTTTATAAACGGCTATATAAAATTGAATTTTGCGTTCTGGTCGTTTTGGATCTTCGGATAGTCTTAATACATCACGTAAGTGCTCGTTGTCATTGACCGCTAAACGTAATGAACCTAACGCTTTATCCGACATTGAACGTAGTTCATCTGCACTCAAATAAGCCAGCTCACGACGATGTAATCGGCGTTCAACGCTGTTTTCTTTAACTAGACGTAATACTAAGCACCACCCTGCTTTAGCTTCAACAACTTGTTCTCTAAGCTGTTTATAATCCCGCAGTGTTTGAGCAAGTCGTTTTTGCATTTGGGTCATTTCGCTTTCACACATAATGAGCTGCTTTTCAAGCGAAGTACAATGTTGACGATTACTATTTAGTTTTTGATGAATTTCATCACGACGAGCTCGAGCACGCTCTTCAGTGATCGCATCCGCTTTCACACCAATTTGATCTATTTCTTTATGCAGTTCATTAAGCATATCTCGTTTAGTTTCAAAGGCGCTTTTTAGTGAAGCTAACGTTTGATTGTATTGATTATACTTATCTTGATATTGCTGCATTTGACTGCGTGCTTCAGTTCTTTGTGCTTCAACAATTTCTAATCGAGCGCGCAATTTTTCGTTCAAATCAGTATTTTCATTCAACATTCCAGCTGAATCTTCGTAACTAAAGTGAGCTCGGCGTTGCATTACTTCCGTTAGTGCAAAGACTTGCTGGCGAATAGTGTGTTGCTGTGCTTTAACGATGTTGTATTGTTCACGTAATGCTTCGTTTTGCTCAGGATCACTTTGTAATACAGCAACTAACGGTTCAAGCTCAGAAACGGTATGGCGATGACGGCTGACGTATTGCGCCGCATCTTGTGCTTCAGCAACCTGTTCACGCAATTCATCTACTCTATCCGCTAAATCATCATCAGCCAGTAAATGCATTTGAGCAACTAATCGGTTTACTGTCACTAATTGCTCTTTACAATTGGCAACTTGCTGTTGATTTTGTTTATCAATCGATTCTTGTGATGTCAATTGACGTTCAATTTCATTGCGTCTTGTCGCTAATTTTTGCGCTTCAGCTTCGGGATCGATATCAAAGGCAACCGATAAATATTCACCAATAAATTGACCAACATTTTGTTCAATACGTTGTAATTTTTGTAAATCAAATGAGAGGTTAGCATAACGTTCATGCAGTTCATCTCGCTCTAATGATAGTTTTTCAAGATGAATTTCACGTGCTGCTCGCCCAAATAACGGAACTTTTGGAAAACTGGAGAAGCGCCATTGGCGTTCACCTGTTTTAACTAATACAGCCTTATTCATCTCTTCACAATCAAAAACACTATCATCAAATGAGGATGGATCACCTTCAATAAAATAGATATCTTCTGGATAATCTTCTTCACTGGTGGTCAGATTTTCAAGTTGTGCTTTAACTTGCGACAAATCCGGCACCACAATTGCTTGACGTGATGGACCATATAACGCTGAGAAGTAAGGTGCATCATCAATGGTGACATCTTCGTAAATTTCAGAAAGTAATACACCATTAAATCGCTCAGCTAATGCCGATAAACGACCATCATCAACCCCACTTGGTTGATTAAGTTGTTCAATTTGAATATCTAATTGATTTCGTTTGAACGTTATCTGATCGCGTTCTGTAACTAATGCACGTTCTTGTTCAAGTAGCTGTTGCATATGTTGCGTGACAGCTTGACTGTGGGTAAAGCTTTGTCCAGTTTGCTCTTGTAGGGCAATTAAGGCATCTTGTGCTTTTATCCACATTGGTGCTTTTTGTCGATAATCCGCTATTTTGGATTGAATTTGTTCAAGTTCTTGTCTGAATTCGATTCGTTTTTCACTTGATTCATTGGCCAATATTGCGTTTTCATCAAGTTGTATTTCAAGTTCTTGTTTTAACTCGTCAAGTTGATCATATTCAATTTGGCGACCAATACGTTTACAGAATTGGGTTAATAGTGATTCGGCTTCTTTTTGTTCAAAAAAGCGTTGTTCTAATTCATCAAGTTGGAGTTGTAAATGTTCAGCTTGTTCAGCTTGATAACATTGTGACGGCCATTGTCTTAATGCTTCTTTCGCTGCACGCCAAGCATCACTACGAACAACATCGCCAACTAATTTCACCACTAATTGATATGCCCGATCAAATTGATTTATCGCCGCATCAGAAACACTGAGTCTTTGCTCCATTTCAAGCACTTGATCAGTTATTTCTTTTTGTTTTTCTTCAAAAATCTCAAAATGATTTTCGATATTGCTTATGCCTAATTTGGGTAATTGACATAAAGATTGAGCATTTTTTAGTGCTTGCAAAGCTTGTTGATATTGAATGGCACGGGTTTGTTGTACATCAAGCGCTTGTTGATAATCTGCTAATTGCGTTTTGATTTCATCCACTTCGTGTTCGGTGTGTTCCACTTGATCTCGATAAGTTTGATACTGTTCATTTGCTTCAAGTACAACTTCATTTTGCTCTTCAAGTTTTAAATTGAGATCATCTAAATCGGCTTGATAACGGTCAATTTTTTCTTGTTGGCGTAGCGCTGTTTGCGCTAAATTAAGGTGATCATTGGCTGCTTGTAAGTCGGTTTCTAAGTCACTTTGTGCATCTTGAAACTCTTTAAGTTCTTTTGCCATTTCAACTTGGCGGAACTGGTTACTGATGAGCAAATCTTGTGTTTTGAACATATCACGACGCAAACCCAGCACCGATTCAATATGTACACGACGCTCGTTAGCATGACGCATATAATCCGCAGCCACGTAATCGGTTGATTCAGTGATAAGATGTTTAAATAGGTCTCGGTCAGATTGAGTCACCCGAATAGCTTCTAGTGTCATTCGGTTTTCACGAAGTGCCGCTTCCATATCCTGAAACGCTTTACGTACACCACTATTTTCAGGAAGTAAGTAATCACGAAGTGAGCGAGTAATCGCACTTGAAATACCACCATATAGTGACGCTTCAATCAATCGGTAATATTTACTACGATCGGATGAGGAACGTAAGCGCTTAGGTAATACACCAAAGTCAAACATAACCGAATGATAATCGGTAATTGAATTAAATTGCTTAAAGATAACGCCTTCTATTGTTTCGACTTTATCTTTTAATTCAGGCAAGGATAAAATTCTTGCTTGTTTATCATTTAAACGTTCGGTTACCAGTTCAGTTGGGCTAATGCCAACAGGTAAACCTTGTAATAGAAAAGGTTTGATGTCGACTTTTTTATCACGCCCAGCCACTTGCTGTAATCGAACACCGCATATAATTCGCTGATTACGTGAATTAATGACATCAAGCATGGAATAACAAACGCCAGGTTTTAATTTACCATGTAAACCTTTATCACGTGATCCTGATGTCGCACCAGCTTCAGTAGTATTTCGAAAGTGTAATAATGTTAAATCAGGAATTAATGCGGTCACAAATGCCGCCATGGTTGTGGATTTACCTGCCCCATTCCCGCCTGAAAGCGTGGTGACAAGTTGATCTAATTCAAATGTTCTGGCAAAAAAACCATTCCAGTTTATTAGGGTTAATGAGTGAAACTTACCGTGTCCAATCATAATTATTCAATCTCCTCATTAACATCTTCTTCTTGTTCTTCGTTATTATCATCGTCTAGGATAAGCGATGACTCGATTTTGATTGCTTCACCGTCTCGAATTAAACGTAATTGTGCTTCTTGTGCATCATCACTACTGCGCACATCGGCCCCAAAACGGAAGATAGATTCGTTGATACGAAAACGGCTACTGTCATTACCCACAATAAAAAATATCATGCCTAAACGACGTAATCGATTAAGTGCCGTTTTGACTTTATCAAATAGCTTTTGCCGATCCAAATCTGATCCAGTCGACCGTTGATTAACTAATTTAAGTAATTTACTTTCATCCGCTAACGAAACAAGTTCATCAAAAAGTTCTTGTAAGGTAAAAATACCTTCATGCGCTAGCCGTTCAGGACTTAAATATAAATAACAAAGGACTTTCCCGACTAACATATCAAGTTCAGATAACACCGAACGGGGGATTAATGTTGTTGAACGAGGACGAAGGTAGAAAAAGCCTTCTGGTGCACGAATTAATTCGACGTTATAACGTTGATAGAATTGTTCCAGTTCAAGTTGAAAATCCATTAAAAAGGCATGATTATCCAGTTCATCTATACCGATATGGCGTCCGGAACGCAATAAACTATCAAGCTCAGGAAAAAGGGGATTGGCAATTGCCTGTGCTAATTTAACGGGCATATATTTATCGATAGATGCTTGGGAACTTGCCGCAATGCGACCCATAACTTCATCAAGATGATGAGCTGTTTGTTCTAATTCTAAATCTTTAGTATCTGTTGATGACATGTGCTTGTACCTTAGCTCCATAATCGTTAATAGGTTTCCATTCGGCTGGGATACCGAGTAAATCATTTTCGGCAATCCCTAAACGAATAGCCTGATCGATAAATAATCTTGCAATATCAAAATGTTGTTCCCGTGGGAACTGTGCTAGATAACTATGAATAGCAATACTCATATCCAGTGGTTTATTTTCTTGTTTGAAGACCAATAAATTTTGTTCGATATGGGCAATAATGTGTTCTTGAATCTCTTCAATCATCTCAAATTCAAGTTCTGACGGTAATTCACCCGTTACTTCTGCTTCGTGTAGTGCAAGTTCTTCATCACGCATATCAAGTAGGCGATCAGCATTGGCAAAAATAAGTGACCAAGGTAAATCGAAATAGCCTTGTATTGATTTACGTAATCGCTGTGAAAAGACTCTATTTTTATCTAAATCAATAGCGGTACGGATAAATTTATGAACATGGCGATCATAACCAATCCAAAGATCAATCGCCTTTTGTCCCCAGCCAATAATGCGATCAAGTTTGCCTTGTAAATCCATAACCACATTATTGATTTTATCGAGATCAGGATTATCCAAGGTTGCATCTTGAATCAAGAGCAGACTTGCTTGGAGTTTATCGCCTGCAGCGGCGAGTGTATCTTGCAATTCTCGTAATGTTTGTGACGTTTCAGTGAGTAAGCCTTCACAACTACTAATTGCTGCTTGCCAATCTTGGCTTAATAATGCCGAAATATTTTGTTTTACATCCGCTTGTTGCTCATCCATTACCCGTTGGGTAATATCAATACTATCAAAAATCTCTGCAACGGAGTATTTCAAGGGTGCAAAAACGTTACGATGCCAGTGAAGATCATCACCACCTTCTAGTGCTGCATCAGCCGCACGTTTTAGCTCTTGAGCAACAATAGAAAGCTGAATTGATAAACGTAACGTAGAAAATTCTCGTTGACGAATATAGTAATCCGAAATGCCAATTCCTAAAGGGGTCAAACGATAAATTGAATAACCATCAGTCATTTCGCTAGCAAAACGCGTAATTAATCGCTGGCGTACTAAATCATTAATGGCATTATTTGCTCGAACAGCAATGGTATCTTCACTCTGTTCAAAAATTTGTGATACATGCCTGAAAGCATCAATTAATTCAGATTCAGTCATTTCACCATCAAAGCGTTCGCTATTTAAGACGGCTATCGCCAATAAAAAAGCGAGCCGTTCAACTGGCAAATTAATTGAAAAATCATTTTTTTTTGCCCAAGAGACCAGTTCTGGCACTGATTGGGAAAAATCCATCATAGTGGTTCCTTAATAATAGATGCTCAATTGTTGAATGCGCCCTAAATATAAATGAGTAAGACAATATATTGCGTTAAGGACAAAATACTTTTGATTATATAACAAATTGTAATAGTTAAAAATAGCAAGTTTAAGATTTGTTATTCATAATATGTTTTTATATATCAAAAAAATAAAAACACAATTTGGTTATTTATATTCAAGAATTGTAATGCAATTATTTTATTACTAAAGCGATCAAAAACGAACAAAACATATTTTATATTTAATTATCATATTAAACATTTTTTGATGATCAATAATTACACAAATAGCATTGACTTTTTTTATATCGATATGATAATGATTATCATTTTCATAAAATATAAGGATTTTTATCATGCGTAAATTATTTGTACTCATCTTATCAGGAAGTGTTACTTGTATGATATCACAATCGCTTTCTGCTCATGGTATTTGGATCGCTAATCGGGTTGATCAAAAGCAAATCGTTTTAGGTGAAGGTCCGTTAGATAATGGTTATCAAACGGAATATGTAAAAAAGATTCATGCTTATAATGGTAATTGGACTTCTTTACCGATTAATCAAAAAAAACATCAAAATTATGTGACCGTTGAACCGACAGAAAATACCGCTGTTGTAACGGTTAGTTTTGATTATGGTTATTGGACTAAAAATGCACAGGGTAAATATGTTAATCTTCCGATGAATAAAGTAGAGGGAGCGAGTAAAGGAACCCATGCCATTAAATACAGTGTCAATTATTTATCATCCGTCAACGCACCTAAACGGGTTGAAGATATTCCGTTACAAATAGTACCAGCAGTTGATCCAACCCAATTAAAACGCGGTGATAATTTACTTGTAACGGTCTATAAAGATAATCAGCCATTAACAAATACTGCTGTTATTATCGATGTCGTTAATAATTTAGATAAAACGGTTATAACTGATGATAAAGGTCAAGCGACCATTACTATTCCTAATCAAGGCTTAAACGTAGTAGGTGTCGAAATAGGTTTTCCCCTAAAAGATAGCCAACTTGCGACTCAAGAAAAATTTTTTACAACATTAGTTTTTACACTCATGCCAGAAGAAGATTAATTTAAACAATAAAAACGGGATTAAAAAATCCCGTTTTTATCTTGATTTTATACTTCAGCTTCGACAGGTCGAGGAATAAAGAAACTACAAACTAAGGCTAAAATTGTAATGATTAATCCTAATAACATTCCATTAAAATAACCCTTAACGGTATAACCACTTATCATTTGTACAGCAGGCAATAAAGCAAAACTTAATCCTGCACCTAAATTAAAAGCCCCTGCATTCATGCCTGGCAGAAAACCTAAGTTTTCTTTAGGCGATAAGACTATACCAAGACCATTTAAAATGATATTCGCCATTCCTGCATAAAAAATACCTAATGCAATAACACCAATAATTAATATCGGTAGTGAATCAATCCCGTAGAACATGATCATTAATTGACTAATGACACATCCTATTAAACCTAATTTAAGTACCTTATTGTAACCTAAACTTGGCGCCAAACGTCCAGAAAATGGCCCTATCAACCACCCAATTAAGGCATAAGGTGTTAATAAAATAAGTGAAGCCCAATCAGCTTCTAAACCAAATCCGATTTCAGTATTTTGCGCTAATGACATCACTAACCCATTAACGACGGCAAAAATCCCTGTCATAGTTAATAGTGTGGTTAACAATATTGCCCAAGTTGCTCTGGTTTTTAAATGTACTATCGTTACTAATGGTTGTTTACTGGTTTTTTCTGTTTTCCAAAATAGAATAAAACAGATACCAGCAAAAATAGTTAATCCTATGACTTTAAACCAGTTGGCAAGGGCTAAATTCCCTGCTTCATTTAGCGCTAGTAACAATGCAGCAACAGTAAGCACAATGAACAGCACACCTAACCAATCCATTTTGGTTCCTTCAGAAGGTTTAGACTCAGGTGCATAACGATGAACAAAATAGGTGGATAGCGCTGCGGCAATCGCAATGACCCAAAACACCGAACGAAAACCGCAATAAGTTGCAAGCAGACCGCCGGCAATTGCATCTATGCCAGCAATACCGCCATTTACAGCGGTCACTATGCCCATTAACATGCCATATTTTTTGACATCTTTAACTTCATGACTGAGCATCAGTAAACAAAGTGGAACGACTGGCCCTGATACACCTTGAATAATTCGCGCAATATATAATACAACGATATTCGGTGCAACCGCTGCAAGCACCGTACCTAATGTCATAATAAACAACATAATCGTTAAGACTTTTTTACGACCTTTTATATCACTTAAACGGGGTAAAAATAATGAAAACAGTGCAGCAGAGGTAAAAAAAGCGGTTTGGGATAATCCGACTTGAGCGTCGTTAGAACCTAATTCTTTAGCAATAGTGACTAATACTGGGCTTAACATACTCGCATTGAGTTGAAATGCTACACAAGCAGCAAGCAATGCAAACATTAATGTTAGCATACTATTTTTTTTCTGGCTTAATTCGGCCATATTTTACCTCGTTAATACTTATTATTGGACAATACTTGGTTTTACCATAACCTCAACAGCAAATTACAGGGCTATTAATTGTTACGTATAAATCAAAACAACACTGTTTTGTGTTTATAAGACTGACACTAAAAATCCCAACGATTTAATATCAATTGGGATAGGTTAACGTTTTATCTCGCCAGCATTATTTACTGATTTTTCCATAAATCTTTTTAATTGAACTATTTTTATTGAATGTTCTGATAAATTCCAAGTTTTATACGATGAATCACAAGCCAACTAAACCTGTTTTCTTTCTAATAAATGCAAAGCTATCAGTAGAAGGAATGATCAATTTTAGGTAAACTAACACATCTATTTCTTCCTTAATTAGTTCACTATCAAAAAGATTTAATCACATTGGTTGCAGGGTAAATATTTTAATTTTAATTCACAGATTTAAAATCCAATTATTATTAAATTTAATATTAATATTTCGATAATAAAAAATAAATTCCCTACTCGCACCGTCGCTAATTTATGCTAAAATCGAGAAACATTTACAAGCTCACTTAACATAAGGACGTAACGCAATGCATATCGGTATACCTAAAGAACGGTTAGCCAATGAAGCAAGAGTTGCTGCTACACCACAAACTGTTGGACAACTGTTAAAACTTGGTTTTACAGTTTCAGTTGAACAAGGTGCTGGACATGCTGCTCATTTCGAAGACCAAGCTTTCATTGATGCTGGAGCCACCATTCAAAATACTCAAGATATTTGGCAAAATGACTTAATTCTTAAATTTCACGCACCAACTGATGAAGAAATCGCGTTGATGAAAGAAGGATCAACTCTCATTAGCTATATTTATCCTGCTCAGCATAAAGAGTTATTGGAAAAACTTGCTGCCAAAAACATAACAGTCATGGCAATGGATTGTGTGCCACGTATTTCACGAGCACAATCACTTGATGCATTAAGTTCAATGTCTAACATCGCTGGTTATCGTTCAGTTATTGAAGCGGCAAATCAATTTGGTCGTTTTTTTACTGGTCAAGTTACCGCTGCAGGTAAAGTCCCACCAGCAAAAGTTTTAGTCATTGGTGCCGGTGTTGCCGGTCTTGCTGCAATCGGTGCAGCGGTGAGTTTAGGTGCAATTGTTCGGGCATTTGATACTCGCCCTGAAGTTGCCGAACAAATTAATAGTATGGGCGCTGATTTTTTAGAATTAGATTTTGAAGAAGAAGCCGGTTCAGGCGACGGCTATGCAAAACAAATGTCAGCAGCTTTTATTGAAGCTGAAATGGCTTTATTTGCTGAACAAGCCAAAGAGGTGGATATCATCATCACAACCGCTCTTATCCCCGGTAAACCTGCGCCGAAGTTGATTTCTAAAGAAATGGTAGAATCAATGAAACCAGGTAGTGTGATTGTAGATTTAGCGGCACTAACAGGTGGTAACTGCGAATTAACCAAACCAGGTAAAGTTTTTGAAACCAATAATAACGTTAAAATCGTTGGTTATACTGATTTAGCTAATCGTATGCCTGCACAAGCCTCACAGCTTTATGGTACGAATATTGTTAATTTACTAAAACTGCTTGCTAAAGAGAAAGACGGCAATATTGATATCAACTTTGATGATGTTGTTATTCGTGGTGTGACAGTGGTTAAAGATAAAGAAATCACTTGGCCTGCACCACCAATACAAGTGTCGGCTCAACCGCAGCAAAAAGCGACAACGCCTGTTGTAAAACCCGAACCGAAACAAATAACACCACAAAAGAAATTTGGAATTCTGGCTCTGTTAATCATCGCCTATTTTTGGATTGCTAATTCAGTTCCGGAAAGCTTTTTAGGGCATTTTACTGTTTTTGCCTTATCCTGTGTTGTGGGTTATTACGTTGTTTGGAATGTCACCCACTCTTTACATACACCGCTTATGTCTGTAACAAATGCGATTTCAGGCATTATTTTAGTCGGTGCCATATTGCAAATTGGTGATGATAATGGTTTAACGACTGCCATTGCCTTTGTAGCTATTTTGATTGCTAGTATCAATATTTTTGGTGGATTCTTTGTTACTCAAAGAATGCTAAAAATGTTCCAACGTGGCAAATAGAGGGGAGTATCAATAATGTTCAGTAATGGAATTATTCAAGCAGCCTATGTGATTGCTGCATTACTTTTTATATTTAGTCTACGTGGACTTTCAAATCAAGAGACAGCTAAATCTGGTAATATTTACGGTATGATCGGCATGGCTATTGCACTTATTGCTGCCGTTGCAAGTATTAAAGGTGGATTGCATTGGATCATTATTGCCATGATTCTGGGTGCTGCTATTGGTTTATACCTAGCCAAAAAAGTCGAAATGACGCAAATGCCTGAACTGGTGGCATTACTTCATAGCTTTGTTGGGATGGCAGCAGTACTTGTTGGTTTAAATAGCTTTTTAGATTTAAATAGTGCAATACTGATATACCATAGTAGTGAAATGACCGTCCATTTAGTCGAGATTTTTGTCGGTGTCTTTATTGGTGCAGTAACATTCTCAGGTTCTATTGTCGCATTTGGCAAACTTAATGGACGCATTAGCTCAAAACCGTTATCTATTCCAAATAAACATTATTGGAATTTAGCTGCAATTGTTGTCTCAATCATTTTAATGTTTACGTTCATTGAGCTAAAAACAGGCGCTGGCGCACTGGTCTGCTTACTTGCCATGACCATTATTGCATTCGTATTTGGCTTCCACCTTGTTGCATCTATCGGTGGTGCAGATATGCCTGTGGTTATTTCGATGTTAAACTCCTATTCAGGTTGGGCTGCCGCCGCTGCCGGATTTATGCTAAGTAATGATTTATTAATTGTTACCGGCGCATTAGTTGGTTCTTCAGGCGCCATTCTTTCTTATATTATGTGTAAAGCAATGAATCGCTCTTTCATTAGCGTTATTGCAGGCGGTTTTGGTACTGACGGTAGCTCAGCTAACACTACTGATGAAGAACAAGGTGAATATCGTGAAATGCAACCTGCTGAAGTTGCACAAACGTTAAAAGAAGCGCGTTCTGTCATTATTGTACCAGGTTATGGTATGGCGGTTGCGCAAGCACAAGGCGCTGTCAGCAATATTACAGAAAAACTACGTGGTATGGGAATTGAAGTAAGATTCGGGATTCACCCCGTTGCAGGACGTTTACCAGGTCACATGAATGTATTATTAGCAGAAGCTAAAGTCCCTTATGATATCGTACTAGAAATGGACGAAATCAATGATGATTTTCCTGATACAGATGTTGTTTGGGTCATTGGTGCAAATGATACGGTTAACCCTGCGGCAGAAGAAGATCCAAATAGCCCTATCGCAGGCATGCCTGTACTTGAAGTTTGGAAAGCGAAAACGGTGATTATTTCTAAACGTTCAATGAATACGGGTTATGCAGGCGTACAAAACCCACTATTTTTTAAAGAAAATAGCTATATGTTATTTGGCGATGCGAAAGATAGTGTTGAAAAAGTATTACAGAATCTGTAATGATTATTGATTAAATCATTTTATTTAACTGCGGTTTAAACCGCAGTTTTTTTATAACCAAATTATAGGTTTTATTAAATAAAAAAATTAAATTAGCGATTTTCGAGTTTAATTTGTTCTTTATGATAAAGATAATAGGCGCCACGTGAAACCATACGAAGTTGAAATATCAGATCTTCGATGAGTTCCTGACGTTGAACGATATCAAAATCAATTGCTTCCGCACCCGCATTAAATGCAATGGTTACCATTGCCTCTGCTTGAGCTTCATTATAGTAATGGGGCATGTTATTGGCATTATCAAGATAATCAACCAGTTCAACAATAAAATGTTGTATTTCGCGAGCGATAGCGGAGCGAAAAGCTGATGAGGTTCCGGCTTTTTCACGTAGTAATAATAAAAAAACTTTCGGATTTTTATCAATAAACTCAATAAAAGTTGTGACAGAGGTGCGTAAGACACTGCCTCCTTTCTCAATACGTTTTCGAGCTTGACGTAATAATTGACGAAGCGTTAGACCACTTTCGTCAACCATTGCTAAACCTAACTCATCCATATCTCGAAAATGACGGTAAAAAGAGGTCGCTGCAATACCTGCTTCACGTGCAACTTCACGCAAACTTAAACTTGCAAAACCTTGCTCTGCGTTAAGTTGATTAAATGCTGCATCGATTAAGCTACGGCGTGTTTTTTCTTTTTGTTTTGCACGCACGCCACCAGATTTGCTATTTTTCATTTTTATTTTTAATAACTTTAAATAAATTGATTTGTTCTAAAATAATTATTTCGCCACGTTAAGTAATTTTTCTTTTTCAGCAAATACTTTTGGCATATGATCACGAATTGTTTTAGCAATGGTTTCATAACGAGACCGTAATGGTGAACCTGGTCGATAAATCAGCTCAATACTTCGTGAAGGAACAGGATCAGTACAAGGGATATAACAAATATTATCACGAGTTCGCTCGTTTGGCGCGGCTAACTCAGGAAATAAAGTAATTCCACGACCGGCTGAAATCATACTGCGTAAAGTCTCAAGACTTGTTGCTTTAAATTGCTTGTCTTCGTCGATTCCAACTTGGAAACAATAACCCATAGCGTGTTCACGTAGACAGTGTCCGTCTTCTAACATGAGGAATTTTTGCCCTTTCAAATCTGAAAGTTTGATGGTTTTTTGATTAGCTAAATCGCTATTTGTAGGTACAGCTAAGAACATTGGTTCATCAAATAAAGGTAATTCAATAAATTGCGCTGTCTCTTTAACTTGAGCAACAATCGCACAATCAAGTTTACCACTTTCAAGTTGTGCAACAATATTGGCCGTTTGAGCTTCGTGCAAATAAAGTTCTAATTGAGGAAAAGATTCATGTAAAACCGTGATGACATGAGGCAATAAATAAGGTGCAATGGTGGGAATTAAACCAATATGCATTGGCCCTGACATCTCTTCACCTTGGCGGCTTGCCATCTCTTTCAAAATTTGGATATTACGTAATATCTCTTTGGCTTGTTCTACAAGCATCATGCCAGTTTGAGTAAATAAAACCTTGCGACTAGTGCGTTCTAACAACATTACGCCAAGTTCATCTTCCAATTTTCTGATCTGTCCACTTAAGGTTGGTTGACTTACATTACAAGCATCAGCTGCTTTACGAAAATGCCGGAATTCAGCTAAAGAAACAAAATATTCTAAATCACGAATATTCATAATGCCCCCGATAAGTTATCAGTTAATAGTATATACTCAAGTGATTTTGGGAACTTAATTGCAGTATAAAAATTAACGGTAAAAATGTCTTGTAATCATGTTTTAACGTTGTGTCTGTTGCTGGAAATTATTGTTTCCCTACAATTAACTCAAAAAAATTCAAGTATAAGTTTAAATAATTATAATCAGTTCCATGATATTACATAGATACAAACGAAATTAAATAAGTCGTTTTGATTGAACGATATTACTATATTGTACTATATAAATAAATGTTATTTTTGATAATTGTATTTAAAAAAATCAGATAGAAAAATCATTGACTGTTTTACGACGACTTATTCAAGGAGTTTAATGATTACTTAATAGTTATTGGTTTGAGCCGTGGAAAGTTAAATTCAATTAGGCTATAATTCGGCATTATATTTGGTTTACAATTTATAACAAATTTTGAGGTGCGCTATTTTTAAACAAGTTTCCCGCTTTTATCGTAAAATGTTTTGCCATGATAAACACCCTGAATCACATTATGTGTCCATTCCTCGTAATGAACATAATATCTCTCGCAAAGAGATAAGTGAAAATGCGCTTAAAGTACTTCATCGATTAAATAAACAAGGGTATGAGGCTTATTTAGTTGGAGGGTGTATTCGGGATCTTCTTTTAGGCAAAAAGCCAAAAGACTTTGATATTACAACCAATGCGACACCAGAACAAATACAAAAGATTTTCCGTAATTGCCGTTTAGTTGGCAGACGTTTTAGACTTGCCCATATTATGTTTGGTAAAGAAATTATTGAAGTGGCAACTTTCCGTGGTGAACATGATAATCAATTGGATCAAACCAATATGTCTAGACGTTCGCAATCCGGAATGTTATTACGCGATAATGTGTACGGAACCATAGAGCAAGATGCTATCCGTCGGGATTTCACCATAAATGCACTGTATTACAGTTTAAAAGACTTTAGCTTACGTGATTATTGTGGCGGTATTGCAGATTTACAAAAAGGTCTAATTCGCTTAATCGGCGATCCTCAAGTACGCTACCGAGAAGATCCGGTCAGGATGTTAAGAACGGTACGCTTTGCCGCTAAATTGGATATGGAAATTGAAGCACAAACAGCAAAACCCATTAAGCACCTAGCACCATTATTGAAAAATATTCCAGCTGCTCGACTTTTTGATGAGTCGCTCAAACTTTTACAAACGGGAAATGGTTACGCAACTTATAAATTATTAAAAGAATATCATCTTTTTGAACAACTTTTTCCAGCTATTAACCGATTGTTCACAAATAATCAAAATAGCTTTTTAGAAAAAATCATTGAGCAAGTTCTTAAAAATACCGATTATCGCATTGCTAATAATAAAAGGGTTAATCCGGCATTTTTGTTTGCTGCATTTTTTTGGTACCCAATTATTGAGCAAACACAATTAACTTGTATTGAAGGTGGTTTGCAATTTCACGACGCTTTTTCTGTTGCTATCAACGATGTTCTTGCTGAACAATGTAAAGTGCTTGCCATCCCTCGACGGTTAACCTCTATTATGGGCGATATATGGCGTTTACAGCTACGCATGAAGAAAAGAGAAGGCAAACGAGCATTTGCAATTTTAGAAAATCCTAAGTTTCGTGCTGCTTATGATCTTCTTGAAATGCGAGCATCAATTGAAAAAGGCGAATTACTTGAACTGGCTAAATGGTGGGATGAATTTCAATTTACATCGCCTGAAAAACGAGTAATCATGGTCAAACAACTCAATAAAACATTTAAACGCAAAGGAAAACGTTAATTTTTCATTCGCACTTTTATAAATAACCGTTATAATGTGTTAATTATAAAAAACATAATTAATTTTAATCATTGATGAAAAAATTAACGCCATCACTAATCACATTAACCATAGTTTTTTCCTTATATAACAATGTTTGTTATGCTATTGCTTTGCCAAAATCTGATAGCAATAACGCTCAATGTCTAAATAATGTGCCTAGATTTGATCGACCATTAGTCAATGGTAATATCAATACATTACCGGTTAATGCTGAATCAAACGAATTTGAAGCTAATTACCCAAATACAGCCACTTATAAGGGTAATGTATCAATTGAACAAGGCAATCGGGTTATAAAAGCCGATAAAGTGACAATAAACTCACAAAATAATACCCAAACAGTCACCCTCGATGGCAGTATCAATTATCAAGATAATTTAATTCAAATGAAAGGCGATCATGCATCGATGAATCTTAATAATAACGATACTGCAATAACATCAAGTAAATACCATTTGGTAAATCGCCTTGGTCGTGGTCAAGCCGATGAAATCAAACTTGAGAATAATCGTTATGTGATCTTGAAAAATGGTAGTTTTACGTCTTGTCCTATTGATAACAATACTTGGAGTATCAAGGGTACAACCGTAATTCATGACAACAAAGAAGAATTGCTTGAAGTTTGGAATGCGGTTTTTCGAGTGGGAAAAGTACCTGTTTTATATTCACCTTATTTACAATTACCTACCGGAAATAAACGACGTTCAGGGTTATTAATGCCGAATCTTAGCTTTAATAACAAAGATGGCGTTGATTTTTCGCTACCTATTTATTGGAATATTGCACCTAACTATGATGCAACTTTTCAACCAAGAATCCTAGTAAAAAGAGGATTTCAATTAAAAACTGAGTTCCGTTATCTTAACGAACTTGGTGCGGGTACGCTTGCCTTTGATTGGCTACAACATGACAGTCAATATAATAAAGACCGTGATAATAAAGCCAATGGTATTAATTATGATGATAATCGTCAACGCTGGTTATTTTATTGGAAAAACGATGAACTGATTAATTACAATTGGCGACTAAAAATTAATGCTACACGTGTCAGTGATAACCAATATCTTTCGGATTTAGATTCCGATTATGTTTCATCAACTGCGGGTTACCTTTCTCAGCTTTATCAGTTGGGTTATAACGACGAAAATTGGGACATTACATTAAGCCAATTAAACTTTCAGACTTTCCGTACTAATTTAAAAGATAATCTTTATCAAACTCAACCTCAGTTAGATATTACCTATTACAATTATGATTTCGGGCCATTTAAATTTAAAAACTATGCGCAAATCAGTCATTTTGTAAGTAAAGGAAAAAATGAACCTAAAACTTGGCGTACTCACATCGAACCAACATTAAACTATACGTTAACTAATTCTTGGTCTTCGATATCAACTGAAGCTGGTTTTATGGCCACTTATTACAATCAAGATTTACCAAGTAATAGTAACCGTTTCAAAAATCTTGATAAAAATGTCAGTCGATTTATACCCAAAATATCGGTTGATGGTAAAATTATTTTTGAACGAGATACAACCCTTATTGAGGGTTATACCCAAACATTAGAGCCACGTGTAAAATACATTTATATACCTTATAAGAAACAATCAAATATATTAAATTATGATTCGACCTTACTCCAATCAGACTATATTGGATTATTTAGGGATCAACCTTATAGCGGTCTAGACCGAATTCCATCTACTAATAAAATTTCAACCGGTATAACAACACGTTTCTATGATATAAATAAAGTTGAACGATTCAATTTTTCGATTGGGCAAACCACGTATTTTACTAAATCAAGAACCAGTGAAAACAATACCAAATTGGATAGAAACTCTGATACGGGTAGTATAACTTGGGCAGCAGACAACTTTTGGCAAATTTCAGATGAAATTGTATTTAGAGGTGGGGTGCAATATGATACTCGCCTTGATGCAATATCATTAGCCAACAGTATTTTTGAATATCGTCCTTCGAGTAATAAATTAATTCAATTATCATACCGTTATGCAAATCATAAATACATCGATACGGTTGATTTAAACTCGATTTATAATAACTATAAGCAAAATATTTCTCAAACTGGTATTATGACTACTTGGCCACTCTCTGAAACAGTTTCAGCAGTTGGATCGTATTATCATGATGTCAAAAAAGGACAAATGGTCGATGGGTTTGTTGGATTACATTACAGCGACTGTTGTTGGGGGATGACAGTGCAATATGGACGAAAACTAACTGATTGGAATATCGATACGCATAAAAGTAAATATGAAAATAAATTGTCTTTAAACTTTGAATTACAAGGATTTGGACGCCGAAGTGACGCAAAAGCAAAAATGTTAAATTACGGCAAACTTCCTTATGTCTCAGCGTTTGAATAAATTGTTCAAAAAAACATAATCAATTAATTTATTACTATAGCAATGACACTATAGCAAAAAAATGAGTTAAAAATATGAAATTATTAAAACTAATTATTGCGTTAAATTTAAGTTTAAGTATTGGTTTGCTTAATCCTTTAACAGCAAATGCTGCGCCACGCGTTATTGAGCAGGTTGCTGCTGTTGTCAATAATAACGTCATTTTAGAAAGTGATGTTCAAGAAATGCTTAAAACCATTAAAGCAAGCACAAATCCTAACAATTTACCGAATGATAAAATACTTCGTCAACAAATCATTGATCGTTTAATTGTTGAAAACTTAATATTACAAAAAGCAGCTAAAGCTAAAATTACAGTCAATGATGATGAAGTAACTAAAGCAATAGCTCAGATTGCAAGTGAAAATGGCATGACCGTCAATCAATTACGCAGTAAGTTATCAACGATGGGAATTAGTTATTCAGCTTATCGTGAACGTATTCATAACGATATGCTAATTGATCAAACCCGTATGAATGAAGTTAGACATCGTATCAATATTTCTGACAAAGAAGTGGAAAATCTATCAAAAAGTTTGACCAAACAACTCACGAATAATTTAAGCGTAAAGATTAGTCACATTTTAATTGCTATTCCTGAGAAAGCGTCTAAACAACAAGTTGATGTTGCAACCGAAAAAGCACGGGATGTAATCAATCGAGCTAAAAAAGGCGAAAATTTTGCTAAACTGGCTGCCTCATATTCAAACGATGATCTTGCCTTAAAAGGCGGTAACATGGGGTGGCGTAAACTCAACGAGCTACCAACGATATTTGAAGAACGTTTAGTTCGTGCACCTAAGGATAGCATCATAGGACCAATTCGTTCTGGGGTAGGATTACATATTTTAAAAGTTGATGATACTCGCACTGAAAAACCAAAAGCAATTACTGTTCAAGAAGTGGATGCTCGTCATATTTTGATTAAAACAAATGTCCTTGTTACAGACCAAATAGCTAAACAGAAATTAACAGACATTCGAAAAGCAATCGTGAGTGGTGCTACCACTTTTGAAGCAGCAGCGAAAGCGTATTCTGAAGATCCCGGTTCAGCCGATAACGGCGGTAATTTAGGTTGGAGTATGCCAGAACGTTATGATACCGGCTTTAAAAATGGATTACTTAAACTTAAAAAAGGTGAAATCAGTCAGCCTGTTCAATCTGCTTATGGTTGGCATTTAATTCAGCTACTCGATACCAGAAAGGCAGACAAAACCGAATCAGCAAAACAAGATCATGCTTATCGACTTATATTTAATCGTAAATTTGCTGAAGAATCTCAAATCTGGATTCAAGAGTTAAAAGGTGACGCATATATCAAAATCAAAGGTGTAGATGATAATGAATAATCGAGTTCACCAAGGACATTTTGCCCGTAAACGTTTTGGGCAAAACTTTTTACATGATGATTATATTATTGAAAGTATTGTTGCCGCAATTCAACCTAATAAAGATCAGGCACTTGTTGAAATTGGGCCTGGTCTTGCAGCACTAACTATACCCGTGAGTAAACTTGTCGATCACCTTACTGTCATAGAAATTGACCGTGATTTGGCGGAAAGACTAAAACAAAATCCTTTATTAACTGACAAGTTGACCGTAATCGAACAAGATGCACTTAATTATGACTTTAATATACTTGCAACTGAATTAGGTAAACCATTACGCGTGTTTGGTAATTTACCTTATAATATTTCCACACCTTTAATGTTTCACCTTTTTGAATTTGCAAATATCATCACTGATATGCATTTTATGCTACAAAAAGAGGTGGTTACACGCTTGGTCGCAGCGCCGAATAGCAAAGATTATGGTAGATTGAGTGTTATGGCACAATACTATTGCCAAATCATTCCCGTTTTAGAAGTTCCTCCGAGTGCTTTTAAACCTGCGCCTAAAGTTGATTCGGCGGTAGTTAAATTAATCCCTTATAAGCAAAAACCTTACTTAGTTAATGATGTTAAGATACTTTCTCGATTAACTACTGAAGCCTTTAACCAAAGGCGTAAAACGATTCGTAATAGCTTATCCAATATGTTCTCTGTAGAACAACTCATTGAATTAGATATTGATCCAACGCTACGAGCTGAAAATTTAACTGTGCAGCAATATTGCCAGCTTGCCAACGCATGGAAATGATGTCATGGCAAACTTACTTATCGGTGATATTCATGGTTGTTATGATGAGTTTATGCGATTGCTTGAAAAAGCTGGATTTTCCTCAACCGATACGTTATGGCTAACAGGTGATCTTGTAGCACGAGGCCCTAAATCATTAGAAGTTTTAAGATTTGTCAAAACGAATACCAGCCAAATTCGGCTGGTATTAGGTAATCATGATCTTCATTTGTTATCAGTTTATGCTAATGTTACGCCGCCTAAAAAGAAAGATAATCTTGAAGAGGTGATCAATGCACCAGACTATGATGAATTGATGAATTGGTTACGTAAACAGCCTTTAGTTCAAATTGATGAAAAGTTAAAAATCATTATGACCCATGCAGGTGTCTCACCGCAGTGGGATATGGAAACATTAAAAAAATGTGCTGATGATCTCAATAAAATATTATCTAGCGATTCTTATCCCCTCTTTCTTGACAAAATGTATGGAAACTTTCCGGATGAATGGTCATCGGATTTACAAGGTTTTGATCGTCTACGTTATGCCACCAATGCGTTAACACGTATGCGATTTTGTTATGATGATGGTCGACTTGATTTTTATTATAAAAAACCACCTGAGCAAGCGCCAACAAAACTTAAACCTTGGTTTTTAATTCCTAGTCAAATACCGCCTGAATATAGTATCGTTTTTGGACATTGGGCGGCACTGAATGGTAAAGGTACGCCAGAAAATATTTTTGCACTTGATACGGGATGTTGTTGGGGTGGAAAATTAACTTGTTTAAGATTTGAAGATAAGAAGTATTTTAAAAAAAGAAATATTGAAGCTAAAAAATTAGATAAATCATTATGAAAGGGTCATTTACTATGTCTGTTTTATCCGTCATTAAATCCATATGGAAAGTTATCAATTTCCTAAGAGAGCTTTTTTTTAACATTATATTCTTGATTGCCATATTACTCATTTCAAGTTTTATTGCATTATTTAAAGAATCACAAAGTTTAGACGACGTTCCACAAAATGGCACATTAGTTTTAGATCTTGAAGGTGTTATTGTTGATAGCACACTTTATAATGATGATATTTATCATTTACAAAACAAGATATATGGAAAACGAGTAAATCTTGCTCGAGAAAACAGTTTATTTGAATTAACACAAAAGATAGATCAAGCTGCCGCAGATCCAAATATTGAAAATATGGTATTAAGATTAGATAATTTTGTTGGGGCAGATTTGAGTTCACTACAATATATAGGTAAATATCTCACTAAATTTAAAAAGGCGAATAAACCCATTTATGCCTCAGGCACAAACTTTAATCAAAGCCAATATTATTTAGCAAGTTATGCTGATAAAATTTCTCTTACCCCGCAAGGTGCCATTAATGTCTATGGGCTTGCTGCTAATAACCTATACTACAAGACTTTACTGGATAATTTAAAAGTGAACACGCATGTTTTCCGTGTTGGTACTTACAAATCAGCTATCGAGCCTTTTATCCGTAATGATATGTCTGCTGAAGCAAAAGCGAATACCACAAGATGGTTAACATTGATGTGGAATAATTATTTAAATGATATTGCTTCCCAACGAAAACAAGCACCATCACAACTGGTTCCTAGTCCGGAAACCATGCTAACTAGATTGCACGAGGCTAATGGCAGCATGAGTCAGTATGCGTTATCAAATGGTTTAGTGGATTTCGTAAAATCGGATTACCTTTTTGAACAAGATTTTTATGAATTTGTTCTAAAAGGTAAAGATTTACCTGAAGTCAGTATTTATGACTACAAATTAAAAGATGATAAAAAACAGGATACTAATTCAGTTTCTAAACCGCTTATTTCTATAGTTTTTGTGAATGGTACGATTTCAGATGGTGAAAATGATAGCAATATCGCCGGCAGTCAAGAAATTGTTGATCAACTCAGAACAATTCGTGAAAATTTAACCGACAATAACATTCAAGCTGTTGTGTTAAGAGTCAATAGTCCTGGTGGCGGTGTAGAAGCATCAGAAGCCATTCGTAGCGAACTTGAAGCATTACATGAATATCAAATTCCTATTGTGGTTTCAATGGGTGGTATGGCTGCGTCAGGAGGATACTGGATTTCAACGGCATCGGATTATATTGTTGCTAGCCCTAATACGATAACTGGATCTATTGGTATTTTTGGTATGATTCCAACTTTTGAAAACTCGCTTTCTCATATAGGGGTTTATAGTGATGGCGTGTCAACTTCTCCATTGGCAAATAATAACTTTGCTAAAAACTTGCCTGAAGAGATGAATCAACTCATACAGATGAATATTGATAATGGTTATAGTACATTCATTTCTTTAGTGGCAAAATCACGTAAAATGACCACAGAAGCAGTGGATAAAATTGGTCAAGGCCAAGTTTGGCTAGGTGAAGAAGCCTTTAAAAATGGGTTAGTAGATAAACTAGGTGATTTTGATGATGCCATTGAAATCGCCGCAACGTTAGCTAATTTAACTGACTATCGAATTGATTGGCAAAAACCGGAAGTCAACTGGTTTAGCGCCTTTTATTCAGATATGATTGCTATGTTACCAAAATCAACGGCGGAAGTTTTATTTGAAAAACTTCCTGAAGTAAAACAAATTCGTGAACAAGTCTCTTTATGGGATAAATTTACCGATAAACAAAATCGCTATATTTATTGTCTGAATTGTGCTGATGTTAAATAACATCATCTTATGCCACCAAAATTTTGGTGGCATAATTTTATTTATTACCTTCCTGATAAAAGTATCGCATTTTATTCATCGCATCTTGAATGTATTGATAGTTTGGCGTTTGATCAACTTCATGATTTCGTGAATCCATATAATGGCTAATACCCATTCGATTAACAAAATAGATATTATCCAACGTTCGTACCGCATAAGAACTGTAATTTGACATTAACAACCAATTTCTATCTGTGATTGGACTAAATAAATCATACCCTGTTGAATAATCAGATATGTCATTTTGAACATGTAAATAATGTTTCATTAACGAAGGTACAACATCTTCATGACTTGTCAAACGTTGACTATTTTCCTGAAGAATTTTTAGATCTTTCGCTCCAATGATAATAAAAGGCACCTTAGTTTGTGCATCGGTATAATTCCCATTATGCCCCCAGAACCCTAGTCCATTATCATTAATTTCTTGAGAATGATCACCCGTAATAATTATTAATGTATTATTGAGTGTTCCCGATTTTTTTAGTTCATCATAAATATTTTGCATCAAATAATCATCATAATAGACACTCTGTTTATAACGATTAAGAATTGGCAGTGGGTTAGTATTATTATTCAAGGTGATATAATTTATATCGCCTACGGGTTTATACTTTACTTCAAAGTCATTCGGAAAATCATAACCATGAGGAGCATCATAAAATAAAAACGAAAAAGTCGGTTTAGAGGTATCCCGATTTTGATACCAAGCTAGCCAATCATTGGTCATCTGTTTATCACGATATGAAGGCGTACCATTTGGACTGCTAATTCTCAAATTTTTAATGGTTACAAATGCTGTGCGGTCAAATTCAGGAGACGAAACTTTAGCAGAGGTAAAAATACCAATATTATAATTTTGTTGCTGTAAAGTAGTAATAAAAAGTGAAGGAATACTATTACGCAAAAATGCATCCCAATAAGTACCAGGGATACCATAAAATAATCCGAAAATTCCAGTACGGGTTGCATTACCTGTTGAATAATGATTATCAAAAATGACACCATTATTTTGTTTAACAAATCGATAGGTATTGGGTGAATTATCTTCATTGAAAGTATCGTAACGCCATGAATCTAAGACAATAAACATAATATTCATTTTTTCTTTATTTTCAGGATCAATCACTAAACTATTTTTAGGATAATAGATATTTGCACTTGATTTGGTGTACTGATTAATCACTTTACGCTCCCCTGCTTTATCAAAAAAACCCATGATTTTTTTTGAAGTAAAGGGACGATAAAGAGGAAGATACTCTTTAACTACCATAATGGGTGAATAAGCATAATAGAAAGCCACCATATGGATTACATGACTAATTAACGCAGAACCCAATAACATGATTGTGGCTATAACAATCATTCGTGTCTTCTTTCGATGATCTTTTGATTTAGTCATCTTTTTATCTAAAAAACACAGAATAAGTAATTCGATACAAAATACTAAAGTGGCAAGTGCTAACATTACAATATAAGTAATAGTTGAAAAGTCTACCACTTGTCCAGAAAAGACTAATGAAAGAACCGATTGATTAATATGAAAGCGATATTGTTGAAAAACAATCGTATCACAAAATAATACTATCTGCGCTAAACTAACCAACAAAGCAGCAATAGTATTAAAATAACATTTTTTTAACCAAATTAAAGAAACGAGAATCAAAAAAATCAGAAGATATAATGAAAAAAAATGCCCTAGCACGGCAAAAAATGAAAAAAAACCACTTTGCCATGAAAACGTGATTCCTGGTATCAAAAAGTATCTGATTGCAATTATGGATGAGATAAAGGTATTGATTAAAATAAATGTATATAATTTTTTCATAATAATTGATTACTTTTAAAAATATTCAGCCATATATCAATTAGATAATACAGTAAGATATAATTAAAATTCCATTTACAGAAAAGTTGATGCTTAAAAGTTGGATTACAACGAGAGCAATAAGGGCTCAAAAGAGCCCTTACTATATGAATAAATTTGAAACTATCGACGATCAGCAAAAATTCTTAACAACAAAATAAACAAGTTGATAAAATCAAGATAAAGCGTTAATGCTCCAAGAATAACATAACGTCTAAACATATTTGGGTCATCTTGTGATATGTTTTCGCCTAATTCTTTTAATTTTTGAGTGTCATACGCTGTTAACCCTGCAAAAACAAAAACACCAATATAGGTTACTGCCCACATTAATGGTTCACTTTGTAAAAATATATTTACGATCGAAGCGATAATAATACCAACTAATCCCATAAATAGGAAACGCCCAAAACCGGATAAATCACGTTTTGTCGTATACCCATAAAATGCAAGTGCACCAAACATACCCGCAGTGATAAAGAAGACGCTTGCTATTGAAGATGAGGTATAAACAAGGAAATAAATAGAAAAAGTACAACCATTTAAGACTGAATATAACATAAATAATGTTGTCGCCGCTGCACCTGATAATCGGTTAATTAAACCAGAGATAACAAATACTAATCCAAGCTCAGCAATCAATAGAATCCACATTATGTTATATAATACTCGCATAAGTTGCACATTCGTTGATGCAAACCACGCGATCATTGCCGTTAAAAGCAAACCTACCGTCATCCAACCATAAACATGACTCATATATGTTTGCACACGGCTACCGGATTGTTCAATAATTGAACCATTAGGAGTATATCCTGCCATTCCTTACCTCTCATTAAAAATAAATTGACATAACATAGCTATTATATAGTAAATAGTAATTAATACCATTTTTTCAATGCATCAACATCAGATTTTTTTGCTTCAACCCAATTATTACCATCAATAGTATTTTCTTTTTTCCAAAATGGCGCTTCATTTTTTAATATATCCATAATAAACTCAGCTGCCGCAAATGCATCTGAACGATGTGCACTACTCACGCCCACAAATACAATTTTTTCATTGGTTTTAATATTACCCACTCGATGAATGACAGCGATTCGACTCAATTGCCAACGTTGTCGAGCTTGTACAATAATATTGCTCAATACCTTTTCTGTCATTCCCGCATAATGCTCCAAATAAAGTCCAATGGTTTTTTTTTCTGTACAACGAACTTTACCAATAAATGTTACCACCGCACCATCTTGTGGTAATTCAGAAAGCCAGCTAATAATGTCATTAGTATTAATCGATTCATCGTCAATTTTAATTATATCCATTTTATCCTCCCGTTACGGGCGGGAAAAATGCAATTTCATCGCCTGATTGAATAATATAGTTAACATCCGCAAATGTTTGATTCACTGCACATAATACTGTTTGTTCTTTTAATGCCAATGCCCACTTATCACCGCGTTGACTAAGATGATCAATAAGTTCGGAAATAGACCAGTGTTCGGCATTCAATTCAATAGTATCTATTCCAACTAACTCTCTGGTTTGAGCAAAAAAAATAATTTTATTCATGATGTTCTTTTTCTATGTTTGTGCAACAAAATCACCAGATTTTCCACCTGTTTTTGATAGCAACCTTACTTGTGTTATTACCATATCTTTTTGTACTGCTTTACACATATCATAAATAGTTAATGCGGCAACCGAGGCAGCAACCAGCGCTTCCATTTCAACGCCGGTTTGCCCATTTAATCGGCAAAAAGATTCAATTCTTATACAACTTCTATCAATATCTGCTTGAATATTGATTTCAATTTTAGTTAATAATAATGGATGACATAAAGGAATCAGTTCCCAAGTTTTTTTTGCTGCTTGAATTCCAGCAATTCGTGCTGTTGCAAACACATCCCCTTTTTGATGCTTTTCTTCTAGAATCATATTTAATGTTTTTTCACTCATTAAAATTATTGACTCTGCTTTCGCTTCTCGCGTTGTTATTTTTTTTTCTGAGACATCAACCATGTGCGCATCACCACGCTGATTAATATGTGAAAATAACTCTGACATCTTTTATCCCTTTCATAGTCATCAAAAATCCGATAAGATCAAGATAGCAAATTTTACAACTTGAAACCACTTTTCACATCTTAAAATTAGATTTCATGGTGTAGCTTTTGCGAGTTCATTTAATTTTACGTACAATACGAGTTTAATTTAACCATTGATGTGATTTTTCATGCTTATCGCTCATGTAGCTTTACCTGTACCATTACACCAACTTTATGATTATCAATTAACTATGCCTGCTCAAATTGGTATGCGGGTGAAGGTTCCTTTTGGTCATCGTGATGCAATAGGCATAATTGTTAATATCGATAAACATACCGATGTTGATATTAGTCATTTGAAATCCATAAAATCAATTGTTGATGAATCACCCATATTTAATGATTCAATATGGCAATTATTAAATTGGGCAGCAAGTTATTATCATTATCCAATAGGTGAGGTGTTATTTCATGCTTTACCCATTTTATTAAGACAAGGACGAGCAGCAAGTAAGGATGAAATTAAAAAATGGCAATTAACTGAGCTTGGTAAGCAGTTCAATATAGACTCAATGCCTCGTGCGACCAAACAAAAACAACTATTATTAGCATTAAAAAATGATACGCTACAAGAAACCGACTTTAATTCAGCTGTCTATCTTGCATTACAGAAAAAACAGTTAATAGAACAAGTCCGTTGTTTACCAGACAGTACTGAATGGCAAACTTGCTATTCAACAAATACAACTGCAATTGAACTCAATGCACAACAATCAAATGCCATTCAAAGCGTCAATAAACAGATTGATAATTTTAATGTGTTTCTTTTAGAGGGAGTGACCGGTTCAGGCAAAACTGAAGTCTATTTAAATATTTTATCTCACGTGTTATCAATGGGAAAACAAGCATTGGTATTAGTACCTGAAATCAGTCTTACACCACAAACCATTACCCGATTTAGACAACGTTTTAATGCACCGATTGACATTTTACACTCAGGATTAACGGTCAAAGAAAGACTGGGGGTATGGTTAAGAAGTCGTAATGGCGAAACAGCTATTGTCGTTGGAACACGCTCTTCACTTTTTACACCATTTAAAGAGTTAGGTATCATTATTATCGATGAAGAACATGATAGCTCTTATAAACAACAAGAAGGTTGGCGCTATCATGCTCGAGATTTAGCAATAATCCGAGCCAAAATTGAAAATGTTCCGATTTTGTTGGGTTCTGCAACGCCTTCACTTGAAACACTCAAAAATGCTATCTATCATAAATATCAGTTGCTCCAGCTTACTGAAAGAGCGGGTAATGCAACGCTGGCTAAACAGTCTATTTTAGATATTCGAGGTTTAACCCTCGATGCAGGATTATCACAGCCATTAATTGAGCAAATCCAGAAACACTTATCTGATAATAATCAAGTCATGCTCTTTTTAAACCGACGGGGTTTTTCACCATTACTGATCTGCCATGACTGTGGTTGGATTGCAGAATGTCCTCGTTGTGACAGACCCTATACTTATCATCACAAACAGCACAAATTGAGTTGTCACCATTGTGATACACCACGAGCTGTTCCTCAACAATGCCCTAAATGTGGATCGACTCACCTCGTGCCAATTGGATTTGGAACTGAACAGCTTGAAAAAAGACTCGAAGTTTTATTCCCCGATATTAAAATTAGTCGCATTGATCGCGATACAGTCAGTAAAAAAGGCGCATTGAATAATTATTTACATGATATTCAACAAGGCGGAGCTCATATCTTAGTTGGCACTCAAATTTTAGCGAAAGGCCATCATTTTCCAGATGTTACTTTAGTTGGAATTATCGATGTAGACGGAGCGCTATTTTCAAGTGATTTTAGAGCAACAGAACGATTTGCACAAATTTATACTCAAGTTTCTGGTCGGGCAGGTCGGGCAACTAAAGCTGGCGAAGTTATTTTGCAAACCTATCATCCAGATCACCCACTTCTTAATATTTTATTAAATGAGGGATATCAAAAATTTGCAAGCGTAACACTACACGAACGTCAATTAACACAGTTACCCCCTTTTAGCTATCAAGTATTGATCCGTGCAGCAGATCGTAATAATCATTATGCTCCCATTTTTTTACAAAAAATTCATGACTGGTTAAGAGCAAACTGTGATTTAGGTTTATGGCAACTTGGCCCGATGCCAGCAAATCAAGCCAAAAAAGCGGACTACCATCGGTGGCAATTACTTTTACAACATACTAATCGCAAATTGTTACAAGAAATATTGGATAAACTTATCCTTAACATTGAAAAGTGGGGAGAAAGTTCACGAGTACGTTGGAATATAGATGTCGATCCGGTAGATTATTAGGGTTAGGCATTTTCCACCAATATGAATTGGTGGAAAATAATATCACAATGCTATTTTCCCGATGTTTTTATCAAGAGTGGCTTGCCCGATACCAGAGACTTCTTTAAGTTGTTCAACCGATACAAATGGTCCAAATTTTTCACGATATTCAACAATTTTTTGAGCTTTACTTAATCCAATTCCTGTTAATATTTTTGTCAGTTCTTGCGCTGACGCAGTATTAATATTAACTTGAATGGTCTGCTTTTGTTCTTGCTTAACGGGTGATATTGGCGTTGGTTCCGCTAAACTGATTGATGAAAAGATAAAAGACGATAGTAAAATACCAAATAATGAAATTCGTTTCATATAATTAACCTCTAAAATAGTTACGCAATTAAATTTGCGTTAGCACTATCTCATTTAATTTAATGAAACGATTTAACTTGTTATAAAAATGAGAAAAGCCACACAAGTGGCTTTTAGTTTTAACAGTGTCTATATCAAATTTTCGATGTATATCACAAATTTGAGTTTGGCATAATTTCAATTTTTGCTTTAGAACGCATATCCGTAGCTAAAGAATTATAGGTATTTTGCAAATAATAACGCAGTAAATAAGATGAAACATCTTGCCACTCACCATCTTTAACTTGTGTTAATACCGTGATATAAGCATCATGTTTATTGATGTGTTCAACCCCATAGACACGTTTATCGGTTGCAGAAGGAACTAAATTAAACACCATATCAACCACTTTCCTATCAGGTTCATTAGAATCTCTTTTCAAGGTATAATTGGTAGAAAATTGTACTTGTTTTGATGTGCCTTTTACATTTAACTCTTTCACAATATCATCCACTGTTGATTTAAAACGACTATCAACAATATCATCATAAAGTTTTTGATGTATTTCGTTTTTTACCTCTTCAAATGAAGCAATTCCTTCAGGTTTATAATCGACAACTTGAATGATAAAATCTGACATGTCTAAATCTCGTCCTACAGGTATTATTTCTGAAATTTTACCCGTCACTTTATCATCAGCAATCATGTCGCTACTAAATATGACATCTCGTACTTCTGGATAACGAGCAATTGAACTTGCATCATTATAATAAGTCCAATCTGTTTCTTTAACGTCTAAACCAGCCTCTTTAGCTATCGCATCGAAATCGTTAGAATGGTTAACTAGCGCTGACTTCATTTTATCTTCAGCATTTTCAAAATGTTGTTGAATTTTATTTTCTTGAAGCTTGGTCTTAATTTGGTATTTTGCATAATCATAATCCATAGATTTAGCTTTTTGTAAATCATCTAGTTTGACAATGACATAACCACCTTCGACTTGTATTGGTTTAGAAACTTCACCAATATTATGTAAATTTGCCTCTTTAAAAGGTTGTGGTAAGTCATCATTATCAGCAAACCAACCTAGTGAACCATTTTTGCCATAAGGAGAAACATCTTCATTCTGATTAATATTCTTCAATACTGTTGAAAATTCGGTTCCCGATGATAGGTCTTTGACGATATCTTCAGCTTGATTATAGTCTTTTACAAAAATCACACTAAACGATTTTTTGGCAGGATAGGTATATTCCTTTAGGTTATCATTAAATTCTTTTTTAATGTCTTTATCATCAATACTGATAGTGTTTAGATAATCTTGCTTAGAATTTGCTATGTATTTAAATTTAACTCTTTCCTTTCTAAAAAAAGAATTTTTATGCTCATCATAGTATTTTTGCTCATCTTCAGTCGTAATATTGACATCATCCATTTTGACAATAGAAGAACTGATTGGCGCGGCATAAATAGTTCTTGTTTGATCAAGTAATTGTGAAAAATCAGAATCATTTGGTACAACAAAATCACTATAGATTAATGAACTGATAAGCTGTTGTCGCTGTGCAGCTGCTCTAATAGACTCCGCATAAGCCTCTGGTGTAAAGTTATTTGCCGCAAGAAGATTTAAATATTTTTGATTACTAAACTTTCCGTTTTCAAAAAATTCCTTTTGCTTGCTAATCATTTCTTTTAAACGATCGTCACTAATATTAAGGTTGAGCTCTTTAGATAATTGGTAAGCGAGATAGTTATTAATTTGATCAGCAAGAACATCTCGACGAATTTGTTTAATAAAAGTGCTATCACCCATCGCTCTTGATGATTCTGCACTAGCCTGAGCCTCAAATTGCGCTCGACTAATCCCTTCACCATCCACTTTCGCTATATATATTTGTTCATCACGTGCACTATTACCGCCACTGAACACGCCGGTAAAAATAAAACTTATAATAATTATAGCGAATATAATTTTAACAGCTACATGGTTTGCAGCTGCTCGGATTGTTTCCATCATTTCTAAAGATTCTCCATAAAACCAATAATTAATTTGGCAAGTATAGCATATTTACTAAAATAGGCTATTGTCAGAATGTTAAGCAAAAAAAAGATCAACATGCGTTGATCTTTTTAAAATTTAGATAATTAATTTAATCGAGCTGGCACTTCAACATTCCCTTTTACTTTTTTAATGGCCTTTTTAGTCGGTTGTTTTAAAGTAACTTTATTGGTAACAGGTTCCATTCCAAATGGGTTATTTTGAAGTGCAACGGTTATCACATCATCAATCCATTTTACAGGTATAATTTCAACTTCAGATTTAACATTGTCTGGGATGTCTTCCAGATCTTTGACATTATCCATTGGAATTAACACAGTTTTAATGCCACCACGATGTGCTGCAAGAAGCTTTTCTTTCAAACCACCAATTGGTAACACTTCTCCACGCAATGTGATCTCGCCTGTCATTGCAACATCAGAACGAACAGGATTACCCGTTAATGTTGATATTAATGAAGTACACATAGCAATGCCTGCACTTGGACCATCTTTTGGTGTCGCACCATCTGGCACGTGCACATGAATATCACGTTTTTCATAAAAATCACTATTGATACCCAATTTCTCCGCTCGAGAACGAACAACTGTTAATGCAGTTTGAATGGACTCTTGCATAACATCACCTAATGATCCAGTATAGGTAAGTTTTCCTTTACCTGGAACACTGACAGATTCAATAGTTAACAAATCACCACCGACCTCTGTCCAGGCAAGTCCAATAACTTGTCCTATTCGGTTTTCATTATCCGTTTTTCCATAATCGAAACGTTGCACGCCTAAGAACTCTGCTAAATTAGCTTGCGTGACTTTCACTTTTTTCAATTTACTATCTAGCGCTAATTGTTTAACAACTTTGCGACAAATTTTGGCTATTTCACGCTCTAAACTTCGCACACCTGCTTCACGAGTATAATAACGAATAATACCGATAATGGCAGAATCTTCAATGTCAATTTCTTTTGATTTTAAGCCATTATTTTCAATCTGTTTAGCAATTAGATGTTGTTTAGCAATATTCAATTTTTCGTCTTCTGTGTAACCAGAAAGTCGAATCACTTCCATTCTATCAAGTAATGGAGCAGGAATATTCATTGAATTTGCCGTTGCAACAAACATCACATCGGATAAATCATAGTCAACTTCCAAATAGTGATCACTAAATGCATTATTTTGCTCTGGGTCAAGAACTTCTAATAAGGCAGAAGCAGGATCTCCACGCATATCAGATGCCATTTTATCAATCTCATCTAATAAGAATAATGGATTTTTCACCCCAACTTTAACCATACGTTGAATTAATTTACCCGGCATAGAACCGATATAAGTACGTCGATGTCCACGTATTTCTGCTTCATCACGTACACCACCTAAAGCCATTCGGACATACTCTCGCCCTGTTGCTTTAGCTATTGACTGACCAAGCGAAGTTTTACCAACACCTGGTGGTCCAACTAAACATAAAATAGGACCTTTTACTTTATTGACTCGTCCTTGCACAGCTAAATACTCTAAAATTCGGTCTTTGACTCTCTCAAGTCCATAATGATCCTTATCTAGAATCTTTTGAGCGGCTTCAATATCTTTTTTCACTTTACTTCGTTTATGCCAAGGAACTTGTAACATCCAATCAATATAACCACGTACCACGGTCGCCTCCGCTGACATTGCTGGCATCATCTTAAGTTTATTAAGTTCAGCAATAGCTTTTTCTGTGGCTTCTTTTGGCATTTTTGCTTTAGTGATTTTGGTTTTTAACTCTTCAAACTCATCAGGTTTATTATCAATATCACCTAATTCTTTATGAATAGCTTTGATTTGTTCATTTAAGTAATATTCTTTCTGCGCTTTTTCCATTTGTTGTTTAACACGCTGACGAATATTTTTTTCAACTTGCAACAAATCGATTTCAGCTTCCATCATTGCAATAAGCAATTCGAAACGTTTTTCTAAATCAGCTGTGACTAGAATTTGTTGTTTCTGATCCACTTTCAAAAATAGCGTTGCCGCAATAGAATCTGATAATTGTGAAGGTTCTTTTATTAAACGAATTGAATCAACCACTTCTTGTGTGATTTTTTTGTTGAGTTTTGAATATTCTTCAAAATTAGATAATACAACGCGGACAAGCGCTTCATTGAGATCTTGAGCGCGTTTTTTCTCACTAAGTGGTTTAATATTAGCAATTAAAAAGTCATCATCATTTTGATCAACAATATCAACTATTTTAGCTCGCTCTACGCCTTCGACTAAAACTTTCACTGTGCCATCTGGCAATTGGAGTAATTGTAGAATATTTGCTATCGTGCCAATTTCATATAAATCTTCAATATCTGGATCATCTTGCGATGGATTTTTTTGGGTAACAAGAAAAACTTGCTTATCCATTTCCATTGCACTTTCAAGGCAACGTATAGATTTATTTCGTCCTACAAAGAGAGGGATCACCATGTGTGGGAACACAACAACATCACGTAATGGTAAAATAGGCATAATCATTGATTTAGTTTGTTTTGTTTTCATATTGTTCTCTCTGGTAATACAAACTTATTAGGTAGATATTGGGATTGTTTTGAGATATTCAAGCCTATTTTATTATTGTTTAAAACATATTATTCCTTAAAAGCCTTGACGAATTCAATCACTCATAATGTTTAGTTTTACTTATACAATTTTTTCATCAGTATACTGCCACTTTCATGGCAGTTTATTTCTATCATTAAGCTAAAAGTTTCGTGTTATCTCGATACACTAGCTTAGGTGGTTGAGATTTTTCAACCGTGTCTTGTTCAACAATCACTTGTTTAATATTTTTTTCTGATGGTAAATCATACATCGTATCTAATAAAATATTTTCAACAATCGAGCGTAAACCACGCGCCCCTGTTTTACGTTGCATCGCTTTGACGGCTATGGCGTCTAAAGCTTCTTTAGAAAACTCAAGATCTACACCATCTAAATCAAACAATGCTTGATATTGTTTAGTTAATGCATTTTTAGGTTCAGTCAATATACTGATTAGCGCATCTTTATCCAGTTCAGATAGTGTACCAATCACAGGTAACCGTCCAATAAATTCTGGAATTAAGCCAAATTTCACTAAATCTTCAGCTTCGATTTGGGCTAACAGTTCAGATTCAGAAGCTTTTTGCTTGGTACTTTTAACATCAGCGCCAAAACCGATTCCTGTATTAGTTGAAACACGATTTTCAATGACTTTATCCAAGCCACTAAATGCGCCACCACAAATAAATAGGATTTTTGATGTATCAACTTGTAAAAATTCTTGTTGAGGATGTTTACGTCCCCCTTTAGGTGGAACGGATGCAACCGTACCTTCAATAATTTTTAACAATGCTTGTTGAACACCTTCGCCCGACACATCCCGTGTGATTGATGGATTATCTGATTTTCGTGAAATTTTATCAATTTCATCTACATAAATAATACCACGTTGCGCTTTTTCAACGTCGTAATCGCAATTTTGTAGTAATTTTTGAATAATATTCTCAACATCTTCGCCCACATAACCCGCTTCCGTTAGCGTTGTGGCATCGGTCATTGCAAAAGGAACATCCAGATATCGAGCCAATGTTTCAGCTAATAATGTCTTTCCACTACCTGTTGGTCCAATTAATAAAATATTACTTTTACCTAATTCAACATCTCTCGGATTAGAATAGTTGCGTAACCTTTTATAATGATTGTAAACCGCTACAGATAATACTTTTTTGGCGCGATCTTGACCAATAACGTACTCATCAAGATGTGCACGAATTTCATGAGGAGTTGGTAAAGGTTTACTGATAAACTCTTCATGGGAAAGAAAGTTTTTAGTTTCCTCTTTCAAGATATCATTACACAAACCAATACATTCGTTGCAAATATAAATAGATGATGGCCCTGCAATGAGTTTACGAACTTCATGCTGACTCTTACCACAAAAAGTACAATAAAGTAATTTTTCGGAATTTGTTTTATTCACTTTAACCACCTACCTAGTCTGTTATTAAGATCGTTTACTGTATATGGCATCCACTAAACCATATTCAACCGCTTTTTCAGCAGACATAAAGTTATCACGATCTGTATCTCTTTCAATCACGCTAATATCTTGACCTGTATGCATCGCCATAATTTTATTTAATCGACTTTTAACCTGTAAAATTTCTTGAGCATGAATTTGTATATCAGAAGCTTGACCTTGAAAACCACCTAATGGTTGATGGATCATCACTCGAGCATTAGGCAAGCAGTAACGTTTTCCTTTTGTACCGGCAGTTAGAAGTAAAGACCCCATTGAACAAGCTTGGCCTAAACAAATAGTGCTAACATCAGGTTTGATAAATTGCATCGTATCATAGATTGCCATTCCTGCTGTTACTACACCACCAGGTGAATTGATATAGAGATGAATATCTTTTTCAGGATTTTCGGCTTCTAAAAATAGCATTTGAGCAATAATTAAATTAGCCATGTTATCTTCAACTTGACCTGTTAAAAATATAATCCGCTCTTTCAATAAACGTGAATATATATCATAAGCCCTCTCTCCACGAGAACTTTGCTCAACCACCATTGGTATAACACTCATAAATGGTTCTAACGGCATTTTTATCTCCTAATTAAACAAAATAGCCCAAACAGATAATCCTTATTTGGGCTTTAAAGTAATTTTTTTAAACTGAATAAAACTGCTAATTAAGCCATTTGCTGATTCATTAATTCAGAAAATGAAGAATTTTTATCAGTTACTTTTGCACTAGCTAATAACAGATCAACAACTTGATCTTCTAGCGCTACAGAACGGATATTGTCCATCGCTTTTTTATCTTTGCGGTAATATTCTATCACTTCTTTAGGATCTTCATAAGCCGTTGCTATTTCATCAATCAATGTTTGCACACGAGCCTCATCAGCTTTGAGTTTATTACTTTCAATAATTTCACTGAATAATAATCCAATACTGACACGTCGTTTTGCTTCAGCTTCAAATAACTCTTTTGGTAGTTCCATTGGTTGTTTCATGTTGCCACCAAAACGTGATAAAGCCTGTTGGCGTAATACATCAACTTCACGATCGATTAACGCAGTTGGAACGTCAATTTCATTATTTTTAACCAATCCATCGATAACTTGTGATTTGATTTTGTTACGAATTGTCGCATTAAGTTCACGTGTCATATTTTTACGAACTTCAGCGCGTAAACTTTCGATTGTTCCATCAGCAATACCAAAACGTTTAATAACATCTTCAGTCAGCTCAGGAAGTTCAAGCTCTTCAACTTTTGTCAATGTTGCAGCAAATACAGCTGGTTTACCTTTCAAGTTTTCAGCGTGATAATCTTCCGGGAAGGTTACATTAATATCAAACGAATCACCTGCTTTATGCCCAATAATCGCATCTTCAAAACCTGGGATCATTCGACCTTGTCCTAAAACTAATGCAAAATCATTAGCTTTTCCACCTTCAAACTCTTCTCCATCTACTTTACCCACAAAATCTAAAGTCACTCGATTTTGTTCGCCTGCAGCTTGTTCTGTTACTTTCCAAGTACCTTGTTGTTTACGTAGTGTTTCAATCATAGTTTCAACATCTGCATCGACAACTTCTGCAACAGGTTTTTCAACTTCAATTTTATCTAAATCTTTAACTTTAACGTCAGGATAAACTTCGAATTCAACGTTAAATGTGTAATCTTCTCCATTTTTATATTCTTTAGGAGTATAAGTTGGAGCACCAGCTGGATTTAATTTTTCTTGAATAATCGCATCAATAAAACTTTTTTGCATTAAATCACTTAATGCTTCTTGTAAAATTGAAGCACCGTAACGCTGTTCAACAAGTTTTAAAGGCACTTTTCCTTTACGGAAACCATCAATACGAACTTTTTTAGCCGTATTAACTAATTCTTTATCAATAGCTTTTTTAATATTTTCAGCTTTAATAGTAATTGACAAACGTCGACCTAAACCTTGTGTTGTTTCTACCGAAACTTGCATCTTTATACCTCGGAATTATTGAATATATTCAGCCCATAAATAAATCATCAATGATATTTGGGCTTAAAAAAATTATAAAATAGGTTGGCATTATACCGACCGAAACTGGCTACGTCGAGCTATTTAATAGTTTCTTCTCAAGTGATTTCAAGCGTTTATTCATTTCATCAATATGTAAAACTAATGAAGCGGTTTTTCGCCATATTTTATTCTCTTGCAATGGAATACCTGATGAATAAACGCCTGGCTTAGTGATCGGGCGCATAACCATACCCATTCCAGTCACTGTGACTTGATCACAAATTTCCATATGTCCATTGATTACACTTGCGCCACCAATTAAACAATGACGTCCTATAGTCAGACTTCCTGCCATTATTACACCACCAGCAACGGCAGTATGGTCACCTATAATATCATTATGGGCAATTTGGCATTGATTATCAATAATCACCCCATTACCAATCACGGTATCATCAAGTGCACCACGATCTATCGTAGTTGATGCCCCAATTTCGACATTATCACCGATAATAACACGTCCAAGTTGAGGGATTTTAATCCATTTACCTTTGTCGTTCGCATAACCAAATCCATCAGAGCCAATAACGGTTCCAGATTGAATCAGGCAGTTTTTACCAATAACACAATTATGATAAACAGTTACATTAGCCCACAATTTAGTGTCGGCACCAATAGTCGTATTTTTTCCTACAAAACAACCCACTCCGATAATACAGCCATCCCCTAAATGTACACCGCTTTCGATAACGGCATTAGCACCGACCGAAACATTAGCGCCTAATTGAGCGGTAGGGTCGATCACAGCAGAAGGCGCGATATCTTTGGCAGGATCGGGGGTTGTATCAAGATATTGTGCTAATTTTGCATAGGCAAGATAAGGATTTTTAACAATCAATGCAGCACCGTGCCAATACTTAAGGCTATCTTCAGTCATCACAATAGCAGAAGCTTTACATTCTGCTAATTTGCTTTGCAATTTTTGATCCGCCAAAAAAGTGATTTGCCCAGATACAGCGCTTTTCATTGAAGCTATACCGGTAATGAGTATATCTGCATTACCGTGTAATTGTGCGTCAAGATAGTTTGCTAGTTGCTCTAAACGACAAGCCAACATTATTTTTTGACCTTTTCCAATACTTTTTCAGTGATATCAACGGCATCAGAGGCAGAAAGTGCTGCTTCGGCTTTCAAAATAAGATCATATTTTTCAGTAGCAACAATCTCTTTAACTGCACTTTGAATTTGTTTCAATAATTTTTCTGCTTCTTCATTTTCACGTTTACGATATTTTATTGAAAAATCTTTTGCTTTACTTTCAAAATCAGCAATTGTTTTATTTAATTTGCTTTTTTCCGATGCAGATAGTGTTGGACCATCTTTTTTCAAACGAGCACTTGCATTCTTCGCTTTTTCTTCTTGATCTTGTAACGATTTGATTTGTGATTCAAATTCCTTATCTAATGCTTTACCAACGGCTTCCCGTTGAGGCATTTGTTGTAATACAGACATCACATCTATAACACCAATTTTTATTTCTGCATTAGCTATACCTGTATAAAGAAGCGCTGCACTAAGACTAATAATAGATATAATTTTTTTCACTTTTTTCACCTATGTGTATTTCATTTAATTACAACATGGTTTTACCATGTTGAACCTATGTTAAACTGGAATTGTTGAGACGAATCGCCGTCATATTTCTTAAGCGGTATTGCGTAAGAAAATACTAATGGTCCAAGTGGTGACATCCACTGTACTGCAACACCTAGCGAAACTCGTATATTTGAAGGAGAACTGTAATCATGCAAATGATTACCTTTTAAGTTCCATTCGGTATCCCAAACCGTACCTGCATCAACAAAGAATGATGTTCGAATACTATCGGAATACTTTTCACTAATAAAAGGCGTTGGAACAATTAATTCAGCACTTGCAAACGCTAATGCATTACCACCTACCGCATCTTTAGACTCTACACATCCTGAAGTATTATTTAAATTACTACAGTTTGCTCTATTAAAATAGACTGCTTTAGGCCCAACAGTATTGGATTTAAATCCTCGAAGCACGGTCGAACCACCTGCATAAAAGTTTTCATAAAATGGTAGCTGTTTTCCACCAAAACCATTTCCATAACCTAATCGACCACGCGTTAAGAATACCCAATTATGATCGTTATCAAGAGGATAATAATAAGATGCATCTGCAACCACTTTATAGAAGCGGTTATCAAATATTGGAGCCGTAATTTTTGCGTTAGCCGATACTTTTAAACCTTCTGTCGGGAAATAACCACGATTTAATGAATTATATGTCCAATTCGCATTTAATAATAAATCATTAGTATCATAGGTCATGGAGTGTTTATTTTTAGTGTTTTCACCCATTGAATGGAAGTAACGCCACATACCATATTGTGGTTTCATATCGGATAATTTCCGATTAGCATACTCGCTACCAAAACGGATAAAATTATTTTCACTAATTGGGAAACCTAAATTAGCTGATGCACCCCATAACTTACTTGAATAAACAGATTCATCATCATCATCATCTGCTTTATAAGTATTGTAATAAATGCTTCCGCCTAAGCTCACCCCATCAATAGTAAAGTAAGGGTTTACAACTGATATCGATGCAGTTTTATCGGTATTTGTCGTATTTACATCGAATGAAACACTATTACCCGTACCTAACCAGTTATCTTGCGAAATACCAGCATTAAAACTAATACCACTATCAGAACCAATACCGACACCAAGTTTGATGCTACCTGTGTTACGCTCCGCGACTTTGTAAGTAATATCAACTTGATCTTCGGCCCCCGGAACACGCTCAGTTTCAACATCTACTGATTCAAAAAATCCTAGTCGACTTAAGCGATCTTTACCTAATTCTACAAGTCCATTACTCAGCCAAGAACCTTCCATTTGACGAAGTTCACGACGGATAACACCTTCACTTGTTATGGTATTACCTTCAATGTTGATATTACGAACATAATAACGCGGCCCTACATCAACAAACATAATTAATTTTACGGTATGCGTTGAATCATCCATTTCAGGTTGAATACTGACTTTTGGATAAGCATAACCAAAATTTGCAAGTAGCTGTTTTACATTATCTTCAATATCAGTAATTTTTTTACCATTATACAGATCACCCGTTGAAACACGCTCTTTTGCTATTTTAGTAATCGCATCCTTATGTCCGGCAAAATCCCCTTTGAAGTCAAAATCAGATAATTTATATTGTTCACCTTCATGAATATTGATAGTGACATAAATACCTTTCTTATCTGGCGTTAAACTGACTTGCGTGGATTCAATATTAAAACGTGCATAACCTCGATTTAAGTAGAAGCTTTGTAATTCATCTAAATCAGAAGCTAATTTTTGTTTTTGATATTTGCGATCGCCAAGCATGTTCCACCACGGCACTTCATCACGCAGTGAAAAGCGTGAAATTAGCTCTTCGGACGAAAATGCCTTAGCCCCAACAATGTTGATTTGATCGATTAACGCTGATTTACCTTCCGCTACAACTAGCTTTAAATCAACGCGGTTACGAGATAATGGTGTGACAACAGCTTTAATTCGAGCATTATATTTACCGACGCTATAATAAAAATCTTCTAGCCCTTTTTCCATGGCAGAAAGCATGGTTCTATCAAGTGCGTCGCCTTCCCGAATACCTGAGCTATCTAAATTCTTTTTCAGCATATCATCTTTAATTGATTTATTACCTGAAAAAGTAATACTCGCAATGGTTGGACGCTCTTCAACATGAATGATTAAGCTATTACCATCTCTAGAAATAGTAATATTATCGAAGTTTCCACTCGAGTAAAGTGATTTAACAATATGCCCCAAATCAGACTCACTAACATAATCACCAACTTGGATTGGCATATCAAGCAATGCTGCCCCTTGAGTTACCCGTTGTAATCCTTCAAATTTGATTTCTTTTACTACAAAATCATCAACACAAAATGCATTGGAACTATATACTGCTGTTGTGCTAAACAGCAAAGATGCTATAAGTAATTTATTTATTTTTTTCATTGTAAATGTTTATAACCTCATTCCATCACAATCGTAAAACATCATTAAATAGTGCAATCCCCATTATTACCAGTAAAAAAGCAAATCCGAAACGATAAAAACGTTCTTTTGCTTTAATTGATAAGCTTTTACCTTTTATTTTTTCAAATAATAAAAAAATTAGGTGCCCACCATCTAGCATTGGTAATGGAACAAGATTGATTACCCCCAAACTTATACTAATAAATGCCAGAAAATATAAGTAAGGTGTGAAACCATAACTTGCTGTTTGCCCTGCGCTTTTTGCTATTGTTATTGGTCCTGATAAATGATTAAGTCCAATAACACCTGTTACTAACTGATAAAAAGAACGAATTGTTAACTGAGTAGTTAACACTGTTTGTTCTAATCCTTTGCCAAACCCTTCTAAACATCCATACTGCTTAATGACTGCTTCCGAGGTAGGATATAGCCCCGCAATACCTTCACCATTTGCCTGTATTGACGGCGTTAAATCAAGGTAAAGATTTTTATTTTCACGCTCAATTTTTAATCTTATTTGATTGCCTTTCTTTATTATAGCTGAAAAATCATTCCAATCTACATAAGGGTGTTCATCATAACTTAGAATCTTATCACCAATTTGTAAACCCGCTTTTTCGGCAGCTGAATTTGGTATAATTTTACTCACAATTGGATAAATTTCCAATGTTTTAGGTACCAACCCAAAGGTCTTTATTGCTGATTCTTTTTCAATATCAAAATGCCAATGACGAATATCAACACGTTGACTAACTTCTTTTTGATGATTATTACCAGCATTAATCAAATAGGTAATCGTCACATCATCTTGTCCTAAAATAGACATTAATGCAAAATTTACATCATTCCAACTTTCAATCTGTATATTATTAATCTTTTTTAACTCTGCCCCTGAAGGGATATTCACAGTAGCAACAGGTGTATCGGGTATTGTACTGCCTATTTTAACCGGATAGGTAACAACACCAAGCATAAAAATTATCCAATAAAGAATGAAAGCTAAAATAAAGTTAGCAAATGGACCTGCAAATATAATTGCTGCTCGTTGCCATATCTTTTTTTTATCAAAAACCAGTTTTTCTTCGTCGGTTGATAAGTTTTTCGCATTTCCGTCCAGCATTCTAACATAACCACCTAGTGGAATCATAGCAATGACAAATTCTGTTCCACCTGAAAACTTATGTGACCATATTTTTTTCCCAAATCCTATGGAAAAACACTCAACCCGAACGCCACATAGCCTTGCCACGAAAAAATGCCCAAATTCGTGTACTGTAACTAATATACTAATGGTAATAATAAATAACAACAGAGACCAAAGCAAAGTTAATTACCTTATTTAAAATAAATTGAAAGATAATGCTGCAAAAATCGGCACTGCAGCAGTCAAACTATCAATACGATCTAAAATACCGCCATGTCCAGGGATTAAATTTCCACTATCTTTGATGCCTGCTTCACGTTTGAACATGCTTTCAGTTAAATCACCTAATGCTGATGCAAAAATAGCGAATAAAGAACTCATAATATAACTAGTCAAATTAATTGAAATAAATCCGGTAAAGTAGGCAATAAAACTAATAACAACGGCAACAATCACACCGCCAATAAAGCCCTCTAAAGTTTTACCGGGTGAAACTTTTGGTGCTAATTTACGTTTCCCCATACTGCGCCCAACAAAATAAGCGCCAGTATCTGTTGCCCAGACTAAAATAAAGACATATAACAGACAATAAGCGCCGGTATAAGTATTCGCACTATAATTAATCATTCTAAGTTCGATCATCCCGATAAAAAAAGGAACGAGAGTAAAAAAAGCAAATATTAATTTAGCAGTGATAGAACCACGCCAATATTTAGCCGTATTTGGATAGGTAAGAACTAAAAATAGTGCAACCAACCACCAACATAACGAAAGTAACAATAACCCTGAATATAGCTTCAATTTTACCACAACCGGAATGGGTAATAGACAGAGTAAACTTAATAAAATAATAACGACTAAAGCAAATATAACTCTTTGCGGTTTTTGGGTTATTGCTAAAAACTGCGACCACTCAAACGCTGCAAGACCACAAATAAAAATCATAATACAGGTGAAGAGTGATAATGGCGCGAAAAAAAGCGTTAGTATAACAACAGGTATTAGAATAATAGCAGCTAAAATACGGTGAATTAACATGATTGCTCCTCCACTAGAATACCGCCAAAACGACGATCCCGGGTATTAAAATCACTGATTGCTTGATCAAATAACGCCTGATCGAAATCTGGCCATAAGGTATCAGTAAAATAAAGTTCAGCATAAGCAATTTGCCATAATAAAAAATTACTTATTCTGTATTCACCACCAGTACGAATAACTAAATCAACATCTGGAAAATCACCCATTGACATTTCTAACCCTAAACGTTCCTCAGTAATATCATCTATCATCAACTCACCATGTTTTACTTGTATTGCTATATTGCGGGCTGATTGTAATATATCCCAGCGTCCGCCATAGTTAGCGGCAATATTTAACACCAGTCCCGAATTATTTTTAGTTAATGCCTCTGCATTAACTATCATAGTTTGAAGTTGCTCATTAAAACGCGAAATATCCCCAATGATATTCAAACGAATATTATTTTTATGTAAACTTTTTGTTTCTCGGTTTAATGCATAAATAAATAGCGAAAGTAAAGATGACACTTCATTGGATGAGCGTTTCCAATTTTCACTACTAAACGCATATAAAGTTAGTACTTTGATACCAATGGTTGCAGCATAACTCACAATTTTACGCACAGCTTTCAAACCGGCACGATGACCAAATGCTCGTAATTGATTTTGTTTTTTTGCCCAGCGACCATTTCCATCCATAATTATAGCCACATGACTTGGAATACATCTTTCTTGTGTCATGTAATATCTCGCGTTATATCAATCATGTTATGACTAAATTTCGTAATATTTTTCAATTATCGTGTACCATAAACGACAATCGTTTTACCGTGTGCAGAGATGAGATGCTGATCTTCAAGCATTTTTAAAATTCGCCCTACTGTTTCTCGTGAACAACCAACTATCTGACCTATTTCTTGACGAGTAATTTTGATTTGCATGCCATCCGGATGCGTCATCGCATCGGGCTGTTTTGCTAAATTTAACAAAGTTTGTGCAATACGACCGGCAACATCAAGAAAAGCTAAATTACTGACTTTTTCTGAAGTCACTTGTAAACGACTTGCCATTTGGCTTGCCAATCGCATCAAAATATCAGGATTAACTTGTACAAGTTGTTTAAATTTTTTGTACGATATTTCAGCCACTTCGCAACTTGTTTTCGCTTTAACCCAAGCACTTCGTTCTGTGCCTTCTTCAAAAAGTCCTAATTCGCCCAAAAACTGACCTTGATTTAAGTAAGACAAAATCATTTCATTGCCTTCATCATCCTTGATTAAAACAGCAACAGAACCTTTAACGATGTAATAGAGAGTTTCGGCTTTTTCTCCTTGGTGAATCAGGGTACTTTTAGCTGGATATTTATGAATATGGCAATGAGACAAAAACCATTCCAACGTTGTATCCGATTGTTGCTTACCGATAATCATTCAGTCCTCTCTATACTATTTTACAATTTACAACTTATACACTATAACAAAATTACATAATAAATTATATACTCACAATTAAGATAATCCGTTTTTTATTATAGATAAATCGTTGTTATATCACTTATTATAGCTATAATATCAGGACTAAATATTTAAGTTTGATTTTTACACAATTTCTGGAAGATAACGATGAAAAATGAATTCGTTAATCTAATTTATATAACAATTAAATATTTATAAAGAATTCAATTAGGCAAAAAGTATATTGATTTAATTCTAATTATACTTTAACAAACGTGATGACCAAGTACGTCATCGTAAGCAATATCAATGACCAATGGAACAACTTCACCGTCAAAAATGCTGTGATTGATCTGTGATTCGCTTTAAATGTTCTGAAATCTCTTTTTGGGTTTTTAGTGTCCTAATCTGACTAAGTAAGTCTGATGCAGGTGCATAGTATTGCCGAAAATAAGCAAGCCACTGTTTAATGCGAGCTGAGTGATATAACGGTTTTACATCTTCTATCGTTGTGGTTGCGTAACGCATTAATATATTTAATACGTTTTGCCAGCTTAAAGGCGCTTCATTAAAACGTATTATATTCGCTAAATTTGGTACAGTTAATATTCCGCGTCCTAGCATAATATCGCTTGTTTGGCTTTGCCTTACACAATCTTGCGCATTTTGTGTAGAAAAAATTTCGCCATTGGCTATGATCGGAATATCGACCCGTTGCTTTATATTTCCAATTGTTTGCCAATCAATTTTATCGGCTTGATAACCATCCGCTTTTGTTCGACCATGAATAACCAACTCATTTGCACCAGCAAGTGCAATGGCGTCAGCAATTTCATAACAATAAGATTTATCTGCCCAACCTAAACGAATCTTAACGGATAATATTTCGGATGTTCCCATTGCCTGTCTGACTTGCTTAACAATATTGAAGATTTGATCTGGATATTGCAATAGATATGCGCCACCATGACTACCAACGACGGTTTTAGCAGGACAGCCAAAATTAATATCTACCCCATGCGAGCCTAATTCAATTGCTTTAACGGCATTTTCAGCCATCCATTCGGGTGATTGTCCAAGAATCTGCACACGGACTGGAGTACCGGATGCCGTATTGCCGCCATGATGCAGCTCGGGACAAAGTCGATAAAAAGTTCGATTGGATAATTTATGATGAGTAATGCGCACAAACTCGGTCACACAGTAATCCAATGCGTTTATTTCAGTCAAAATTTGCCGGACATGATAATCAAGTACCCCTTCCATTGGCGCTAAAATAATACGATCGATGTTCATTGTGTTACCTATATTTTATGACTGTTACCACAAACCTGACAATCTGGCTGTTTCGACAAAGATACGTGGTTAAAATGCATACTTTTTGCATCAATCAGCAGTACACGACCAACCAAAGGTTGACCATAATCAGTCAAAACTTTAATTGCCTCTAATGCCTGCATGGAACCAAACATACCTACTAAAGGCGCCATTACCCCCGCTTCAACACAAGTCAGTTGATCTTGCCCAAACAATCGACTTAAACAGTGATAACAAGGCTCATTTGCTTGATAAGTAAAAGTCGTTAATATGCCTTCCATTCGAATTGCAGCACCAGACACTAACGGTTTTTTTACTTGGAAACAGCAGCGGTTAATCTGCTCTCTGGAGGATAAATTATCGGTACAATCAATGACAAGACTATGTTGTTTTATAAGAGAAGTTAACGAAACATCATCAAGTTTCTGATTAATAGTATCGATTTCAATATCAGAATTCATTTTAATTAATGTTTGTTTCGCCACATCTACTTTCAGTTGGTTAATCTCTTGATTAGTATATAAAATTTGACGATTTAAATTGGATTCTGATACGGTATCAAAATCAACTAGCGTCAATTTACCTATACCTGCACGACTCAAATAAAGCGAAGCTGCGCACCCTAAACCGCCTAGCCCGATGATCAATACCGCACTATTTTTTAACATTTGCTGTTTATCGATATCAAAGCCTAGTAAGGAAATTTGCCTGTCATAACGAAGTAATTCTTGATCGGTTAGTGCTAGCATAGGGAATCATCATCGTGATTAATCATAAAGAATCTATTATAGCAGAAACTTGGCACAGCATTGTGCCAAGTCATAAACATTATTTATCAAAACTCGCTAAGAAGCTTAAATACTCGTCTTTGGTCATCAGTGGTTTATAGTTTGATAATAATGTTTGAGCTGGTTTTGCGTCATCATACAGCAAATCGATAATGGTACATGCCATCATTTGAGCAGGACGAATATAAGCCATCTCTTCATCGAATACCGTATAATCTTTCCCATGTAACACACCTCTAACGGATCCTATCCACGGATGACTAACAGGCATGATATGCGATAAATCGCCCGTATCTGTGCTACCAGTCATATGCGGTGCAACCGACACATTTTCCTCGCCAATTAACGCTTCAGCATTTGACTTCAAAAAAGCATTTAAGGTTGGATTATTTTGCAATGGAAGATAACCCGGTAAATCTTTAATTTCACAAGTTGCCCCTACAGCCATTGCCCCAGCTTTTAATGCCTGATTAATTCGTTCATTAGCATCAATCATTGCCGGAACATTACCCGCTCGAACATAGCTTTCCATTCTGACATCACTTGGCACAACATTTACCAAATCCCCTCCTTGGGTAATGATTGGATGAAAACGAATATAATCTTTTTCCTGAAACGTTTCACGTATAGCATGAACGCCCATCATCCCCATCATTGCTGCATTTAACGCATTAACACCAGCATGAGGAGCCGCCGCCGCATGTGCAGCTTCACCTTTATACTTGATTAATTTACCGATAAATCCATTACTTGTGGTTGAAATCTCAATAAATCCGTCTTGGCGATCGTTTGGTATGCTGGTTAAATGAATTTGAAGTGCCATATCCACATCATCAAATTCACCCCGTGAAATAAGTTCGGGTTTACCGCCAATATACTTAATTTTACCTTCTTCAATCAGACGATTACGATAAGTAATTTCAACGTATTCTTCGGCCGGTACTGCAAAAGGAACGACATCACCGGCTAAAAATTGCATCGCTCCAGAATCGATTAATCCCATGGTGACAGCCATCATATTCGCTATTTGAGCATTATGACCACAGCAATGGGCAGCGCCAGAGGTTTCATCGGCTGCAGGATGGTCAGCACAGATAATGGCATCAAGCTCACCAATAATTGCGACACTGCATTGGCTTCCTTTTCCACCTTTTAAACGCCCTTTGACCCCTGTTAACGCCAATTTATTTTTATAGGGTACACCAAGTTTTTCAAAAGCTTCTTCAACTTTTTTTGCGGTTTTGTGTTCTTTATAGCCCAGTTCAGGTTCAGCCCAAATTGCCTCAGCAATCGCTTTTATATCTGCTTTACGATTAGCAATGGCACTGCAAACTTGTCGTTTTAGTTCTTCTTTTGTCATACATTAAATCCTACCTAATATTAAATCACACCTTCCCACTTTAAGGTAATTTGGGCAATGATGGCGGCAAAAAGGAAAGTACCGGAAAACACCGCTAATGAAACGGGGATAATTCGCCAAGAGATACTTTTGAATAAAGCAAGATCTTTACCAATGGCTAATCCAGCGTAAGCAAGCACTGGTGTACAAACAGCAAGTAAAGAGACATGTTCAGTTATCGCAACAACTTGCTCATGAAATGGAAATATCGGTGAAGAAGCCACAGCCGCCACAACTGACACCCACAAAATAACAGGAAGTTTATTGAATAATGGCACTTTGCTTATAAAAAAACCAACAACCGATATTGCGACAAGCACAGCTAAAGCTTGTAATGACAGCATAAAATCAACATGATAACCGACTGTATTGCCAGCAGCCATGATAATTGCGACTAAAATCAATAAAAAAACTGTTTCGAAAATCTTCATGATAGTGAGCTCCTTTTACTGCTTTGGAAACGAGCAAAAACATTATAGAGAAAAGAAGCAAACGGTAGTGAGAATAATGTATAAATATAAATACCAACTATACTAGACATTAAATTAGCCGTTGTTGCATAAGCTTTGATGTCACTCGCCATATTCGGATAAAGGTCACTTATCGGCGCAAGTGATGCCGCCATCATACTACCACTACCAACCCCTGCCCCCATGGCTAATGCATATGGATGAAGAACGTCTAATTTTGCCATTACACTAGCAAGGATACTCATCCAAATCGCCCCATAGAGCGTACCACAAACATACATTGCCATGACACCACGACCTTCGGGCGAATCCAATCCATATTTATCTGCCACAATGGCAATATTGGGTTCACGTGCAACAGAATAGGTTGCCCCGACCGCTTCACGCTTCATACCTAACATCATTGCCAACGGTAAACCGAGTAAAATAGTACCCGCAAAATGCCCTAATTCTTGGAAAATCAAAGCCAACTTGGCATCATGCAAAATCATATCAATTTTAGGCCCTACCGCAACGCCTAATTTGGCAATCAGTAACATTAACGTCACAATCATCACCGAACTAGCATGAAGCATATTTTTATGTTTTAAGATTTTTAATTTAGGAAGACTGATAAGACCACCAATAATCATGGCAAATAGCATAGGATACAACATGATAATCCAGATAGACTGCCTACCAACAAACTCACATACTAAAACAACTATCAGCGCAAGCAAGTGCACTCTATAGTCTTTTAAAATTTCCATCCTTTCACGCCTCTTTACATAAATTTCCGGTCAATAAAACTATCCATGACAGCTATTATCATAATAATTATTATTTTGCACAGCTAATATACATAACCCAGATTACTTGCGTCAACACGCATCTACCATTAAATACACATAACCAAACAATATATTTCAATGACGCAAAAATAATTAAAGAATAAATCTCAACAAATGCCTTTATAAGGACACTATTTGATTTATAATACCTCATATTTTTTTATAAGATTGGTATTTAAACAGGATATTTTATGCGTTCAATTTATTGTGGTCATTTAACAGCATCTCATATTAATCAAGAAGTCACATTATGCGGTTGGGTCAATAAGCGTCGAGATTTTGGCGGTATGATATTTATTGATATGCGTGATCGCGAAGGGATTGTACAAGTATTTTTTGATCCTGAATATCAACAAGCTTATCAACTTGCCAGTGAACTACGTAATGAATTTTGCATTCAAATTAAAGGAAAAGTAAGAGCAAGACCAGAAGGACAAGCAAATAAAGACATGGCTACGGGTGAAGTTGAAATCTTAGCCACTGAGCTGACAATTTTCAATCGCAGTGATGTGCTGCCACTTGATTTTAACCAAAACAACAGTGAAGAACAGCGTTTAAAATATCGCTATATTGATTTACGTCGTCCTGAAATGACAAACATCTTCAAAACTCGTGCTCAAATTACTGCGTTTGTACGTAACTTTATGAATGAGCATGGTTTTCTTGATATTGAAACCCCTATGTTAACCAAAGCAACGCCAGAAGGTGCGCGTGATTACCTTGTACCAAGTCGAATTCACAATGGTGAGTTTTATGCACTGCCACAATCACCGCAATTATTTAAACAACTATTAATGATGTCTGGCTTTGACCGCTATTATCAAATTGTAAAATGTTTTCGTGATGAAGATTTACGTGCAGATCGCCAACCAGAATTTACACAAATTGATGTTGAAACTTCGTTTATGACCGCAGAGCAAGTCCGTGAAGTTATGGAGCAAATGATCCGTGAACTTTGGTTACATGTTAAAAATGTGGATTTAGGTCAATTCCCTATCATGACGTTTGCCGAAGCGATGCGCCGTTATGGTAGCGATAAACCTGATTTACGAAATCCATTAGAAATAATAGATGTTGCCGATTTAGTAAAAGATGTCAATTTTAACGTATTCTCAACCCCAGCAAATGATCCAAAAGGTCGAGTTGCATTACTTTGCGTACCAAACGGAGCCCAGTTAACCCGTAAACAGTTAGATGATTACACACAATTTATTTCGGTCTATGGCGCTAAAGGTATGGCATGGATTAAAGTCAACGACCGTAATAAAGGTCTTGAAGGGGTACAAAGTCCGGTTGCTAAATTCTTTAATGAAACGCAAATGGAAGCACTGTTGAATCGTGCTAATGCCAAAGATGGTGATATTTTATTATTTGGGGCAGATAGTTATAAAGTTGTCAGTGATGCATTAGGTGCACTACGATTAAAAGTAGGTAAAGATTTAAATCTGACTGATGAAAATAGGTGGGCTGTGCTTTGGGTAGTAGATTTCCCAATGTTTGAAGAAACGGAAGAAGGTCTTAGTGCGATGCACCATCCGTTTACATCACCAAAAGACTTGACGCCAGAACAGCTTAAACAAAATCCTGAAAACGCGATAGCTAACGCTTATGACATGGTTATCAATGGATATGAAGTAGGTGGAGGGTCAGTACGTATTCACCGTAGTGAAATGCAACAAGCTGTGTTTTCTATTTTAGGTATAAATGAACACGATCAACGCGAAAAATTTGGCTTTTTACTTGATGCGCTAAAATATGGTACACCGCCACATGCAGGACTTGCATTTGGTTTAGATAGATTAAGTATGCTATTAACAGGTACCGATAATATCCGGGATGTTATCGCATTTCCTAAAACAACAGCGGCAACTTGTTTAATGACAAATGCACCAAGCCCGGCAAATCCTAATGCATTAGCTGAGCTTGGTATTGAAGTTAGCAAAAAATAGTGATGTCTTAATGCAAAAGTTCAAAAAGCCTGAATCTGTTTTAGTTGTTATTTACTGTCAAAAAACTTTGCGTTGTCTTATGCTACAACGCAAAGATGATCCCAATTTTTGGCAGTCAGTAACAGGTAGCATGGAAGATAACGAATTGCCGGTTGAAACTGCCATTCGTGAAGTTTTTGAAGAAACAGGCATTGATATTTTAGGTAAAAATCTTAATTTAATCGATACTAACCATACGGTTGAATTCAAGATTTTTCCACAATTTAGGCATCGATATGCACCTGAAGTTGAAATAAATAAAGAACATTGGTTTTATTTACCGCTCGAAAATGAAATAACACCAACGCTTACTGAACATTTAGCCTATCAATGGTTGACAATTAGCGATGCAGCTAAAATAACAGCATCGCCAAATAATCAAGAAGCAATTAATGAAATTATTCAATTAAACGAGATTAACTAAGGAGTAGGAAATGAAATTAAGTCAGTATGCCATTATGTTATCAAGCTTATTGTATTTTATACCTAATAGTTATGCTGAAATAAATATTAAAACATGCCAAACCAACAAAACTGATTATATCATTTTCGATGAAATCGATTCGCAAATTGCCGAAAATATTATCGAACACAAATTACATAATCAACCTGAAATAAGAGAAAATACCATCATCAAAGTGTTTGCTAATGAAAACAATGATGATAGAAACTATTGGATTGCTTCTTTTGAGTTTGAAGATCAAACGACCCAATATCTTTTTTATCAAGTAGATGAAAATAAATTTATTGATATCGACCAACAGCAATTTAAAACATTATTACCTAAAATTGTGAAATGCAATCTAAATCAACAAGTGCCTATTTATAGTGAAAATTTTGACGCTGACTAGTTGATGACAAAATAACGTTAACATTTAGGATGTTAGACTACCTTAAATTAGTGTAAACAAAGGCAGATTAATAGGGAGTAATTATTTTTATGAACTTGACCAATTTTCGTGATTTTTTAAATTATCTTGAAGAACAAGGTGAATTAAAACGTATTCCCTATCCTGTTAATCCTTATCTGGAAATGACCGAAATTGCAGATCGTGTTTTACGTTCTAAAGGCCCAGCCTTATTATTCGAAAATCCTATTGGTTATGACATGCCCGTACTTTGTAACCTATTTGGAACACCCAAACGTGTTGCGATGGGAATGGGGTTAGAAGATACATCACAATTACGTGAAATTGGTGAATTATTAGCTTTTTTACGTGAGCCTGAACCACCAAAAGGCATTAAACAATTTTTTAATGTGTTACCCAAATATAAGCAAATATTAAATATGCCTGTTAAGCGACGATCATCTGCGCCTTGTCAGGAATTGATTTTTAAAAATGAAGAAGTTGATTTAACTTGTCTGCCGATCATGCATTGTTGGCCCGATGATGTAGCACCACTTTTAACTTGGGGACTAACGATAACGAAAGGACCTTATAAAGAAAGGCAAAATGTCGGCGTTTATCGCTTACAATTATTGGGTAAAAATAAGTTAATTATGCGCTGGCTATCTCATCGAGGAGGAGCGCTCGATTTTGCAGAATGGCAACAAGCTCATCCTAATGAAAAGTTTCCTGTTAGCGTTGCCATTGGTGCAGATCCAGCAACCATTTTAAGTGCAGTCACTCCCGTACCAGATACCTTACCAGAATACGCCTTTGCAGGTCTGTTACGGAATAGTCGAACTGAAGTAGTAAAATCGCTATCCAATGATTTAGATGTCCCCGCTACCGCCGAAATTATCTTAGAAGGCTATATTGATCCGAATGAATTAGCGCCTGAAGGCCCATATGGTGATCATACAGGTTACTACAACGAAGTTGAAAAATTTGCTGTTTTTACGGTAACTCATCTAACTCGTCGAAAAGATGCGATTTATCACTCTACCTATACGGGTCGTCCACCCGATGAACCGGCCGTAATGGGACTCGCTTTAAATGAAGTCTTTATCCCTATTTTACAAAAACAATTTCCTGAAATTGTCGATTTTTATTTACCACCCGAAGGATGTTCCTACCGAATTGCAATTGTGACCATCAAAAAACAGTATCCAGGTCATGCTAAACGTGTCATGATGGGCGTTTGGTCTTACTTACGCCAATTTATGTATACCAAATTTGTTATTGTATGTGATGATGATATCAATGCCCGAGATTGGAAAGATGTCATGTGGGCTATTTCAACGCGCATGGATCCTCATCGTGATACCACATTTATTGACAATACGCCGATTGATTATTTAGATTTTGCTTCGCCTGTTTCTGGGTTAGGCTCAAAAATGGGATTAGATGCGACCAATAAATGGCAAGGCGAAACTCAGCGAGAATGGGGAAAAATCATCAAAAAAGATCCAAAAGTTGTGGCTTATATCGATGAAATTTGGGATAAACTTGGCTTAGAGTAAACAGACTTAATAAGTTCAATTAAACACTCTACATTGGATCAATAGCATCGATATTTATCGTTGATGACAAATAGGAATAAATAAATAGCCGTTAAAATCATAAGCAAGCTCACATTGAACGGTATTAACTTATTGTAATATCAATGATTTTGCATTGAATATAACTTAAAATTGATAAACACTCAAAACAGATTTAATTATCATCTATAAATTTATTAGTATATAATTAGTCATAATTTATTTTTTCCAATTTTAGAAATAAGGGGTTATAGATGGACAAGGAAAAAAACGCCGCACCATCATTTCAAGATGTATTAGAATATATTCGTTTATCACGTCGTTTAAACAAATTAAAACGTGAAATATCCGATAATGAGAAAAAAATCCGAGATAACCAAAAACGAGTATTATTACTTGAAAATTTGAGTGATTATATAAAACCAGATATGACTTATGACGAACTTCAAGCGATTATTGCTAACATGAAAAGTGATTATGATGATCGTGTAGATGATTATATTATCAAAAATGCTGAAATTTCAAAAGAACGCCGTGAAATCAGCAACAAAATGCGTAGCTATCGTTCTCACTAACATATAGCAGATTTACTCCCATTCAATAATGGGAGTAAAGACAATTACCACAACTCAACCACCGGCTAGCTTTACTTTAAAGCCTTTTTCTTCCAGCAAAGATTTGAGTAAATCACGTTTATCGCCTTGAATTTCAATGCTACCATTTTTAACTGCGCCACCACAACCACAACGTTTTTTGAGTTCCGCAGCTATTTTTTGAAGTTGGGCATTATCAAAATCAAATCCTGAAATGACGCACACACCTTTGCCTTTACGTCCGGATGTTTGGCGTTGAATTCGAATAATCCCATCCCCTTTAGGTCGAGATTCTTTTACTTCAACCGATTTAATACGACCTTGATCGGTAGAATAAACAAGTGGATTATCAGACATCATGAAATTAACTCTTGCTCAAATCAAGGGTTGATAAAATAGTTTGCAATGCTAATGAAGGATCTTCTGCTTGCGTAATCGGACGACCAATAACCAGATAATCCGATCCTGCGGCTTGCGCACGTTGTGGCGTCATAATTCGACGCTGATCATCAGCATTTGAACCGGCGGGTCTGATACCTGGCGTCACTAACTTGAAATCACTCCCTAAGCGAGTTCTAAAACTTTGCACTTCTTTAGCGGAGCATACTACGCCATCAAGCCCACAATTTTTGGCTAACAAAGCTAATTTAGTGGCTTGTTCCAAAGGCGAAACAGGGATACCGATTTCTTGAAGATCTACCGACTCCATGCTTGTTAAAACAGTTACCGCAATTAAAAGAGGCGCATCTTTACCATATGGATAGAGTGCGTCTTTCGCCGCCTGCATCATCCGAGACCCACCACTAGCATGAACATTTGTCATCCAAACACCTAAATCAGCAGCAGCAATTATCGCTTTCGCAACAGTATTTGGAATATCATGAAATTTCAGATCCAAAAAAACATCGAAACCTTTATTCATAATCTGTTTAATAAAATCGGGCCCCGCATGCGTAAAAAGCTCTTTGCCAATTTTTAAACGACAATCTTTTGGCTCAACACGATCAATAAAATTCCAAGCTGATTTAACATCAGCAAAATCAACAGCAACGATAATAGGTGAAGACATAACAGATTTATTCCTTTTATTAATAACTAATCGCTATTTTTTTTAACAAATTCATTTAAATCATTATAAAAGATTTTGGCACTTTCTTTATAGCCTTGCAAGGTTTGATGTACTAAATCTGACCGAGCCAATCCATACTTAGACCAAAGCTTAACCGAATGACTTCCCCCCATAGCGGCCTGCCAATCCCAAAACAGTGTTTTTTCTGATTTAGCCACTTGTTTTTGAATCCTTTTTACTAAATTATAAGACTTTGGAATTTCAGTTTGATTAATCATTGTATCAGGAGGTGAAATCAATAAAATTGCAGCATTCGGCAATAATTTTCGAATTTTACGAATGTTGTAGACTAAATTTTTCCGATATTCATCTGCATCTAAAGTCTCATCGAAACTCTCGTTTGTTCCATACTCCAAAATAACCAAATCGCTTTTGGATAATAATAATTCCTGAAACCACTGAGGACGCCATTTTTGCCAAATTGTTTGCTTAGCCCCATTCGAACCAATCGCAGATACAATAACACCCGACTTGTTGGCTCGAGTTAACCAAAATCCACCAATTTCAGTGCTATCTTTACTTTTAATGGTAATAGGAAGCGTTGAAGTAAACGTTGTCGTTTGCCAACCACCAAATTTATTCTTGAAACTAAAGGTAATTTTATCTTTATTATAGATACTTAATGGATTTTTAGTTATTTTCTTAGTTTTAAAAATAAGGCTAACTTTCCATATATCTCTATCGTCTGCTTTAAGTGCCAACTCAACAGAAGCTTGAGAATTAATAGGTTTAGCGATAAAACCGCCCATAGGAAAATCGAGATTACTTAATACTCGGCTACTTAACAATTCCCAATTAGAATCTTTCAAACTAACTCGAGTATGGTTTTGCCCTTTAACCCAAATAGGAGGAACCCAACCTATACCTGCATCACCATATTTATCTTGCATCAACGCTCTAAATTCGCCTGTAAAAAAATCTGCAGCGGTATGAGAATCACCAAATTGGGTGATATTAACAACTTTATGGGTGTGGTCTTGATTATTGACTAATGAATTTAAGCGTAAAACAAATTGTTTAGCATTTGGATCGCCAAAATCAACAATCACAGACTTAGACGTTGGAATACTTTCAGCCATAGTACTAAAACTGACAGTAAACACCACCAAAAAAACAGCAACCATAGTTTTAATGCATTGATTCAATGTGGGAATCCTCTGATAAAGTGGATGTGATTTGGTTCAAAATTGCTTGAGCTAAAAGCTTTTGTCCAGTTATTGTAAAATGAATACCATCGTCTATTCTTACTTTAATTTTTTGCTTATTAGTCTCAATATAGCTGTTAAATTGATCGTAAGAACAACCTAATAATGTATTGGTTTCCATAAAATGTTGATGCGCTTTTTCAACTTCGGATTCATATAAATGGCTTAAATAATTCATTCCGTCATTCAACTTTGGTTTACGCATACAAGGTGGTGAAAGCCAAAGTACTTTTACATTATGTTGATTTGCGATATCTAATATTGATGCAACACGTAAACGGTACTGTTCTTCCCACAATTGCGATTTAAACTTAGCATATTTAGCATATCCCTTAACAGGAAAATCCCACGGATCATTAGGGCCTAAAAAAATGACGATTAATTTAATGGAGGCATCAGCACTGATTGAATCATTAATTGTTTTTGGCCAATCAAAAGCTTTTGGATAAGCAAGCCCAGTACTTTGTTTACTCAAGTTAATACTTTCTATCTTATATTGTTTAAATAACATTTTTTTAACATATGGTGCAACCCCTTGCATTAATGAATCCCCCGCAAAAAGGACTTTGTCATTTTTAGTTAAAACAATCGGTGAAAGTTCAGTAAAATCGGTATCATTGCTAAGTCTTGGGTTACTTGATTCATCCAATGTTACCGTATTACCTAACGCTGTATTAGTCCGAGTACTGTCTAGTTGACTATCAGAATGAGTTTGACGTTTATTAGTAGCTTGCAGGTTATCACCCTTAATTAACGGTAATTTTTGTTTATTATTTTCAGTTGTGTGATTGGATTTTATTGTTTTGTTTTGCCGGTTATTTTGTTGTAACTGTTTATCTGCAATTGCGTTTGCAGTCACGACATTAGGATGTTTTTGATTATCCTTTTCAATATTCGTGTTTTCTAACTCCTCTGATTCATACGATTCATTAGTCCATTTTGTCTGATCATCCTCAGTGACATTAGCATCATCCACCATTAATGCCATATCAAAAAACTCAAAATGGTAAGATTGCTGGCAATAAACCAATATTGATTTATGAAACAAAACCATTAAAGCAATAGCTGTAACAACTAACACTATAACAATATAAAATGCAGATAAGGTTTTGTTAGTTGGCATTGTTAGCATATTACTTAACTTCATAAAATCCTTCAAATTACTGTTCCTTGTCAAAACTGATCTTAAAAAATTTTAAAACACAATTAAAAACTGGCATAAATAAAATCGGGCATACCTGACGGCGCAAAATAAATGACACACCACAAAATTAATATCATTATCACAGGTAAACATAATTTATTAACTTTAGATAACAGTGCCGTTGCCAAATTTGGAAGATTTTTACACATTGGATAAACTAAATAAGCAACCATGATAATTAAAAAAGCCTGCCAATATTGTGGTTTTATCATCACATTATGCGTTAATGCCATTAAATAATCCAAAGCATCGGATAAATTTTCACAATAAAAAAACAACCAAGTAAAACAGACATAATGCCAAGTTAATAAACGCGCAATAAAAGGTGAGCGTTGACTAATCACATCACGACCAAAAAAGCGATCACCAATATTCAGAGCCACAATACCAATACCATGGCAAATACCCCAAATAATAAAATTGATACCTGCACCATGCCATAATCCAGATAAAAACATTGCCAACAAAACATTGATTTGTGTTCGGGTAAATCCCTTACGATTACCGCCAAGCGGAATATAAATATAATCCCGAATCCATTGAGATAAACTTATGTGCCAACGCGCCCAAAAATGCCTTAAATTTAAAGATAAATAAGGTTGGTTAAAATTAATTGGTAGACGAAACCCTAACAACAAAGCAATACCTGTCACCAAATCCGTATAGCCTGAAAAATTGAGATAAATTTGAATTGCATAAGCATATACACCCACTAATAAATCAATCACACTAAATTCTAATGGATTGGCAAAAATGGGGTTAACCCATGCATCATTTATCCAACCACCTAAACAATAAACTTTAATGATTGACATCATGATTAATATAAAAGCTCGATATGGCTCTAAAATTTGGCGGGGTTGGCAAACTGAAATTTGCGGCAAAAAATCTTTAGCTCGATTGATCGGCCCTGCGACAATACTGGGGAAAAAAGATAAAAAAAGTGCAAAATCCCAAAATTTAGCTACTTCAATCTCTTTTCTTTTAACTGAAACTAAATAACTGACAGAATGGAAAGTATAAAAGGAAATCCCAATAGGGATTAGCACAGAAAATAATGGTAATAAAATAGGAATATGAAAGACGTTAAGTAAAGCTTGTAGTTCTTGTCGAAAAAAATCAAAATATTTGAATAATGCTAAATTACTAATCGATATTATTAAGCCAAAAATCAACCAACTTTTAGCATGATCTTTTGAAACCGATATCATAATGGAAATAAGATAAGTTACACTGGTATAAACACCAAGAATCAACGCAAATTGCCAACTATAACTGCTTACAATTAAATAACTTGAAACGAGTAACAAGGCATTTTGGAATTTAGGTAATAAGTTAAATGCCCAATATATAGCAAAAAAAACGATAAACAACAGACCAAATTCAATTGATAAATAACTCACTATAATCCTTCGTTAAAACATTTACATATAAAATAATATCCCTCAACACTTCCATGAAAATATTTAATCGCAAATCAACTCTGATTGAGAAAGAACATAATAAACCAGTAATTCTTTATTCAACCCAGTTATTGACACTAACTGACGTCTGGCATTCAACCAGAGTTCATAAAGAGCAGTAATTTTTTCATAACTTAATGTTGCCAATAATCTTACCAATGGCACTTGATCACGATTAATAATATACCGCCCAGCTTTTTGTTTTGCTTTCAAAGCATCACTTAATAAAGCACAAAACCAACTAATGCGATCAATAAAATGGTCATGCTCAAATGTTACGCCAAGCGTCCAAAAATCATTATTAGGAATAACACTCAATAAATTTTCACAAAATACTTTACGTTGTTGCCATTTTGTAGGATCCAACAAAGTTTTTGCTGTTAATGGCGCATTTTCGCTTAATAACAAAGCTGACGCAAGTTCATTATCACTATAATGCAAACCCTGTATATTTTTCAACCAATCCATAGACTGTTCAAGCTTAGGTATCGGTAAAAAATAAGAAAAACAACGACTATAAATAGTTGGTAATAAATGACTATTATGATCGTCACTTAAAATAAAATAAGTATTTGCAGGTGGCTCTTCTAACGTTTTCAATAATGCATTTGCGGCGGCTTCGGTCATTAAGGCAGCATGTTTAATCCAAATCACTTTATTACCGCCTTGCTGTGATTTTTCGTAAATTTTAGCGGTAATACTTCGAATCTGATCGATACCGATCGATTGCTTACCCTGTTCGTTAGTTATCTGATAATAATCAGGATGATGATGAGACAAAAATAACTGGCAGCTATGACATTTTAAACAAGGGGCTAGATCACTTGATGCTTGGCATAATAAACGATTTGATAATTGCTCAATTAGCTCATTTTCACCACTACCTTGAATATAATTAATTAATAAAGCATGATGGGCTCGATCATGTAAAATACTTGTCGCTAATTGCTGATATGGCTGCGTGAGCCAACTATATCCATTTTTGATCATGCATTATTAACCTGTATTAATGATAACCATGCAGTTAACACGTCTTCAATTTGCTGTGTTACCACATTCATTGATTGACTGGCATCAATAGTCACAATAGTATCATCTTGCATAGCAAGCTCTAAATAGCGTTGACGAGTACGTTCAAAAAATAGGATAGATTGCTGCTCAATCCTATCTAGCTGACCACGAGATTTTGCTCGCATTAATCCTATTTTTGGATCAACATCCAAATACAAAGTTAAATCGGGTTTAAAATCACCTAACACTTGCTTTTGTAACGTTTCAATCAATACGCTATCAAGTTGGCGTCCCCCACCTTGATATGCCTGCGTGGATAAATCATGACGATCACCTATTACCCATTTTCCTATTTTAAGAGCGGGTTTTATAACATTATCAATAAGTTGAATTCGAGCCGCATATAACATCAATAATTCAGCTTTATCCGTTAATGGCTCATGTTCTAAACCATTTTTAATAATATTACGTAACGCTTCAGCAATCGGTGTTCCACCCGGCTCACGAGTAAATTGTAAATCTTCAATATTAGATTGCTTTAAAATACGCGCAACAGTATTAATTGCTGTGGTTTTTCCTGCACCTTCAAGTCCTTCAATGACAATAAATTTGCCGGTCATACTTATTTCCTAAATTAATTAAGCTGATGTACAAGTAAACATTGCGCTATTGTACGCTATTTTTACCGATTATTTTAGTTCGTATCGTAAATACCATGTTAATACTTATCAAATATGAGAACTTTTTAATAGACCGACAGAGTAGAACATCCTGTTTACTTAGCCGCAATTGGTTTATAACATCCAAATAAATCCGAATAAAAATAATTAGATATTATTCAGTTATAGAAAAGTCATTGTATATGTGAACTTTATATCTATTATCTTGTCAATATAAGATATCGATTGTTTTTTCGCTCGCTTATCATCAGTTTAGTAAGTAATTTATCGTAGTATTAATGAGTAATCAAAGCAGTGTTGAAAAAGAAAATAAAGTTTTTAGATAAGATAGAATCATTAAGCGGACTTTCAATCAAATCTAAACAAGAATATAAAACAAAATTAATCTGGAATAACAAGGAATGAAAAAAATACTTCTACTATTAGTCACATTTATGTCACTAGTAACATTAACCAGTTGCAACAAAACACCTTTAGAAAAGGTTTTAAAAGATGTAAAAAACAATCATCCTAAAACCATAACCTTATCTGATTATACTAATTTTAAATGGGATGAAGTTTGGTTAATCAGTGGCAGTATTAGTGGACGTTATATTACATTAATGCGAGAACAAAATATTGATGTTAAGAAAGTAGAATCTTTTCCAAATTCTAGATATGGAATAGCTCAAGAATTCTCTAATACAGTTGTGTATGTATATAATAACAAAGTAGTTTATTACGAGTTCCCTCCAGATGCCAGAGATTATGTGGCTTTGGCTTCAGAGGGAGCATTAGCTCTTTTAGATTTTAAACTAGAAAGAGGACAGATTATGGTTGTTTCAAGTAATAATTCCGAATGTAAAGTAAAAGATGGAGATCTAGTTCCCATTAAGCCGATTAAGATTTACGAAAACATGGATGAAAAATTGAAATGATCCCTAATGCATTAATCAATGAATTAGCCATACCAAGTATTGGATTATGATCATGAAAAAAGTTCATATAATCAAGCAACCTATTCTCTCACTATTAGAATACATTTCAGCAACAGTTTATCCCTATGTGTATAGGAAACAAAATAATATCTTAATTAGTAACGATGATCCTATCTTGATATTGTTCAGAGCAAATCATTATTAGAATTTACTATGTCTTAATATGATGAAATTACAGAAAAATATGCAGAAAAAAGTTTAAACGCTTCATTATCCGCTAGTAAAAAAACATTAACTAAATATGTTGAAAAATCCACAACTGAAATCAGTGAATTAATAAAAAAGGAAATTTTAGCGGCTAAAATAAATTTAGAAGACGAAAGAAAGAAAATTAATACCCATTCAATGGTAAATTTAGTATTACTTATATTTGTAATATTTCTTATTTTTTTAAATATTTTAATTAAATAATGGTAAAGCCAACTATTGTTGGCTTTTATTAATAGTGATAACGACACGATAAAATAATAATACAATTATTTTCAATTTTATAAACTAACCTATCTTCACTGTTTATGCGTCTTGACCAATATCCTGATAAATTAAATTTTAATGCTTCGGGCTTTCCAACTCCCGAAAAAGGTGTTTTGCTAATATCCTTTAATAGTTCATTAATCCTTTTTATCATTTTCTTATCGGTTGCTTGCCAATAAAGATAGTCATTCCAAGATTCATCGGAAAATAATTTATTCATCATTCAACACACGCTCTTTTAAATTCCCATTATTAATTTGTTCTAATGAATTTAACAAATGTTGAGCATTAGCGGGAGAACGTAGTAAGTATGCAGTTTCTTGTAACGCTGTAAAATCATCATACGACATTAAAATACAGTTATCTCCATTTTGTCTTGTGATAACTGTGGGCATTCTATCATTTACAACTTCGTCCATTGTTGCTGATAAATTAGCTCGAGCAGCTGAATAACTAACATGTCTCATAATTATTATTCCTCTTAAAAGTAATTAACCAATAAACATTGTACAACAAACCTGTACAATGTCAATGATTTTAACCTTCAATTATTGAAATAATTTTTATATTTTTTAGTTCTGTTTCAAATTCTTCATCATCATCTAGGTTTTATATCCATCCTAACCCTTCCCAAGCCGGTTTTTTATTCAAAATTAATTTTGCAGGTTTTCCCCTGAATTCAACCATCACAATAGCTTTTTTTTAACTTGATATTTTCATCAATTTTATCTTTATCTAGGGAATTTTCGTTTTATCCCTGTGTATACAGGGAACACTTAATTCTGTTTTATGTTTCACTAAGAGGGAACGGTTTATCCCTATGTATATAGGGAACACAGCCTCGAATCTCACGTACAGCGACCCAATCGTGGTTTATCCCTATGTGTATAGGGAACACCAATACAGGCGCACGGTGATGGAGAAATTACCCGGTTTATCCCTATGTGTATAGGGAACACGGATAAACACCCGTTTGCAAATTGATTGTTTTCGGTTTATCCCTATGTGTATAGGGAACACGTGTTGAGCTCATCAGCTGAACCCATTGTTTGCGGTTTATCCCTATGTGTATAGGGAACACGTTTATATACCTCTGAACGTTTAAGTATGATCACGGTTTATCCCTATGTGTATAGGGAACACCTCTTTTGTTATATCAAAATATTTAGAATAAGCGGTTTATCCCTATGTGTATAGGGAACACGTAAACAATTCGCGCGTAAATAGAGCGGCTGTCCGGTTTATCCCTATGTGTATAGGGAACACTGTTTTAAACGGGAAAAAATTAATACCCGTAACGGTTTATCCCTATGTGTATAGGGAACACGTTTTTATCATCCTGTGGATTAGTGGTCATGTTCGGTTTATCCCTATGTGTATAGGGAACACACATGGTCTAAAATACTAGTTTTAACAAATACCGGTTTATCCCTATGTGTATAGGGAACACTCTAATTATAACTTATTGTTTATTAATTAAAATAGAGAGGTGTAAAATTCTACCGATTTATTGATGCTTTTTTAGGCGATTGGTTTTAATACGCATCTGGAATGTAATTTTATATTTATCATAATGTTAACTATGTTTAAAAAGATTTTTAAGTAGAGCCTGCTTTTGCAACTCCTCGGCGCACCGACCGATTTTGATAGCAATGGTATATTTTACTTTTCGGTAATTGATTTTGACGAATGGTTAAATGCTGATCTTGCCTTTAATTTAGGCAAGTATTTAGCATCAATTTATGTTTAATCCTATAACTATCAAAACTAACAATCTGTACGCATTATGATTTTAACCATTGCCATAATCAACCAGTTTGCCTGTCTTTTCGTCACGTACGCCCCATTCTAAACGGCTGTCTAATATGGCTTGTTGTACTGTTTCTGGATAGTCCGATAAGGTGGTTTCTTTCGGGACTGGTTTGCCTGTTTTGCCTGCTTGGCGAATCACCTTCGGCCAACGGGGTTGCCAGCATAAACATTCCGAAATAAAGTAGCCCACGGTGTAAAACGGTAATAAAATTAAAAATACTGGGATTAATAAAATATACATCCAAAATGTAGACGCATTTTTTGCTGCATGAATCATCGGGCTTACATGACCACTAAAACCGTGGAAAGGCATGGGTAAATGGGTGCTTAAACGGGGTTTAGGCAGATTGTCCCGTCCGTGCTCCATATAACGGCGGATAAATTCCCATTCGTCTTTATAGTCTTGTGGGTTATAGGTGTTTTTGCCGATGCCGACGGAGTGGGCAATCGGAAAGCCGGTTTTATACGGGTGAAAGGTCATTAAATTAACCATATTAGTGCCACCCATATCCGAGCCAGTCTCGCCAAAGTTCGACGGCATAATATGTTCCCATTTAAACACCACCGTACCACCGCAGTATTTAGGGCGCTGAATATAGACTTGCCGTGTCACCCGATTAAAGCGTACCCGAATATGGCGTATGGTGAAGAGTTCAAAACGGTAAATATAACGGAAATAGCGGATGCATAAATAAATTGAAATTAAAAATATAAATGTAAAAAATATAACAGCCGTTGTGTAACCTGCAACTTTATCTGTTTGATCATTATACAACAAAATAAAACTATATATAGAATTATAAGCAGAACTTATAGGTATCAGAAATATAAGTAAACTAATCCATGTCAAAATACCTCGAAAATTCTCAAACATTCCGCCTCGAATTTCTAAATAGCGATCGTTATACGCGTAGTAAGGCCCTATTGGTCTGGGGTTATCACTGACCGATTCTTGGGTATAGTCTTTTTGCACTTCTTTGAGTATCATATCGGCATGGTTATAGCCCATTTTTAATTTTTTACGGGTTTCGGATTTCATGGCGTTACCAAACCATAATAAAAATTCGCCTACGTACATATTAAAAAGTCTCCTGTAGTGCTTGATGCCATTCTGTGAGTTCTTCGCCTAAATCTTTAAATTTTTTACGTTCAAGGTCTTTACTAAAACAGCAGCGATCAAACCATTTTTGCATGGCATTGTCATCAAAAATAATCATGCAAACACTGACCACAATTATAATTATAGACGCGTAAAAATTAATTGCCGCCAGCCACACCACTGCACCTCGACCAATGGCAAACCGACCGATGACTAACCCGATTTCAGCCATTTTGACCCAAATAGTTCGTTCGATACTGGTCGTGATAATATTATCTAACCATGGCACTAATGCCCCTAAAGCAACTGCAAATTGTGAAATACTTAGTGAAAGAGTTGCTAGACCTCTCACATAATATGCAATTCCTATGATAGGACTATTTCCCATAAGTTTTTTTGTACCATCACAAAAATCCAATACCGCCGATACTCCTCCAGCCATCAACGCAAAACTCGCCGACCATAAAAATAATCGCCCAAACGCATTATAGGTTACGGTAGCAGTTTTTGATGTTGGGTTATTGTCGATACAACTTTTGATTGCACTGGTCAGGATTTGCGTGCCCGCTGCTGCACTTGCCATTAGGGATGCGGTTAATTCGGCTAATTCCCGTGTGCCATTCCATTTACCATCGATTAATTTTTTGAGAGTTTCGTAGCTACTAAATGCAAATACCATCATGGCGATTTTGGTATTGACTAAATCGGCATGATTAAAATTTTCACGCGCAACCCGTGTTATTTGTGGAGCGCCTCGTTTAGGGGTGGCTGTAAAAGAATGTCCGTTGATATTATAGCCCGATTCATACATTTCTAATGCCTTATCACTAATTTTAGCAAAAATTAAGTTGCCTAGGCGGTTTTGAATTGTTTGATTAAATTTTTGAGTCGTGACTCTTAAAAAACTTCTGACAAGATCAGCAAAGGTAACCGATAACAATGCTATTGGAAAACCGCGATCCGCTATCTGATTGATAATCGACCCTGTCCGATTAACATGTTTAGTCAATTTGTTGAGTAAGTTAATCGCTTTATCGACATTTGGCTGATGGCTATTATTATCAGCAGACTCATTAATCGCTATGTTTTGTTGAATATCCAAGTATTCGTTAATATCGGCGATTAACGCTTTGTTGTTAAATAGGTAGGTTCGCATACATAAGTTGGTCGGGGTCACTTGCGGTTCATGCCACCATTCGTCTAACACTTTTCTGACTTTTGAGTATCCACTTGCGCCACACAAGCAAACGCTCATTTGTAGTTGAAACATGATTCCGTCTAAGGTTTAGGGTGAAAATCATCTATCTGATCTCGCCATTTATTATAATTCCATGTGACCACTTTGGTTTTCAGCGTTTCCAAATAGTCTAATGCCACTTGTTTTTCGGCTGGGGTAAGCTGTTGCTCTAAACGATTTTGGATTTCTTTGTTATATTCCCAAACCGGCGGTAGTTGATAAGCATACCACGCTAAATTCCTGCCTATCTCGATAATTTTTTGTTTTGCATAATCACTTAACAGTGACCAGGCATAGGCTTTAACCGGATCTTGCTCCCGTCCTAAACCATATAAATAGGCTTCAGTCATACGCAATATGCCTATTATTGAGCTATGCTCTGCCATTAGCTGGGCATAATCTATCGCCTGTTTTAAATCGTCTGATTTTAATGCTCTGCGGTATTCAGTTAATTTATTCAGCTGTTCATATTTCTGATCTTTATAGTGAGCTGCTTGTTGAAATAACATTCGCGCAATCAAATGTTCGTAACAGTGATAGCCACCTTCAATGGCGTAATTAAAATACTCAATACTTTTTTCTAATTGCTCATCTGGACAGGGGCGTGCCATACCTTGTTCATCATACCCACAAAAACCCATTTGCCAACCTTTTTCATAGGCAAAATAGGGATATTTTAAATCGGCAAACCGATCCCTTAAATACCATTTTATTTGTGAACTTTTAAACACCTCTGGTTCTACTAACGGTTTACCTGTATTATCCACTAGCTGATCCCGATACTTATCCATAAATTCTGTAAATGAGATCATCCCTTCTTCTTTGTAATCTTCATCAAAGAATTTATGCCAATTAAGGAGAGAATAATAATACGGCATGGCATTTTTATCCCATTGCCAGGCATGTTTTAAAAATTTGACTAAGTTGTCCGGACTAACTACCGCATGGAATACTTGATCGTCAAAGGCTGATTCATACAGCTTTTTAGCTTCGTGTATACGTAATAATTGATTTTCAGGAATGGTTGAAGGGTAAATTGTAAAATCCATAATTAAATTTTCCGGTTGATTAAGTTCATGGTTTCGTTTTTTTGAATTATCACTGCTTAAATATATAAGGCCAATACCGATAATAAAACCCAAAATAATGACAAAAATGGGTAATTTTTTCCGTATTGATTTATTTTTTTTAGCTGGATACTTCATTAAAGATACTCCAAATCATTTTGATTAAACACATCTACTTCAACAATACGTTCTTCTAGTTCTCCTTTATTAAAAACTCGGCAAGGTAGTATTTGATTTTTCGGTGCAAGTTTTTTTATTTCTTCATAAATGGGATAGATAGCATTCATTACCTGTTCTTGTTCAATCATTCTATTTTTATACTCCTTCATTCTAGCTAACGTCTTTCGATGTGTTTTACCAGTGAATAAAGCATATCCCCATAAGGCACAAGAAGTAATATACAGAAGTACACTATTTAACTTTCTTTCTGGTCGATATTTATAAGAAGCGCTATCTAGTGAAGGGGTAGGCGCCGGAATCATTCCTTGACTTGAAGTAGCAACTAAAATATTATTACACTCGTCAACATTGGCTGCAAAATTAGCATAAGTCACTTGTCCTAAACAACGAGTTTCTTGTTGCATTGAAATGACATTAGCTAAACACATTTTTGTATTTCTCAGTTCTTTTTTTTCAAGATCTTCATAAGCACCACCCCGACAGGAGTGTAATACCATAATGCCTTCATTTGGATGCCAAGGTAAACGTTCCATATTGTCTTCATCGTTAAAATAGATATCATTTCCGTCACCTTTTAAATTAAGTTTATCAGGTCCACCATGACCAAAATAATGAACTTGCCACAATGCATATTTATAAGCCGTTTCTGAGTTAGTTAATTCATTATATAGTTTTGTCCATTCAGCTTTAAATTCATTTGGATAAAGAAATCCTTTAATAATTCTTACTTCAGCATCTGGATATTTTTTTAATAGCCTCAACCGTTTATGTTTTGCTGCTTTTTCAAAGTCCGATGCGCCAGTGCCACCATAAGCAAATAGCACAAATAGAGGCGTTGGCACATTTTTTAGCACGACTTCTTGAACAGCAATATTTCCACCTTCAGGTTTTGTTGTTTGGGCTGTAAATACAGGTCCACTTTCTGAGTTTCCATTGTTATTAGGCATAATTAACAGCCTGCTTATCATTTCTATGGTTATTGTTTCGTTTTCATTTATAGTATTAAAGGCTTTTGTATATCCTTTTTCATCTGTTTTACCTTGCACTTTTCTACCGTCAGGCAGCGTGGCAATGTAAGGCTCGTTGGCATAGATTTTTCCGGTTTCATCTTTGCAGATAAATTTCACGGCATAATCACCTATCATATCGGGTAACGCTAACAAGGCGCTATTTATCGTTGTTGCCCCCATTTTTTGTAGGACATTACACTTCATGTACACATTATTCGGTGTACCCAGTACAATGCCTTTTTCGCTAATTTCAATATACGAACCGCCACACATTAAGGTGATTTTTTTACTGGCGGTTAACGTCATTTTGCCGTCTACACTGTCAATATTGACATTTTGTTTCGCTGCCATATTCAGGTTGGCATTTTGGGCTTGTATTTCAATATCCCCTTGGTTGGCAAAAACCTTCATCCCCGATTTATGAGCAAATAACCCTATCGCATCGCCCGATGCCAGTGTGATGTTTTTTAATGCCGTGATGTCAGTCTGGTTTTCAGC